>CAZSTV010000135.1:5808-15917 GCA_964609665.1 uncultured Acidimicrobiaceae bacterium
GTGGCAGCTTCACCCAACTAACACACATGACGTGATCAATCGGTTCCGTAACTTTCAAATTTCCGGAGATTCCTTTTGCTTCCGCTTCGTGGAACCGTTCCGCGCCAGATGCCCCACAGACCGTCGAATGTGCCCACTGCCACTCTCGAATCGCCAAACCCTTACAAAGAGTTAACTGGGGCGGCCCTCACCGCCCTCTATCGTTTGAAGGGTGCGCTGGAGGCCCTACCCGGTAACGCTTTTCGATTGCGACTCGACCCTTTCTGCGGTCGAGGGGATTGACGAACTCTCAGGCGACCCGGAATCTCAGCAGGAAGTAGCGGCGCTCACCGACGCGGCGATGGACGGATCCGTCCCCCTAGAAGAGGTATACGGACGCCGCCTCTCGCTGCTCAACCCGACAAAGGCGGAGATCCGCAACGTCAAAGAGAAGTACAAGTCGTCCGCTGTGCCCGACGCCCAGGCGGTCATCGCCGCGCTCGACACGGTGGGAACCGAGACGTGGATCATCAGCGGCGGCCTCCGAGAGCCCGTGGCGGAGTTTGCCACCTGGCTCGGCGTTGACCCGGACCGTGTCAAAGCGGTCGGCACTCATTTCGATCCGCTGGCCGGCGAATGGTGGGACGGCACCGCAGATCCTCGCTACGCCGAGCACGACAAGGGGCACCTGACAACCACCACCGGCAAAGCCGATGTCATCAAGAACTCGGTCACCACGCCCGGCCGACGGCTGTTGGTCGGCGACGGTGTCAGCGACCTGGCGGCCAGCAGCGAGGTCGACCTGTTCGTCGCCTTCGCCGGCGTGGTATCCCGACCGGCTGTCGTCGACACGGCACCGGTAGTCATCACGTCCGAGTCCATCGCTCCCATCCTGGCGCTGGCCCTCGGCCCGCAACGGGTAAAAGAAATGGTCGACAGCGACCACGGTCCTGTCGCCAAGAATTGTCTCTCCGCCATCGAAGCCGGAGCCCTACGGTTCAACGATGCCAAACTGGAGCAGCGCTTCGTGTCTTGCTGATCACCGCAGATCGCTCACCGACAGCCGCCTCCAAAGATCTCCACCCCCAACAAGGAATTGCTACAGCCATGTTCAACGTTTTGATTTCCGACAAGCTCGGTGATGACGGAGTCGCCGTGTTCACCGAAGCCGATGACATCTCGGTCGACGTTCGCACCGGCCTGTCCGAATCCGAGTTGGTCGACGCCATCGTCGACTACGACGCGCTGGTCATCCGCTCCGGAACCCAGGTCACCGCACCGGTCCTCAAAGCCAGTGAACGGTTGAAGGTGGTCGGTCGGGCCGGGGTTGGCATAGACAACGTCGACGTTGACGAAGCGACCCGCCGCGGTGTCATCGTCATGAACACGCCGGACGCCAACACCACCGCGACGGCCGAACACACCTTTGCGCTCATCATGGCCTCGGCCCGCAACATCGTGTCGGCCCACAACTCGATGGCCTCCGGAGCGTGGGAGCGCTCGTCGTTCACCGGATCCGAGCTGAAGGGCAAGATCCTCGGCGTCGTCGGCTTCGGTCGAGTCGGGCGAGCGGTCGCCTCCCGGGCCCAGGCCTTCGGCATGTCCATCGTCGCCTACGACCCGTTCGTCAGCGAGCGAGTGGGCCGCGACGCCAACATTGAGCTTGTCGACCTTGACGAGTTGCTGTCCTCGGCGGACTACATCACCCTCCACACGGCGCTGTCCGACGACACCCGGAACCTCATCAACGATGAGCGCCTCGCCCTCACCAAACCCGGCACCGTTCTCATCAACGCCGCCCGGGGTGGTCTTGTCGACGCCGATGCGGTGGCTCGCTCACTGGACGCCGGTCACCTTCGCACCGCGGCGATTGACGTGTTCGACGTGGAGCCGCCCGCCGACGACCACCCCCTTGTCGGTCACCCCAAGGTCATCCACACCCCTCACCTCGGCGCCTCAACCACCGAAGCGCAGCGCAGCGTCGCCATTGAAATTGCCGAACAGGTCCTGGCCGCGTTGCGGGGCGACCACATCAGCAACAGCGTCAACTTGGCGTTCGCTCCGGGTCTGGATTTCGCAAGAGCCAATCCGTTCATCAGCCTGGCCTCCAAGATCGGTCGGTTGCAGACGGCGATGGCCGACTCCGCCATCGAACAGGTCGAGCTGGAGCTCTACGCAGATGATGCCGAGGACCTGATGCGCCCGGTTGCGGCCGGTCTGCTGAAAGGCATCCTCGATTCGGCAATGCCAGACTCGGTCAACTTCGTCAACGCACCAATCCTGGCTCGAGAAAACGGCCTGAAGATCTCCCGCTCGGTCGGCCTTGGTAAGGCCGACTATCGCAACCAGATCACCTGCCGGGTCAGCTGGGCCGACGGCGAACGCACGGTCTCCGGTGTGATCTTCACCGACGATCACCCCAGGATCGTCCAGGTCTCGGACTATCGCCTCGAAGCTGACCCGAGCGGCACGGTGCTACTCATGCTCAACCAAGACGTGCCCGGAGTTATCGGCAGTGTCGGCGGTGTGCTCGGAGACTTCGATATTAACATCGCCGAGTGGCGTCTAGGCCGCAACGCAGACCGCACCCAGGCGCTGTCGTTCATCAACCTCGACTCGGCGCCCGATGGCGCAGTGCTGGATCGCCTGCGGTCGCTTGCACCGGTGACCAAAGCGGTCATCGTCGAGCTGTAAGAAAACTCTGGAAAAGCTGTCACGTTTCACACCCCTGTCCCGTCGAGGGGGTATGAGCGAGACACTTCCCACTTCCAGCCAAACCGAATCCCAGCGGGCCGAGCCTGTCGATGTGCAGATCATCGGCGGTGGCCTCGGTGGTCTGATCGCGGCCAACCTTGCCCTCGACGCCGGACTTTCAGTCCGCCTCATCGAGAAGCAACGCTCGGTCGGCGGTCGGGCCACGTCCTCAGATCATGAAGGGTTCACCCTCAACCAGGGCCCCCACGCCCTGTATCTCTCCGGTGAACTTCGATCGGTGCTTGGCTCACTTGGCATCGTGCCAACCGGTTCGCCCCCAACGTTGAAAGGCGCGCTTGGTTCCATCGCCGATCGGACCGACGTCCTGCCCCAGGGTCCGCTGTCCATGCTCAAAACCTCGCTGCTGCCCGCCAAGGCCAAGCGGCAATTGGCGGTCCTGATGGTCCGGTTGCCCAAGCTGGACACCGGGCCGCTGAACTCGGTGACCGTTGCCGACTGGCTCGACGATGTTACCGACGAACCGCGGCTGCGTTCGCTGCTCAGCGGCCTCATCAACCTGGCGACGTACAACCCCGCTGCCGACCTCGCCAGCGCAGGCGCGGCGGTCGAACAATTGAAGATGGCGTTGGGCGACGGGGTCATCTACGTCAGCGGCGGTTGGGCGACCATCGTCGACCAACTGGAAGCCCGGCTCCGCCCGGCCGCAGAGTCCGGCCGTCTGACCAGGGTCAGCGTCGCCGTTACCGCGGTCACGAGCGACACCACCGGCACCGAGTTTCCACTGCAGGTGGCTCATACCCCCGAAGCCATCTACCCGGCGGCGAACACGCTCATCGCCGTCGGCTCTCCCGGCCTGTGCGATCGCCTGCTCGGTGGCGCCGGCCTGGAAGCAGTGGCAGGCCCGCCGGTCCAGGCGTCGGTCATGGACGTCGGGCTGGCCGGGCCGCCACCGGTCGGTGTGCACCTCGGGTTGGACACCGGCCTGTATCTCGCGTCTCATTCGGTGGCGGATGACATGGCCCCGACAGGTCAGTCGCTCGTGTCGCTGGCCCGCTACATCCGTCCCGGCGGTGAACGTTCGGTCGAGGAGACAAAGCGGATCCTGTTGGCCCATGCCGAGCGGGTTGGCGTTGTCGAAAGTGCCATCACCATGACCCGCTACCTCCACAAGCTGACCGTTACCTGGGGTATGCCGTTGGCGTCGTCGGGTGGCCTCGCTGGCCGACCGAAACCGTCGGTTGCCGGTCACCCCGGGGTCTACGTGTCAGGGGACTGGGTCGGCGATACCGGCCTCCTGGCCGACGCGACCGCAGCGAGCGCGGCCGAGTCGATCCGAGCGATCGTGGCCGATAGCTCGAGGCGGGCCACAGCTATGGTTGCCACATGACCGCCGCCGACCTCCAGCAGCAAGTTACTGCGCAGCAGCAGGCAACTGCGAACCAGCAAGCATCTGCGCAGCAGCAAGTTACTGCGGACCAGCTGTTTACCGCGGAGCGCAGCAACTTGATGGCGGTCGCCTATCGATTACTCGGCACCATGTCCGACGCAGAGGACGTGCTTCAGGACGTGTTCGAAAAGTGGCTGCGGGCAGACCGCTCGTCGATCCAGAACCCCGCCGCCTATCTGACAACCATGACCACACGAGCAGGCATTGATCGCCTGCGTTCCGCCCAGGTGAAAAGAGAGGTGTACGTGGGCCCCTGGCTGCCAGAACCCATCCCCACGCCCGATGACGATGGCTCAAACCCGGCGGACGTCGCGGTATTGGACGAGTCGTTGACCATTGGCTACCTCTACTTGCTGGAACAACTGACTCCGGTGGAGCGGGCCTGCTTCCTACTGCACGACGTCTTCGACTATTCCTACCGAGAGATCGCAGGGATGGTCGGCAAGGACGAGGTCAACTGTCGCCAACTCGCAAGCCGATCTCGAAACAAGCTGAAGGCTCGGAAGGCGAACCCGCTTGACGCCCCAGTGCCCGAGGTCGAATCTGAACTGACGGACCGGTTGATAGGAGCGGTCCTCGGTGGCGACATCGGCGAAGTGATGGCCCTCATGACCGAGGATGTGGTGCACCTCAGCGACGGCGGCAAGGACCACCGGGCGGCCCGCCAACCGGTCGTCGGGCCGGATCGGGTGGCGAGGCTGTTGGTCAACCTGGCCGCTCGCCTCCCGCAACCTGACGAGGGTGCGTTGGAGATCCGTCGGCTCCGGGTCAACAAGCAGCCTGCGATTCTCGTAGTCGTCGACGACAATCCGGTCACCGTGGTGATTGTCGAGCATGCCGGGGACCTCGTGCGACGGGTACATGCGGTGGTGAATCCAGAGAAGCTGCATTCGCTGACGTCTGAAGCGTTCAGTGGGCCCGCGCGCTAAAGTTCTCAGTCGTGATCCTCTCAGACCACACCATCAAAAAAGAGATCGCCAACGGCCGGATTGTGATTGAACCGTTCGACGAACGTTCGGTCCAGCCGTCCTCGGTTGACCTGCGCTTGGACCACCGGTTCATCGTCTTCCGGAACCACACCTTCAGCCACATCGATGTGAAGGCGAACCTCGAACAACTGACCGACACCGTCGAGGCGTCCGACGATGATCCGTTCATCCTTCACCCCGGTGAGTTTGTGCTCGGCTCGACGGCGGAACGGGTGGCCATCCCCGCCGACCTTGTTGGCAGGATCGAAGGCAAATCCAGCCTTGGCCGGCTGGGCCTGTTGATCCACACCACCGCCGGCTTCGTCGACGCTGGTTGGGACGGCCAGCTCACCTTGGAGTTCTCCAACGTGGCCAGCCTGCCGATCACGCTCTACCCGGGCATGAAGATCGGCCAGATCAGCTTCATCCAGATGACGACCGAGGCCGACCAGCCCTACGGCACCAGCAAGCTCGGCTCGAAGTACCAGGGCCAGAAGGGTCCGAGGCCCAGCCGTTACTGGGAGAACTTCGACTAGAACCAGCGTTACCGAGGCAATAGGGTTGGCCCATGAGCCAGCAACCGGTTGACCTTGAAGCCCGCCTCGACCAGGACCACTTGGCGGTTCTCAGCGCGCTGCCGCCCGACCTGCTCGACCTGACCGACATTGCAACGACGCGGGTCAATTTGGCGGCGCTCATGGCGGCGATCCCCGCGCCGCCGCTGCCATCCGACGTCACCGTTGAGGACGTCCACGTTCCCGGCTTGGATGGCGACCCTGACGTGCTTGTCCGGGTCTATCGACCGGACAACCTGGCGGCCAACGCCCCGGCGCTCTACTGGATCCACGGCGGCGGCATGGTGCTTGGCTCGGTTGACATGAACGACTACGACTGCGCGGCCAGGGCCTCCAGTCTGTCCTGCCTTGTTGTCTCGGTGGATTACCGGCTCGCCCCGGAGCACCCGTTCCCTGCCCCAATGAATGACTGCTACGCCGGTTTGTCCTGGATGGCTGCCAATGCCGGAGAGCTTGGTATTGACCCGCAGCGCCTGGCGATTGGCGGGGCCAGCGCCGGTGGCGGCCTTGCTGCCGGTCTCGCATTGATGGCCAGGGACCGCGGCGGGCCAGACATCTGCTTCCAACTGTTGATTTATCCCATGCTGGACCACCGCAACGAGACCGTCAGCAGCCAGGCCATCGCCGACACCAGGGTGTGGAACCGCAGCGCCAATCTTGCCGGGTGGGCCGCCTACCTGGGCGAGGGAGTCGGCGGCGCTAATGGGGAGGTATCGCCGTACGCGTCGCCGTCGGTGGCCGCCGATCTGAGCGGGCTGCCCCCGGCATACATCAACGTCGGCGAGTTCGACATGTTCTTGGATGAGGACGTGGCGTACGCCACCGAGCTGATGCGGGCCGGCGTCGCCGCGGAGCTGCACGTCTATCCGGGGGCGTTTCACGGCTCCAATGGCTTCGTTTCGGAGTCCCCGGTCTCCCAACGGTGGGCGGCCGACGAAGAAGCGGCGCTCCGGGCAGCCCTCGGCTGATCCAGTACGGATGATGGCGTAGACCGACAGGTCGGGCGCGTTTCAGATTTCAACCACATGTCATTGTGTCATCTCTGTTCCCGGGGGCGGGCCGGGAGTGGACAATGTATATGTGGCGGAATTGATGGTGGCGACTGGATCGAGGAGCTTTGGGTACCTCTTCGGCGCCTGGATGCTGCTCTCCGCCTGCCTGATGGTCGGACTAGCCACCATTGCAATAGACCATGCGGCCGCCAACGAGTTCAAAATCGCCAATGTTGATCTGGTCGATCTGGCGGGCCCAACGGTGGTACCAAACTCGGGCGAGGACGAGTCCGGACCGACGGTCCCGATAGACCTCAACCTCGACTCCCGCCTGGATGCTCCAGTCATTTATGCCGCGACGGGCTGGTCGGTGCTGGGGTCACGCCTGATTGAGCGAGCCGACGACATCACAAGCCGTCCCATCGTTGTGGCCGAGGTGTTGGTCACCAACACCGGCACTGATGTGACCGCACGAGTCCGGTCGAGCGACGTTCGCCTCGTTTGGCCCGACGGGCACCGTGAGACGGTGGACCGGTTCGAGTTCATCGATGATGACCAGATCTTCTCGCTGGAGCCTGGCGAAGCTCTTTTCGTAACGCTGGTCTTCAAGCCAAACCTGCTGGAGAACCCCGACCTCGCTGAGTTGGCGCTGGAAATCGGCGAACGGGGACGAATTCCCGCCACGCTTCCCCTCGTTGGGCCTGCACCCGATGCCGACTATCCCCGATTCGGCTCGTTCGACGGTCCGGCCATGGTTGTGCCCGCTACCACGACCATCCCCGACCCCATTGTTCTCACCCCGGTTCTTGCGGCCATCGACCTGAACGCCGGTCACTACAGGGCCGCTGTTGGTCAACGTGTTGCGCTCATCGAAGTCTCGGTGGATGGCGGCGCTGGCGTGAACTGGTCTGGGCCGCACACCGAGCCGGCGTTCTGGCAACTGGCGATCGGGGAGCAGACCATTGCTCCGCTTCGGGTGACCACACCCGCCGACGACACGCTCAACGTGCTGTTCGTCATCGATGCGGGGGCAACGGAAATGGTGCTTACCGGCGGCGCCACCACCGCAGATCCGGTGAGCTACGTCATCCCGGTCCCCGAACACGAGGACTGAGCGCAGAGACTGAGTCGAGGACTCGACGCAGAGGTTGGCCCGGCGGTTGGGCCCATACGGGGGCGGTCATATCGACTCTGCGAGCCATGGGCCGAAAGAACTAGCGTACTTCAGGCTTTACCCAGCAATTCGGTAGAGACGTGGCCGTCTATTTCTGTGATTATAGAAGTATGACTTCCCACCATGTCAAAAGTCAGCACGCGGCTCAGGGCGTTGGTGGGATGGCCAGCAGACTGCGGCTTGGTTCTCGCATCAGCCCGTCAATGGTCCACAGCGTCTGGAAGGCGTGGTGGGTAACCACGGCACTGCTGCTGGCAACCGGGACCATCACCCGGTTCGACCTGGTGACCAGTGAAGACTTCGGTCCGCTCACTGCAGGGTCCGAGGTTGCGGCCGCTGAAGACGCCGCCCTTGGCGTCGCCGACGGTCAATTCGAGGCCTACCCCCAGGTCCGCTACGCCGGGGTCGACATTGCGCTGGTCGGCGCCAGGGTCATTCCGGTCAACAACTCCGGGCAGCCCATTGTCGTTGCCGAGCTGGCGGTCCGGAACACCACCACCGTTCAGGCCCGTCTCTCCCGCAAGCTGATCAATCTGACCACAACCGATGGAACCACGGTCCCACTCGACCGGTTTGAATACGCTGATCATGACAATCGCCTGGTCGTTGAACCGGGAGAAACCCACCAAATAGTGGGGGTTTTCAAGCTTCGCGGGCAGATCGACACCTCCCTCGACGCCTACACCCTCCAGATCGGCGAGTCTGGCCGTTGGCCCGAATACCTCGGCCTCAACGGCGAGGTTGTGCCTTCGGTCTATCCCAAGAGCCTTGAGCCCGTGGATGGTGCGGACGATCCGGCACGACTGAACCAGCTGGTCGTCGAGTTGACCACTGCGGCGACCACTCTTGAATACGGCGTCTACCGGGCCCCGATCGGCCAGCATCTGGCCGTGGTCACCGTGTCGGTCTCAGGTGCTCCAGGGGCACTGGAGCGGGGCGGCTTCGACAAGAACCTGTGGACCTTGACCGATGAGTCCGGATCCCACCGGGCCCTACAGGCCACGGCCGGAGAACGATCGGTCGATGGCAACACGGTCTCCATGGAGCTGGTGTTCGCCTACAGCACCGAGGCATCAACCTTGGAGCTGCTCATCGGCAGCGAGGACACCTCGACGGGCGCCACGGGTGACGACGAGCCTGTATCGGTGGCAAGTTTCTCGGTCCAAGCCTTCGAATAGGCACCGCAAGAGCGCCGAATTATCGGCACTCAAGCGGTACAGCGCAGATCAGGACAGGTGCTGAGCAGGTGCTGCTACGGCTCCTGTGAGTCAGCGGTCTCCAGCGGCAACTGTTGGGCCTTCTCACCCTCTTCGATGGCTTCGAGCAGGTGCATGGCGATGTCAGCAACCCTGACTTCTTCCTCTTCGACACCATGTCCCTTCACGCCGTCATCCATCATGACGTAGCAGAACGGACAGGCCGTTGCGATGCGGGACGCTCCGGTCTCTAGCAGCTCCTGTGAACGCTCGTCGTTGACCTTGGTGCCGATGGTCTCTTCCATCCACATGCGGGCGCCACCGGCGCCACAGCACATGCCCTGGGTGCCGTTCCGGCCCGCCTCGATGATCTGCACACCTTTCAGCGAGCCGATGACGTTGCGAGGGGACATGTAGACATCGTTGTGGCGACCGAGGTAGCAAGAGTCGTGGTAAACGATCCGCTCTTCAAGGCTGGCCTCACTGACGTCCAACTTGCCCTGGTCGATCAGCCATTCGAGGAACTGGCTGTGGTGGACCACCTCGTAGTTGCCGCCGAGCTGGGGGTATTCGTTCTGGAGCGTGTTGAAGCAGTGGGGGCACTGGGTGACGATTTTGGTGACGCCGATGCCGTTGAGCGTTTCCACGTTCTGCTTGGCCAACATCTGGAAGATGTACTCGTTGCCGGAGCGGCGGGCCGGATCACCGGTACACAGCTCGGCCGGGCCAAGGATGGCAAAGTCAACGCCGGCCCGACGCATCAGCTTGGACATCGCCTGGCTGACCTTCTGGTTCTTGTCGTCGAAGCTGCCGGCGCAACCAACCCAGTACAGGTACTCGTGAGTGAAGGGCTCGCCCTGCTCAACCTGTTCCCGAATCTCGTCCGGCTCGATGACGTCGATGCCGAGATCCTTCGCCCAGTCGGTCCGGGTGGTCTGGCTCATCGCCCACGGGTTGGACGAGTTCTCCATGGCCCGGAAGGCGTTGCCGAGCTCTGTCGGGAAGTTGGACTCCATCAGCGTCAGGTAGCGACGCATATCGAGGATCTTGTCCAGGATTTCGA
>CAZSTV010000136.1:0-2132 GCA_964609665.1 uncultured Acidimicrobiaceae bacterium
ACCCGGCGTCGAAGCTGCGGTTTACCACGGCGTGGGTTTCGGTCCAGTAGTTGTTGCCACAGTTGTAGGTGTGGGCCAGGTTCAACACCCGACCGCCGCTTGCGATCTCCACTGCCATGACCTTCTGGCACGACCAGGCACCGGTGTCTTTGCAGTTGTAGGAGGAGACCACTACCCACCCCGGCTTGTCGTAGCCCTTGCCGGAGATATGTAGAGACGTGTTTGCCCCCGCATACACGTTGAAGATGCGGGTCCGCTCAAGGCTGACGAGGTCCACCGCGGTGAGCCACCCCGCGGTCGGGCTCCCATCACGGAAGTCGATGTAGACGTAGGTGTCCCGGCCGTTGCGACCGAGGGCGATGTCGCTGTGTTCGGACGCCTCGGTGACCTGCCGACGGTTGGTCATGTCAGCGTTGTAGATGTAGGTGCCTTCCCAGTGCCCGGCCAGCACGTAGTTGCCGGTCGGAGACATGCTCACCCAGTCCAGGTTCTTGCTGATCAGGTCGGTGGCGGTACCGAGCACAGTGTCGGTGGCAAGGTCATAGCTGACGATTCCCTGGATGTTCTCGTTGCTGTCATAGACGATCCACGCCCAGCGGTTGCCGTTCCGACTCGGTGAGCCCTCGGCCCGGTCGGTGATGTAGTCAGCGCCGGGAATGCGAGCCTTCACCCGGGCTCCCAGGTCGGCGATGGTGGTTTCTCGACCGGTGTTGACGTTGGTCTCAAGCAACGTCAGCGCCCCGGTGGATGAGTTGCTTCCGGCAACATGGCGGATCCGGGCCGGGTCCGTCGGATGCCACTGCGGTTCGCCGTCAGCGTCGATGGTGAGGTTTCTGACCAGTTTCGTCGTGGCGACGGAGTACACCCGATAGGTGGCATCGCCGTGGTAGGTCATGAACATCGTGCCGTTGGCGTTCTCCGCCTGTCGTCTGCTGTAGGTGTTGCGGTCAAACCGGGTTCCGTCGGCGGAGGTGACCCGCCGAAGCTGGGTGCGATAGGCCGGGTCCCGATAGGTCTGGTTGATGGCGGGCCTGGTCCACGATCGGTCCGGCCTGGTCGGGTCGAGGCCCCAGGTCAGGTTTGCGTTCGCTGCCCCGCCCCCTGACTCTGTGGTCGGTACAGGGTTGGTCGGCGCAGGGGCGGTTGGTGCAGGCGCTGTCGGCGCGTTGGCGCTCGGGGCGCCGGTGGTTGTTGGCGCCGGGTTTGTCGGTGCATCCGCGGCCGGCACGTCGGTGGTCGGCATTGCGGTGGTCGAAGGTGATGGCCTCGTGGTAGGCGACGATGGTGTCGCCTCGGTGTCGCCAGGGGTTTCGGCCGAAGCGTCCTGGCCTCCGCCGTCCTCGGACGCATCATCGGTCCGGCCTGTGCCCGTGCCAGTCCCTGTGCCTGTGTCGCGATCCGAGTTGCCGTCGGTATCGCTCTCAGAATTGCTGTCTTCCATCGACTGGTCGTCATCGGTGGGTTGATCGGCGCCGACTACGGAGATGGCAGACTCGCCTTCCTCGTTCTGCTCGTCGGTCTCATCGGTGTCGTCGGCTCCTGGTGGCGCCGTATCGGCCGAGACTTCTGAACCGACCTGATCCGTCAGTTCGATGCCGGAAGCGCGCGCGTCATCGCCTTGGCAGGCGGTCATCAGAAAACAGAGCGCGAAAAAGCACGCTGAAACTCTGGGCACGGTTGCACCTTCTTTGCGTCAGTTGTTGGACGTGAGTTGCTGTGGTGGGAGCGTCTGTTCCGCCGACGGTCCCTATGAGTCGCGCAGGTTGGCGATATCTATGACAAAGGTGTCGACGGTGTCTTCACCCCAGTGGCTGGCAAACAGCATCTGGGAACCGTCGGGAGAAAGTGCGGTCCATGCGGTGGAGCGGTACCGATCGAAGGTTCCGTCTTCGTCGGGGCTGCGGTGGTGGCCGAGGCGATAGACCGTTGGCGTGTTGCCGGTGTTGAAGTCCACGAGGAGGAGTTCGCCGTCCAACGTGTCCTGGCCTGAGGGGTTCGCCACACCGAAGATGGAGACCGTGACCATCCCGTCGGCAGCGATCGATGTTGAGAGCGCAACACCGCTTGGGGGATAGGGATAGTCGGTCGCGAGGCCGACGGCCGCGGACGGGTCGACTGGGTCGCCACGATGG
>CAZSTV010000136.1:2165-15550 GCA_964609665.1 uncultured Acidimicrobiaceae bacterium
CCGGTCGCCAGGTCGAAGCCGATGACCGCTCCAACCAGCTCGTCGTCGAGGCTGAAGATGGTGGTTACCGCAATGTCGCGCCCGTCGTCGGTCCTGATGACATAGAACTCGCTCGTCTCGGCCTGGAAGGAGATTCCCGTCGGCTGGAGCGTGGCGTCCAACACCGATATCAGGCCCTCTTCGGAGGCGACGACAAACCGGTCACCGTCCGCGGTGGGAATCGGAGCCTGGCGTCCGGTGGCCGCCGCCCGGGAGGTTTCGCCGGTCTCGAGGTTCAGTGCAATCCAGTCGATGCTGTCCGCCCCTTCGCAGGTCAAGCCCATCATCTGCCCGTCGGCGGAAATCGGCTTGTGTGCCAGTTGCGTGCTGAGCGCGCCTGTGCAGGGTTCTGGCAGCGCGATGGCGGTTTGGGTTCCGGCCAGTGGGTTGACCGACTCGATGTCAAAGGCCTGGAGCACGTTGCCTTCGACGAAGTAGAGACGGTTCGGTCGAGACGGATCCCAATGGAGCTGCTCGATGTCCAACGGCTCAAACGGGAGTGCCCCGATGCGTTCAATGTTGGGGCCGGCGTAGAGCGCGGGGACCCCGGCCCGCGTGCCCGGCTCATACAGCACCAGGAGTGAGCCGTCGGCGTTCCACGACGGGGCACCGTTCGGGATGGGCGTTATGACCGCCCCCGACTCTCCTGCGGTCACACCGGCGATGATGGTGGCGAACTCCGGCTCGAGCACGTAGCGCCCCTGGCCCGGTCGCTCCATGTCGGTGGCGGGCCGGTGGGTGATGTCGGTGATGGCGGGCCCCGGCACCGGCCGTTCGCTCTGAACGTCGTTCTGATCTTGCTCACCATCTGGATCGGAGTCGGCATCGCTGACGTTCACGTCGGGAGTCGGCGTGTCCGCCGGGTCGTTGTCCTGGCCGTCGTCCACGCTGGCGAACAGCGTGAAGCCAATGACAACAACGGCTGCTGTCGCAGCGACGAGCAGCACGCGGCCCCCTAGCTGCGGCCGCGGCTTGAACGGTGGCGGGGTGACGGCCTGTAGCTCGTCTCGCAGTTCGGCGGCGGCCCGTCTGAGCTCCTCTTCAATCATGCTCATACCCTCCTTCGTCGCCAATTTTGCGAGCGAGGGCTGCTCGGCCCCGCTTCAGATGTGTCTTCACGGTCTCCGGTCCACAGTCCAGCACATCTGCTATCTGGGCCAGTGTCAGGTCCTCCCAGTAGTGGAGTGCCACCGCTTGGGCTTGGCGGGGAGGGAGCGAGCGGACCGCCGCCCATATCTCTTCGGATCGTTCGTGTTGCTCCGACACCTCAGCTCGCCGGGACCCAATCCGTGTCAGCGCTTTGGTCTCGGCGACCAGACGTCTGGTTCTGGAAGACGATTTGTTGATCAGCACTCGACGGACCCAGGCGCCAGGATTTTCGTATTGCGAGATGTCGGCCCAGCGTCGGTGGGCTTCGGTGAACGCGTCCTGAGTCAGGTCTTCGGCCACTCCGGCCCGTCCGGACAGAACGTAGGCAAGGCCAACGACAGACCGATATTCGGTCTGGTAGAAAACGTTGAAATCGGCTGCCCCCAGCCCATCTAGGCTGTCGTCTGAGTTCACATGCACAAGAGTGACGGCCGGAGCCTGGGCACTTCCCATGTGTATTACTCGCCCGAACGCCCTGCCTCGGGGGACAAACCTACGAGTTTTTTTCCTGCGTCGTTCCAGCCAGGCCAAAAAAGTCCGTTTCAGCGGCAAAATTGCGAGTCGTTGGCCTCAGGTTCTGCCAGGATGAACCACGTCCACAGCGCCTCGTTCCCCGTAGGTGGACCACGTTTGAGAACGACGCGCCAATCCGACTTCCAATCCGACTTGGAGACCCAACCATGGCCAACGGCCGAATATCAGCTCGTGTTGCGTCAATTGCCCCATCTGCGACGCTGGCGGTGACCAACAAGGCGAAGGCTCTGAAGGCCGCCGGTGAACCGGTTGTCGGCTTTGGAGCTGGCGAGCCCGACTTTCCCACCCCGGACTACATCGTTGAAGCAGCGGTCGAGGCGTGCCGCGACCCCAAGAACCACCGCTACGGGCCGGCCGGTGGCATGGCGGAACTGAAAGAGGCGCTCGCCGCCAAAACCAAGCGAGATTCCGGGTACGAGGTTGACCCGGCCCAGATCGTGGTGACCAACGGCGGCAAGCACGCCGTCTACAACGCCCTCGCCGGCGTTGTCGACCCTGGCGATGAGGTCCTGATCCCCACGCCGTTCTGGACCACCTACCCCGAACCGGTTCGCCTCGCCGGTGGGGTGCCGGTCTCGGTTGAGACCACCATCGCCGATGGCTTCAAGGCCACCGTTGAGCAACTGGAGGCGGCCAGGACCGATCGGACGAAAGCCCTCATCTTCGTCAGCCCGTCCAACCCGTCCGGCGCGGTGTACAACCGTGAGCAGATCGAGGCGATCGGCCGTTGGGCGGTCGAGCACGGCATCTGGGTCCTCACCGACGAGATCTACGAGCATCTCGTGTACGACGCCCATGAGTTCCACTCCATGCCGGTGGTCGTGCCGGAGTTGGCCGATCGCTGCATCGTCCTGAACGGCGTTGCCAAGACCTACGCCATGACCGGTTGGCGGGTCGGCTGGATCATCGCGCCGGCCGACATGGCAAAGGCGCTGACCAGCCTGCAGTCGCATCAGACCTCCAACGTTGCAAACGTGGCCCAGGTCGCGGCGATGGCAGCCGTGTCCGGCGACCTCAGCGCTGTCGCCGAGATGCGTACCGCGTTTGATCGGCGCCGCCAGGCAATGCACAAGCTGCTGTCAGGGATGCGCGGCGTTGAGTGTCTCCTGCCCGAGGGTGCCTTCTACGCCTTCCCGTCATTCGAGGGTCTGATCGGCCAGTCGGTCGCTGGCACCAAGATCGAGTCGACGCTGCAGCTTGCCGACATGGCGCTTGAGCAGGCCAAGGTTGCCTTCGTTCCCGGCGAGGCCTTTGGCAGCCCGGGATACGCCCGGTTCTCCTTCGCCCTCGGTGACGATGACCTCGGCCAGGGCCTTGAGCGCCTCGCGGACCTGCTGGCCACCGAATAGCCGCTGACAGATGACAACAGAATCGCAAACCGAGCTTCCGTTCGGGAGTTGGCCGTCGCCGATTTCGGCCAGTCTTGTCGCCGCAGGCGGCGTCGGGATTGGCGGAGCGGCAGTCCACGGGGCACATACCTGGTGGTCTGAGCTGCGCCCGTCCGAGGGTGGACGCTCCGTCCTGGTGTCGAGCGACGGCAGTGCCCGAACCGACCGACTGGCCGCACCGTGGTCAGCCAGAACCCGCGTTCACGAATACGGGGGAGGGGCGTGGTGGCTCGGCAGCGAGAACCTGTACTTTGCCGAGTGGTCCGATCAGCGGCTCTATCGGTTGGTGATCGACGGCGCCGATTCTGCGGGTGAGTCCGCGCCGGAACCGGAACCGGTCCCGGTCACCCCGGAGCCCACCGTGGCCGCCGGGTGGCGATACGCCGACGGGCGGGAACATCCCGACGGCGAATGGCTGGTCTGTGTCCGCGAGGATCACCACGGCATTGGCCAGAACGGCAAGTCCGAACCGTCGAACGAGATTGTCGGCATCGGTCTGGCCGCTGACGGGCAGATCACCGACCCGGTGGCACTGGTATCCGGAGCGGACTTCGTCTCGTCGCCGCGGTTCTCCGCCGACGGTCGGTGGCTCAGCTGGGTGCAGTGGGATCACCCGAACATGCCGTGGGAAACCACAACGCTCTGCGCCGCACCGGTGTTCGCCAACATGCGAATTGGCAACGTGCAGGTTGTCGCCGGTCGAGCCATCGGTGATGACGCGGTTGCCGGTACCGCCCGTGGTGAGTCCATCCACGGAGCGGACTGGACCAACGACGGTCGGCTGGTCTTCTCCACCGATCGCAACGGCTACTGGAACCTTCACAGCTGGAGCCCCGGCCGTTCCGACACCTCGGCGTTGACCGATTTGACCGATGCGGAGATCGGCGGGCCGCCGTGGGTCTTTGGCGTCCGCCGCTGGACCGAGATGGAAGACGGTCGTCTGGTCGTCGCGGTAACCCGCAACGCGGTTGATGAACTGGGCGTGCTCCCAGCGAAGGCAGGCGGCGAGACTCCATCGCCGCTCACCGCGATAGCGACCCCCGGGATGACAGTGGTGTCGAGCCTGTCATCAGCCGGTGCAAATGAGGTGACGCTTGTGGTTGCCGGTCCGGCGTCATCGTCAGCGGTGGTGACCGCCGATATCGCAACGGGATCAGCCACGTTCGTTCGACCGTCCGAGGACACCGGCGTTGACCGGGCCTGGTTCAGCACCGCCGAGGCGGTCAGCTACGAGTCCGCCGGGCGCACCGCTCACGCGTTCTTCTATCCGCCGACAGGGCCGGGACAGGCCGGCGTTGCCGGGTCGCTTCCGCCGCTCATCGTCATGGGCCACGGCGGGCCAACCGCCCACGCCGGTTCGTCGTTGAACCTCAAGGTCCAGTACTGGACCAGCCGCGGGTTTGCGGTGGTGGACGTCAACTACGGCGGCTCCAGCGGGTTTGGCAGGGACTACCGTGATCTGCTGCAGGGCACCTGGGGCATCGTCGACGTCGAAGACTGCATCAACGCTGCTCGATATCTGGCCGATGCTGGCCTCGTCGACGGTTCTCGGCTGGCCATCCGAGGAGGATCGGCTGGCGGCTTCACCGTGTTGGCTGCGCTTGTCCAGTCCGATGCGTTCGCCGCGGGTACCAGCCTCTACGGGGTCGCCGATCTGACCGCGCTGGCCAGCGACACCCACAAGTTCGAGAGCCGGTATCTGGACGGGCTCGTCGGACCGTACCCGGAGCAGCGTGACCTGTACGAGGAGCGCTCGCCGATCAACCACACGGACCGCCTCACGTCGCCGCTGCTGGTGCTCCAAGGTCTTGAGGACGAGATTGTGCCTCCCAACCAGTCGGAGGCGATCGTGTCCGCCCTGGCGGCCAAGGGCGTGCCTCACGCCTATGTGCCGTTTGAGGGTGAGCAGCACGGTTTCCGCAAGGCGGAGAACATCGTTCGGTCGCTCGAGGTGGAGTTGTGGTTCTACGGCAAGATCCTCGGGTTTGATCCCGCAGACCACATCGAACCGGCCGAAGGCGCCGTCGGCCTGGACTAACGGCGCCAGCTCGGCTTTGTTCGGCCGGGCACGGCATCGGCTGGTATTGGCTGCTGTCGGCCTCGGGGTGACCATCAGGGGCAAGTCAGGGTATTACCCGATGTCGCCTTGAACCGGCGCTCATGACAATGGGACCATGAGTTCGACCTACAACGGCCGTCGTGTCGACGGCCACGATGCGGAGCAGCACATGACCGTAGGCCCACCGCCCCCGGTCACAATCTCATCGGCCCGGCAGTTGTCCCAGCCGATCGCGGGCTCCGAGCGCATCCAGGCGCTGGACATCGTGAGGGGCTTTGCGCTCTTCGGGGTGCTCATGTTGAACATGTTGGCGTTCAGCGGCCCGGTCAACGACTACGACCCGTGGGTGGTGTCGTCAACCTGGTGGGACCGAACGGCCGAGCTTGGCATTCGTGTCTTTGGCGAGGCGGCGTTCTACAGCATCTTCTCGTTCCTGTTCGGTCTCGGATTCGCCCTCCAGTTTGAGCGAGCCCTCGGCAGGGGTGAACGGTTCTCGTGGCGGTTTGTGTCCCGCCTCTCGGTGCTCGCGTTGTTCGGCCTCATCCACGGCTTTCTGATCTGGGACGGCGACATCCTGTTTCAGTATTCGATCGCAGGGTTCTTCCTCCTGCTGTTTGCCAAGGTGACCAGCAACGCCGCCCCTCGATGGGCGCTCGGGTTCGCCGCCTTCACCCTGGTGCTGGTCACCGTGGTGTTCGGAGTCGGCCTGCTGCTCGGCATCGATGCCGCAACCGACGCGGAGATCGCGTCCGACGTGGCCTTCTACAGCCAGTCGAGCTTCGTCGAGATTGCGTCGGAGCGCCTCGATGAGTGGGTGGGGCATCTGCTGATGACTGCGGTGGCCATCCCGTGGTTCCTCTCGTTGTTCCTCGTTGGCCTGTGGGCGGTTCGTAGCGGCAAGCTCGCCAACTGGAGGAACGAGCGAGACTTCCTGATCTCGGTGTTGAAGATCTCGGTCCCGATCGCCGTTGTGGCAAAGGGAGGCCTTGCACTGTCCATCCTCCTCGGTGCCACCGAGTTCTCAGGGACGATCGGTGCGGTCCTGTCGGTCTTCATCGGCGGACCGGCCCTCGGCGCCAGCTACGTCTGTCTGCTGCTGCTCGCACTGCAGCGGGCGGGCAACAACAAGCACGTGCTTCGCCACCTCGCCCCGGTCGGCCGGATGGCATTGACCAACTACCTGATGCAGTCCATCGTCGCCGTGCTGGTCTTCTACGGCTACGGCCTCGGCTGGTTCGGTCGCTTCGGCGTCGCCACCACGTTTGGGTTCACCGTTGCCCTCTTCGGCTTCCAGATGCTGTTCAGCCGGTGGTGGCTTGACCGGTTTGCCTTCGGCCCAATGGAGTGGGTGTGGCGCTCGATGACCTACGGCAAGCGCCCCGCAGTGAACGCTGGAGTTGTCAGCGCCCGCTGATTTCGTCCACCATCTGTCTCGATGGAGATTCCCGAGACCGTTCGCTCGACCGACGACGTAACGCTGCAGGTCTATGACCTCGGCGGTTCCGGACCGCTGCTGCTGCTGTGCCATGCCACCGGGTTCTGTGGCCGGGTGTGGGAACCGATGGTCGAAACACTCGGCCAGCATTTCCACTGCGTCCACTTCGATTATCGGGCTCATGGAAAGAGCACACGACCGGTCAACCGGCCGATGGTGTGGCAGGGAATGGCCGAAGATGTTCTGGCGGTTGCCAACGCCATCTCCCCCGGAGAGCCGATCCCGGCGGTCGGCCACTCCATGGGCGGGGCGACCATTGCCATGGCCGAGCACACCCGCCCGGGTACGTTCTCTAAGGCGTGGACCTTCGAGCCAATTTTGCTCGGCGACGGTTTGTCGACCGAACAGGCGGACCCGTCGGAAATCTCCGAGGGAGCACGGCGGCGACGGGCGGTCTTTGCCAGCCGGGACGAAGTCCATGAGCGGTACTCATCGAGGCCGCCGCTGAGCTTGCTGGATGATCGAGCGCTTCGGGCCTACATCGACCATGGCTTTCGGGATCTTCCCGACGGCACGGTAACCCTGGCCTGCCTGCCAGAGGACGAAGCGGGCATCTTTGAATATCACAACACCGGTGCCAGGACGATCGTTGGCTCGTTGAGCATCCCGTTCGCCATGGCGGCGAGTGGCGACGGCATGATCCCGGCGCAGGCGGTGATCGCTGCTGCGGAGGAGTTCCCACATTTGGAACTCGTCACCTACGACAAGCTCAGTCATTTTGGGCCGCTGCAGGACCCCGAAGGGGTTGCCGTCGACGTGGTGTCCTGGCTGACTGCGAGCTAAGGCGAACTAGCGGCACCGGCGCATGCGCCGAGCTGCGTTGAGCAGCTGGGCGCAAGGCCGGGGAGAGGGGCGGGGGGCCGCGGAAATCGCCCCCGATGACGGCTCGATTGGCAGAGTATCGACTGGGAGAGGGTCGATGATCTGTAACCGAGCCGTCAGTTATTGGCGCCGACCAGGCGGAGTCGAGGCGACCGTGCGGCCGACGTCGAGACCCGTGGTTGGACCATCGAGCTTGGGAGGATCCTCCGAAACTCAGAGAGGACCTGCATGGCGTCCGGGCGCTCCGCCGGGTCCCTGGACAGCATCCTGTCCACGATCTCGCTCATCGGGGCGGGGGCGTCTTCTGAGAGCGAGGCGTATGGCACAAGGCCAACCCCTGCGCTCGTGACGCGGGTGACAACCGAACCTGCGGTTGCCCGGTGCATCAGCGCGCCGAGCGCATAGACGTCCATCTTTGGGTCTGCCGCTCTGCCCGGCGCGTACTCCGGGGCGAAGTATCGGTGTTCGAGGCGCTGAGCCTTCACCGACCCGGCCGGGGCTCGAAGTGGCGACCCGATCGGCACACAGTGGGCGAAGTCCGTTATGACGATTGTGTCCTGCCTGGTCCGAACGTTGCGGGCCCGCAGGTTGAGGTGCACGTAGCCACGCTGGTGCATGTAGTTGATCGCCCCGGCGAGCTCAAAGCCGGTGTAGAGAATGTCGAGCGGTTCCATTCCCTCGCCGCGCTGCTGAGCAACCTTGGCCAGTGAACGACTGTCGAGATACTCAAAAACGGCGTATGGCATCTCGGCGTCCAGGTCGGCGCCAAACGTGGTGCTGAGTCCCGGGTGGTTGAACGCCTTCAGGGTCTTGTACTCACGGAACAGCTGGTCAAACGCGGGGTAGGTGACCGGGTCCTCACGGGGGACCTTGATCCGGACGGGCTCCTCGCGTTCAACGCTCCACGCCACCCACGTTTCGGTGTGGGCGTTGCGGCTCAGCAAGCCGGACGCCAGGTAGCCGGGGGCGATTTCCACCCCGATGGTGATGTCCCACGGCCCGGTGGTCGGGCTTGGGTGGCGGCGGTTCTTCGCTCCGACCAGGCGGAGATGGTCCTTGGCTTTCGCCATTGGGTTGACCACCGGCGGCACCTGGAGGTCCCACAGTTTCGAGTGGTCGGAGTTCGGTCCGTTCCCCCGGTAGGGCATGATCTTGCCGCTCTCGATGACCGAGACGGCTTCACAGCGACGGGCAAGGCTCAGCCGGTGGGTGACGATGACGGTTGTCCTGGCGTGGGACGCGGCGTCGATGGCCCGGATCATCATCCGTTCCTCGTCCATGCCGAGGTCGGTGGTTGGTTCTTCAAGGAGGAGGAGCCCAGGGTTGCGCACCAGCGCCCGAGCCAGGGCAACCCGGCGTCGCTGGCCGATGCTCAGCTCTGCGATCATCTTGCCGCCCTTGGTGGCGAGACCCTCGCGGTCGATAACGGTGTCGTACCGGCTCGGAAGCTTGTTGATGAACTGGTCGATGCCGATCTGTTCACCGATCGCTTCGATTTCTGCGGCGGTGACGTTCGGCTGGCCGAAGGCGATGTTCTCAGCGATGGTTCCGTCGATGAACCACGGGTCCTGCAGGACGATGGCCACGGTTGCTCGGGTCGTCTTCAGGGCGAGAGAGGCAACGTCATAGCCGTCGATGGTGATCGATCCACGCTCTGGCCGGTAGAGACCCAGGATCAGCGCCAGCAGCGCCGACTGATCTTTGCCGTTGGAACCGACCACACAGGTTTTGCTGCCCGGGGCGGCAACCATGTACGCCCCTTCGAGCAGCCGGACGCCGTCGTCGTCGGTAAAGGTCAGGTTCCGAACTTCGAGTCCGCAGCTCTGCGGCTCCACCGAACGCTGCCGAGCACGGAATGCGCGGCGCGCCCTCTGTCGGAGTTTTTTCATTTAGATTTGCCCACTTGGTTTTCGGTCATACCGCGTTCAAGGCCGGCGCCAGGCCCATAACGGTTGCGAACATAGTGAAAACCACTGACCGGGTAAAGCACTGTCGGGCCCGGACAGGACCGGTCTACCCTCGGGATGGTGTCCCGTTGTGAGGTGCTAAAACAAGCGTGTTTTTGCATAGCCATTGGTGTCCTGGGGATGCTCGCCGCCTCGTGCGGAGCGTCCGACGAACCCTCATCTGCCAACAATGTCAATGATGCAACATCGGTGGCCGTCGATTCGCTACCTGGACAAACGGACCCCGGCGGCGGCACTGGTGGTCGTTCGACAACCACCCTAGCCGATGGGCAAGGTCCGAATCCTGGTGTCGTCGACGACGGCGAATCCGACGGCGGAGCGACCCCGTCGAGCGCTGAGGAGACCGGCTCGACGATGACCGGCGCGGCCGTTTTGAGTCTCAAAGGTTTTTCAGATTTTTTCGGCCAGCGGGTCGGATTGATCGCCAGTCGGGCGTCGGTGGTGGATGGTGAGAGCACCATCGACGTGCTGGCGGCATCGGATGAGGTCGACCTCGTTGCGGTGTTCGCCCCCGAGCACGGCATCCGGGCCGAGGCCGGAGCGGGCGAGTTGATCGACGACGGTGTCGATGAGGTGACGGGTCTACCGGTGTTCAGTCTGTACGGCTCGACCCGGCAACCGACCCCGGAAATGCTGTCCGGTGTTGACGTCGTCATGTTCGATCTGCAGGACGTCGGCGCCCGCTTCTACACCTACACCGCGACGATGGGCCTGGCCATGCAGTCCGCTGCCGCAGCGGGCATTCCCTTTGTGGTGCTCGACCGACCAAACCCGCTCGGTGGCGAGCTGGTGGACGGAGACCTTCGAGATCCGGATCAGGACTCCTTCGTCAGCCAGTACCCGATTCCTGCCCTGCACGGCATGACCGCGGGGGAACTGGCAACCGCGATCAAGGGCGAGGGATGGTTGGATGGACTGGAGACGCTAGACCTTCGAGTCGTGGACCTGGACGGCTGGGACCGGTCGACACGATGGGACGACACCGGGTTGACCTGGGTGCCGCCAAGCCCCGGGTTGCCGACGAGCACCGCAGCGGCAACGTACCCGGCTCTCGTTCTGTTCGAAGCGACAACGCTGAGCTTCGGGCGTGGCACCGACCATCCCTTTGGGCAGGTCGGCGCGCCGTGGCTCGACGCCGAGGCGGTGGCGGTGGACCTCAACGGTCGCTCCCTGCCGGGAGTGCAGTTCGAGGTGGTGACCTTCACCCCGGTGGCGAGTGCCGCAGCCACCGAACCGCAGTTCGAAGGCCAGGACGTGCCGGGGGTCCGGGTGGTCATCACCGACCCGGCCCGAGCCAAGCCGTCTGCCATCGGGGTGCATCTTCTTGAAGCGATCATGACCAACGCTGCCGCGGTCGACCCGACAGTCGAGGTGATCGACCGTGGTGACTTCCTGGACCTCTTGACCGGTTCGGCCGAGGTGCGTCAGGGGTTGGAGAGCGGTCGGTCGGCGGCCTCGATCGTCGAGTCGTGGACGACCGAACTGGAGACGTTCGTCGCTCTGCGAGCCAAGTACCTCCGGTACTGACTGGGCCAGTAGGGTCTGTCCATGGCGCTGGAACAGCTGGCAGACGACGTTGACCTGACGGAACCGGAACCCTTTGCCGGGCCCGACCATCCCATGCGGAAAGTGACCCGCCAGGTTGCCTTCGACGACGGTTGGTCGAGCGGCCGGGCCAAGAAGGTTGCCGACCTGTTCGACGGGCTGGCCGAAGGGTGGTCCGCCACCAGGGGAGACCCCAAGCGGACAGCATCGGTTGGCGACGGGCTACGCCGCGGCGGGTGCAACCTGGACGGGCGATGGTTGGAGATTGGTTCCGGTGCGGGGGCGGGAACCCGAATTCTGGCCGAACACGTCACTCAGTTGTTCGCCGCGGATCTGTCAGGTGAGATGTTGCGTCACGCTCCGGCGGAAGTGGCGCCACGGCTGCAGGCCGACGCCTCCTCGCTGCCATTCGGCGACAACCGCTTCGACGGCATCCTGATGGTCAACATGCTGCTGTTTCCCGACGAGGTGGACCGCGTGTTGGCGCCGTCGGGGCGTCTGCTGTGGGTTAACACCCTTGGCGACCAAACGCCCATTCACCTGCCGCCCGAAGACCTACTCGCGGCGCTGCCGGGCTCATGGTCCGGGATGACCGCTCGGTCGGGGTCCGGCTTCTGGGTGTCGGTGTGGCGGGACTGACCGCTACTGCTGGCCAGAGGTCGGCGTAGCGCCGTCGGTCAAGGCCGACAGGACCTGTTTGGCCGCCGCCAGGCCGGAGAGGAACGCGCCTTCAACCTTGGACGTGCCAAACCCATCACCGGCGAGGACCAGCGGGCCCGGGGTGGTTGCGGCAACGAGCGCAGGCTCGGGGTGGGGGCTGACCGGACCGGCATAGCGCCAACGTTTGATTTGCACCTCGGTGACGGTCGCCGGTCCGATGGTGGCCTGCAGCTCCTCGTCAATCTCGGCCAGCACCGCCGCATCGTCGGCGTCCCAAACCTGCTCGGACAGGCTGTGGCTCAGATGGAACGTGACGGCCGGGTGGCCGCTGATGCCCTTTGCCTGGTTGTCTGCCACGAAGGTGAACATCGGGTGGTCCGGCCGCTGCAATGCGCCGGGCTCGGGGAGTTCGGGGGACTGGTCGAGCACGGCGAGGGCGGCAATGACCTTGTGGTATCGCATCGCTTCGAGGGTTGCGGTGACGTCGGGGGCGAGGACCGTGGCTCCGGCCCTGAACAGCTCAAGCGTCTGGGGGACAGGGGCGGTCACGATGACGGCGTCTGCCTCGTCCGGTTCTCTGGTGGCCGCTTCGTAGGCCACCGCCCACTGTTCTGGTCCGGGGATGATTGCGTTGGCCCGCTGCCTGGTGACGATGCGTGCGGCCGGGCTCTCGGACAGTTCGGCCGCCACGTGTTTCGCCAGAGCGTTCATGCCGCCAGCGGTCCGGTAGCGGGGGTAGCCGTCGTGTTCGCTGAAGCCATGACACCACTCGTCGACCAGGCCGCCCTCTTTCCATCGTTGCACCGCGTTGCCAAAGTCCTCGGTGCGGACCGTAAAGAACTGGGCGCCGTGGTCAAGGGTGGCGTCGCCAATTCGCCTGGTCGCCAGTCGGCCGCCGACGCTGCGGGCCTTGTCGACCACCAGGACCTCGATCGGTTGTTCATCGGTAGACGCAGCAACCAGATGGTGAGCGGCGGTCAGACCGGACAGACCGGCCCCGATGATGGTGACGACATGCGTTTCGGGCATGGCGTAAAACTACCGGACCCGGTGGCCACCCTTGCGGTGACCGCCGGGCCCGTTGGCTCGATGTTGTTTGCTGGCCAGTCCTGATCACTCCTGACCAGTCCCGACCAGCCCCGATTAGTTGTCGAAGGGAATCCAGGTGACGGTGTTGAGACCGTCAAACTCGTTCACTGCGATGCCCCGTTCGGAGATCGTGTAGAGGTTGTCACCGATGATGACCGTTCGACGGATCTCCGGCTGATAGGAGTAGCAGAACTCGCCGTCGGGTCCTTCGATGATCACCGAGTCTGCAGCGGGCTCTTCGTCTCGAACGAAGCTGGCCTCGGCATCCCCAGAATCAGTGTCATCGGAATCAGTATCGTCGGAATCACTTGTGTCGTCAGCGTCACTGGAGTCGTCTGAGTTGTCAGTGGAGTTCGACGAGCCGTCGAACAGCTCAACCTCGACGCTGCCGGTTTCGGCAGGCTGGAACCGGCCTTCGCACTCCTCGGTGGCGGGGTGACCGATCTGGCCCACCTTGGTCAGGGTGCCGTTGTCGTCAACCCGGACCAGGACTGCAGCGTTGCCGTTGTTCTCTTCGAACTGGCCATCTCGTTCGCTGTAGCTCCACCAGCCGACGGGCACGATCATCGTGTCGCCCCAGATGTTGAATGCTCGTGGGTCGCCGCTGACCGGGCTGTAGCTGCCGGACTCCTGGGCGT
>CAZSTV010000137.1:0-15431 GCA_964609665.1 uncultured Acidimicrobiaceae bacterium
GGACGGCGTTGATCGTCGGCGACGGGCAAAACAACGAGGGTCCGGAGACGGTCATCGTCGACATCAGTTGTGACGTCTGACCCTCCTCGGCCGTCGAGGCCATTTGTAGAGTATTTGCGGCACGTCGACGGTCCGATTTCGGACGAGTTCTGCAGCTTGCCTATTGGGCCAGGCGTCCTGGTCGCAGTTGAGTTTTGCTCAACTCATGCTGCTTAGGACGGTAGGTACACTCGGTTCTGAGAGCGCAAGCCAGTGAGGGACTTCGTCGGCGGCGGTCGCATGTAGGAGGGAATAATTTGAAGGTTCTAGTAGCCGGTGGCGGCGGTTTTATCGGTGGCCACCTCGTAGGGTCGTTGCTCGCAGATGGCCATGAGGTTCGCTCCGTCGATGTGAAACCGCTCGACGAATGGTGGCAGGCGCACGACGGCGCTGAGAACATTGCTGCCACCGATCTGCAGCTTCGGGACGCGTGCTTTGACACCGCCGAAGGTGTCGACGAGATCTACAACCTCGCCGCAGACATGGGCGGGATGGGGTTCATCGAGAACAACAAAGCCGCGTGCATGTTGAGCGTCCTGATCAGTACTCACATGCTGGAAGCCGCCGTGAAGCACGGCGTGCAGCGCTTGTTCTACAGCAGCTCGGCCTGCGTCTACGCAGCGGAGCATCAGCTTGACCCCAACGTCACCGCTCTCAAGGAAGCAGACGCCTACCCGGCGATGCCCGAAGACGGCTACGGCTGGGAGAAGCTCTTCAGCGAGCGCATGGCCCGGCACTTCAGCGAGGACTTCGGTTTGGAGACTCGCATCGGTCGCTATCACAACGTGTATGGGCCAATCGGCTCGTGGACCGGTGGCCGTGAGAAGGCGCCTGCTGCGCTGTGCCGCAAGGTCGCCACGTGTGCGCTGACCGACACCGACGAGGTGGAGGTCTGGGGCGACGGGCTTCAGACCCGCTCGTTCATGTTTGTCGATGACTGCGTCAAGGGCAGCCGCATGTTGATGGAGTCGGACATCACCGAACCGATCAACATCGGCTCTTCCGAGCTCGTCACCATCAACCAGCTGATCGACATCATCGCCGGTATCGCAGACACCAAGGTTCGGCGGGTCCACGATCTGAGTGCGCCTCAGGGTGTGCGCGGTCGTAACAGCGACAACGCCCTGATCCTCGACAAGCTGGGTTGGGAACCGTCAACGTCGCTTCTCGAAGGACTTGAGGTCACCTATCGTTGGGTGTACGACCAGGTCTCTGGGTCACTCGGCGTCTCTTCGTACGCCTAGGACCAACGTCTCTGGCTGCACGGTTGACCATCAAGCACTGTGATAGTGGGTCGCAATGAGTTCGGATGTCCGCACTTCAGTTTTAGTAGTGAGTCCCCCTGCCGAGGTATGGGGGGCGCAGCTCTACCTGCTGGACCAGGTGAAGGCTCTCGCAGCGCGAGGCGTTGATCTCACACTCGGAACTCCGGCCGGCACACCGTTCGCCCAAGCGTGGCAGGAGCGGGGATTTCCGCTGCTCGACCTTGACCTCACCCTGCACGAGGGTCTCCGCGAGCCTGGATCGGCCAATCGGGCAGGTGTCGGCTCCATCATTCGCTCGGCCGTCGGGGTGGTCAAAGGCATCGGTACCGTCCGCAAGGCGGCAGCGGGCTTCGATGTGCTCCATTCCTTCGCCATGCGATCCCACCTTGAGGTGGCGATCGCCGGTCGGCTGAGCAAGCGACCCGTCGTCCTCGACCTGGTCAACATCGTGCGGCCGGGCATCGGCCGTCGGCTACTGCAAACCGCGGCTGGACTTGCCAAACTCACCGTTGCCAACTCAAAGGCATCGGCCTCGGTGCTGAAGCCGGGAACCCGAGTCACGGTCATCCACCCAGGGGTGGATCTGCATCGTTTCCACCAGGCCGAGCGCAATGAGGAACTGCGGAGCGAACTGTCGGGTGGGGTCGATCGACCTCTGGTGGCCATCATCGGCCGGGTCGATGTGCGCAAGGGTGTACAGACCTTGGTTGAGGCGATGTCCAAGGTGAACGGCGAAGCGGCCAACGCTCGACTCGTCGTGGTGGGGGAGGCTGGCACCGGCCCGGTCGAATTCGCTCGCCAACTCCAAACCGATGCCAACGCCCTTCTTGGCGATCGGGTTTTCTTCGCCGGTCGCAGGTCGGACATTCCCGATGTGTTGCGGTCGGTTGATGTGTTGGTCAACGCGTCGGTCGCCGAGCCATTTGGGCTCACGGTGCTGGAAGCGCAAGCATGTGGCACCCCGGTCATCGCCACGAAGGCTGGCGGTGTCGTCGAGTTCGTCGAGGACGAGGTCACCGGTCTGCTGGTGGAACCGTCGAATGCCGAAGCGATGGCCTGCGCCATCGAACGGATCCTGACCGATGAGCAGCTGGTGGCGCAGATGACCGCCAAGGCGTTCGCCAACGCCAATCCCGACCGGGGCCTCGATGCCCAGTACGACGAGATTGCGGCGATGTACCAATCCCAATCAAGTAAGCGTTCGGCTGGTGCCCGTGCCTGACACCATCGAAGGACGCTGGACGAATCACGGAACCATCGAGACGGTGTACTCGAGTTGGTGGCTGACCTTGAACATCGACAAGGTGGAAAAGCCCGACGGCTCGGTCGTCGACCACGAGGTGGTTCTCGGACCAAACGCCGCGGCCATGGCGATCCTCAACGAGGAACGCGGCCTGCTGATGATTTGGCGCCACCGGTTCATGCCGGACAGCTGGGGTTGGGAAATCCCCGGCGGCGCAGTCGATGATGGCGAAGGGGCGATGACCGCGGCAGAACGGGAGTGTCTTGAGGAAACCGGGTGGCGGGTCTCCAGCCCATCGGTGCACTTGAGCAGACACCACCCGTCGTGTGGGCTGGGCCGCCAGACATTCGACATCTTTATGGCGACGGACGCTGAGTATGACGGCGAACCTGTCGACAAGAACGAAGCGGCCATCGTGGCCTGGCGGCCCCTCTCCGAGGTGGCCGCCGATATGAACAATGGAAATATCTCCGACGGTTTGACCCAACTGGCGGTAGCCCTGGCCTTCGCCAGGGTCGGTGCGAGCAACCTGCTCGTTCCCGGGAGAGATGAGTCGACATGCTGAACACGTTGTGCCAGCGAGGGAAGAAGGCAACCAAGTGAAAGTCGGTTTGTTAGCAGGGGGAGTCGGCAGCCGGCTCTCCGAAGAAACCACAATACGACCGAAGCCGATGGTCGAGATCGGCGAGATGCCGATCCTCTGGCACATCATGCGGTACTACTACGAGTTCGGATTTGACGAGTTCGTCGTGGCCCTCGGCTACAAGGGTGACTACATCAAGCGATGGTTCTTCGATCACGCCCACCTCGCTGCCGACCTAACGGTCCGACCGGCGCAGGGCACGGTCGAGTCCCACGGCAATGCACCTGAGGACTGGACGGTGCAGCTGATCGAGACCGGGTTGCACACCAACACCGGCGGTCGGATCAAGCGCCTCGTTCCCTACATGGGTGACGAGACCTTCATGCTCACCTGGGGTGACGGTGTCGGCAAGGTTGACCTCGACGCGCTGCTCGACTTCCACAAGTCACACGGCAAACTCGCAACGCTCACCGCAGTGCGGCCCCCGGCCCGCTACGGCCACCTCGATCTTGACGGCAACCAGATCGTCGAGTTCTCCGAGAAGCCACAGGCTGCCGAGGGCTGGATCAACGGCGCCTACTTCGTGCTCGAGCCCGAGATCGCCGAGCTCATCGAAGGCGACGACACGCTGTTCGAGCGCGAACCGCTACAGACCTTGGCCGCACGTGGCGAGCTGATGGCCTATCACCACGATGACTTTTGGGCCTGCATGGACACACTGCGGGACAAGGTCATGCTCGAACGACTGTGGGAGTCCGAGAAGGCTCCTTGGAGGATCTGGGAGTGACCGATTCAGGAATGAAAGTACTCGTGACCGGCCATGACGGCTACATCGGCACGGTGCTCGTGCCGATGCTGCAAGGCCGCGGCCACGAGGTCGTCGGCTTTGACAACATGCTCTTCCGGGGTTGCCAGTTTGGGGCCACGAAGTCCCACGCCGACTCCGAACTTGCCCTTGACGCCCGGGATATCACCCCGGCCCATCTCGAAGGTTTCGATGCCATTCTGCACCTTGCGGGGATGAGCAACGACCCGGCGGGCGACCTCAGTCCGGACAGCACCTATGAGGTGAACTGGAAGGCGTCTGTCCGCCTGGCCGAAATGGCGAAGGAAGCGGGCATCGAGCGCTTTGTCTTCTCCTCGTCCTGCTCGGTGTACGGCGCCCACGGCGATGAGCCGCTGGACGAGTCCGCTGAGTTTCTGCCGGTCACCCCGTACGGCGAATCAAAGGTCTTTGTGGAGCGCGACGTCGCCGAGCTTGCCGACGATTCGTTTACCCCGGTCTACCTTCGTAACGCCACGGCGTACGGGGTTTCAGAACGGCTCCGAGGTGATCTTGTCGTCAACAACCTCACCGGTTTTGCTGTGACGACAAACAAGGTGTTCCTCAAGAGCGACGGCAGTTCCTGGCGCCCACTGGTGCACATCGAGGACATATCCCGAGCCTTCTGCGCCACGCTGGAAGCCGACAAGGAACTGGTGCACAACGAGGCGTTCAACATTGGCGCCACCGCCGAGAACTACCTCATTCGTGACGTCGCCGAAATCGTGGCCGAGGTGGTCGACTGCCCGGTGACGTTCTCCGACGAGGCGTTCAACGACATCCGCAACTACAAGGTCAACTGCGACAAGTTTGAGAACCGGTTCCCCGAGGCTCGGCCTCAGTGGACGGTTCGTCGCGGCGTCGAAACGTTGCGTGACGCGATGGTGGCCAACGCCCTCACCGTCGAACAGCTGGAGGGCGGCCGGTTCATGCGGCTGCACCACCTGCGACAGGGCATGGACGCCGGCACCGTCTCCGGTGATCTCCGACTGCTCGGGGAGCCAGCGTCCCTATGATCACCGAATGTCGTGGCTGCGGTAACAGCGGGTTCAAGGTCTTCTTGGACCTTGGCGAGACACCGTTGGCCGACGCGCTAGTAGAGCAAGCCAACCTGGACGGCCCAGAGGAGCACTTTCCGCTACAGGTCGCGTTCTGCGAGGCATGTTCGCTGGTCCAGATCACCGAAGATGTTCCTCCGGAAAAGCTCTTCGTTGACAACTACCTCTACTTCTCGTCCTTTTCGGACCATCTTCTCAAACACAGCCGCGACCATGCGCTGGGGCTGATCGAGCGTCAGAGCCTCGGCTCGGATTCGTTCGTCGTGGAGATTGCGAGCAACGACGGTTACCTGCTCAAGAACTTCGTTGAAGCCGGCGTTCCGGTTCTGGGGCTTGACCCGGCACCGGACCAGGCGGCCAAGGCAAACGAGATCGGTGTTCGCACCAACGCTGAGTTCTTCACGCTGGAGAGTGCCACCCGAGTTCGTGATGAACACGGTCCGGCCGATGTCATCATCGCCAACAATGTCATGGCGCACATCCCGGACCTCAACGACTTCGTTGCGGGCATGGCCCACCTGATTGCCGACGACGGCGTCATCACGGTGGAGAATCCAAGCGTTGGCGAACTGATCTCTCGGTGCGCGTTCGACACCATCTATCACGAGCACTACTTCTACCACTCGTGTCTTTCGGTCGACACGCTCATGCGGCGCCACGGGCTCTTCCTCAACGACGTCGACTTCTTCAGCGACCTTCATGGCGGTACCAATCGGTGGTGGATCGGTAAGACCGAGCAGCCGACCGAGCGCCTCACGGCCACGCTGGCTGAAGAGCGCAGCACCGGTCTCGGTTCGCACAGCTACTACGCAGACTTCGGTCAGCGAGTTGAGCAGCTGCGAGAGGATCTGATGAAGATCCTCAACAGCGCCATCGCCGAGGGCAAGACGGTTGCGGCCTACGGAGCGGCGGCAAAGGGTGCCACGATGCTCAACGTGATGGGCATCACAAACGAGTTGGTGCCATACGTCGTCGATCGCAACACCTACAAGCAGGGTCGGTACATGCCGGGGACCCACCAGCTGATCCGCGACACCGACGTGTTGGTGAGCGACCCTCCGGACATCCTGCTCATCCTGGCCTGGAATTTCGCAGAGGAAATCATGTCTCAGCAACAGGCCTACGCCGACAATGGTGGCCAATTCCTTATACCCGTCCCGACCCCGGAACTGATGCCGGACTGCCGAGAGCAGTCCTAACCGAGCTTCGCCGCAGGCGAAACATCGTTGCTCTTACCGCTGCGTATGAGCCAAGAAAGGACTGACATGTCTGGATTCACCGCCGATGCGGCCCACGACAAGCCATGCCCCGCCTGCGGGGAAAACGAACTGCGGATCTTCTTTGGTGAGGACTCGGTCCCACAGAACAGCTGTCTGCTGATGGACGATCCCGGCGACGCCGCCAACTTTCCTCGCGGCAAGTTGGACATCGCCTTCTGTAACGCCTGCGGGTTTGTGACCAACACCTCGTTCCAGCCGGGCAGTGCTGAATACTCCCAGCGCTATGAGGAGACTCAGGGGTACTCCGGCCATTTCATGACGTTCGCCAAAGAGCTGGCCGAGCGTTGGGTCCGTGACTATGACCTGGAGAATCGGACCGTTCTGGAGATCGGTTGCGGCAAGGGTGAATTCCTGGTCGAGATGGCCAAAGCAGGCGCTGGTCATTGCATTGGCATTGACCCCGGGGTCCACCCCGAGCGCCTCGACGATCCCGAAGCGGCGGACATCGAGTGGATTGTCGATTTCTACGACGAGCGCTACACCCACCTCGACGCCGACGTCGTGATCTGTCGCCACACGCTTGAGCACATCCCGAATGTCGCCGAGTTCATGTCAACCATTCGCCGCTCCATCGGCGACCGGCCGGACACCGTGGTGCTCTTCGAGCTCCCCGACGTCTCCCGGGTGCTCTCCGAGGTGGCCTTCTGGGACATCTACTACGAGCACTGCTCATACTTCAGCCTCGGCTCGCTGGCTCGGCTCTTCCGTAAGACCGGCTTCGAGGTTGTGGAGCTGTCCAAGGAATACGACGACCAGTACCTGCTGATCGCGGCTCGCCCGTCCACCGTGCCGGCGGCCGGCGATCCGCTCCCCGAAGAAAATGACATGGACGAGCTGCGGGCCGGTGTCGAGAACTTCCGTACCGGTTACCAGACCCTCACCGATGAGTGGCGCCTTCGCCTGACTGAACTGCGAGACCAGGGCGGGAAGGCCGTCATGTGGGGCGGCGGTTCAAAGGGCGTCTCGTTTATCAGCAACTTGGACATCAGTGACGAGGTGGTTGCCGTCGTCGACATCAACCCCCACAAGTGGGGGAAGTACATGGTCGGTTCCGACCATGAGGTGGTGTCGCCGGAAGACTTGAAGACCATCGATCCAAACCTGGTGGTGGCCATGAACCCCATCTATCTGGAAGAGATCGGATCCGATCTCAAAGAACTCGGTGTGTCCGCACCGCTCCTGGCCCTCTAGCGGTGGCCTCCGACGTGAACAACGCCAGCAGCGAAACCCGGTCAGCGGCCGCTTGCCCGGTGTGCGCCTCATCTTCGGTCACCGACGTGCTGAGCCTGTCCGGTCTGCCGGTGGCGATCAACGCCCAGACAACTCCGGAGGCCGCACCGTCGGTTGAGCGGGGTGACATGGAGCTCGTGGTGTGCACCGTCTGCTCTCACCTGTTCAACGCTGCGTTCGATCCGGAAGCATCCGCCTACGACTCGAGCTATGAGAACACCCTGCACTTCTCGCCCCATTTCCAGGCTCACGCCAAGGCCCTGGCTGCCCGGCTTGTCGACGACCACGGGCTGGCGGGGACGAAGGTTGCAGAAGCGGGCGCCGGCCCCGGCCATTTCCTGACAATGCTCTGCGAGGCCGGGGTGGGTGGCGGCTACGGCTTTGACCCGAGCTATGACCCGGACCGTCTCGGCGCGCCGGATCATCCGGATGTGCATCTGAGCCAGGGCCTGTTCCCGACCGACGGGCTGCTCGGACCCAAGATGGCGTTCAGCCAACACGTGTTGGAGCACCTCACAGCTCCGGTCGCTCTGCTTGGGATTCTCCGGGATTCGGTGGCGCCACAGGACGGTGGCGTGGTGTACAGCGAGGTGCCGAACGGTCAGCTGATGATCGAGAAGTGTGCGCTGTGGGACCTCATCTACGAGCACTATTCCTACTTCACCCCAACATCGCTGGTACTGGCGGCCCAGATGGCCGGACTCTCGGCGAAGCGCGTTGCCACGGCCTACGACGGACAGTTCCTGTCGGTCGAGTCTCTCCCGGCCGCAGCCTCGGGTGAACTGCCAGAGCGCTCTGTGGTGGAACCGCTGGTCGATCAGGCGGTGGACTTCGGTGAGCAGGCCCGCAAGCGCATCGGCGCAGCGAAGGTCGAACTCGATCGCTACGTAAGCGCCGGTCCCGTCGCGCTGTGGGGAGCGGGCTCCAAGGGTATGACGTACCTGAATCTGGTGGCCCCCGGGGGCGAGGTCAGCGCGGTGGTGGATGTCAACCCTCGCAAGGCCGGCTTTGGCGTGCCGGGAGTGCCCGGCGTTATAAGTGGCCCCGACTCGCTGGTGGCAATCGCACCCAAGACCGTTCTGATCGCCAACCCGGTCTACGCTGACGAGATTCGGGCCAGCCTGGGCGAACTCGGCATCGAGGCCGACGTCTTCCCGCTCTGGGACTGAGGACCGAGCCGACACCATGAATCCGTCCTTCTACGTCATAGGGGCCTACCGCTCCGGCACCACAACGCTGTACCGGTTGCTGCGCCAGCATCCCGAGGTGTTCCTGCCGCTGGAGAAGGAGCCGAATTTCTTTGCCATAGATGGCAACCCGGATGCCTCGGCGGTGCTTCGCAGCCGCGCCGTTGCCGACCGCGCCGCCTATGAAGCGCTCTACGCCGCGGCCGGGTCGGGGCAGCGGTCTGGTGATGTTTCGCCGGAGTATCTGCGCAACCCATACGTCGCCACACACCTGGCATCGGTGGTGCCGGACGCCAGACTCATCGTCGTGCTCCGCAACCCGATCGAGCGGGCCTGGTCAGACTTTCTGCTGCACCGCCGTGACGGCAACGAGCCGTTCGACACGCTGTCCGAGGCGTTGGCCGCCCAGTCGGACCGGACGACCGACGGGGATCATCGGGCCGGTCACTACATCGACTCCGGCATGTACGCCCAGCAGCTTCGCCGCTACTACGACGCGTTCCCTGCCGACCAGATTCAGGTCCATCTCTTTGAGGATTTGAAAGCGGATCCGGTCGCCACGATGTCGGCAATCTTTGCTCACATCGGCGTGGACGACTCGTTCCAGGTCGAACCGGAGGCGCCTATCAACGCGTCCGGCGTGCCGACCAACCGCGTGGTGGCCGCAACCTTGAAAGCCAGGGCCTACGTTCGGCCGTATGTAAGCCGCGCCGTGCTCGAACGAGTCCGTCCCGCCTGGGACCGGATGCTGAGCAGACAGCTGACGCGTCCAACCCTCGGCGGACAGGATCGGGAACTGCTCGCCGGGCTGTACAGCGAGGAAGTGTCGGCCCTGGGGGAGTTGCTCGGCCGTGACCTCGATGGGTGGCTCGAGACACCTGAAGACATACCTGAAGACACAGTGGCTGGAGGGCCAACACAGTGCTGATCAACGAAAAGCACAACTATATATATGTGCACGTGTACAAGGTGGCGGGTCAGTCGGTGAAGCTGGCCCTGCGCCGCTACCACCACCGACGGATGCCGGGTTTCGTCCGCAGCCACTACTCGCGGCTGATCGAACTGCCCCAGGCCTACAGCTTTCGATCCCTCGAAGCCCATTCAACCGCCAAGGAGATCCGAGAGTATCTCGGCCCGGAGAAGTGGGACTCCATGTACTCGTTCTCCTTCGTGCGCAACCCGTGGGACTGGCAGGTGTCGCTCTATCACTTCATCCAGACGAACAAGTTCAATCCGCAGCGCGGCCTTGTCTCGTCGATGAACTTTGACGACTACATCAAGTGGCGGGTCGAGGAGGACCGACATCTGCAGTCGTCGTTTATCTTTGACCGCCACGGCAACCAACTCGTCGACTTCGTCGGACGGTTTGAGAACCTCTCCGAGGACTTCGCCACGGTCTGCAGCAAGGTTGGAGTCGACGCCTCGCTCCCACACGAGAACGCATCGAAGCACGACGGCTACAAGAAGTACTACAACGACACCACCGCGGCGCTGATCGCCGATGCCTTCAAAGAAGACATCGATGCGTTCGGCTATGAATTCGAATAGCCTGAGCGCCCACTCCTTGACGTTGACCCTCTGTTGTTGAACAGCAGCGCCTCATGACCAGAACAGACGCCATCTACCTCAAGCGGTCCATGCGGGCGGCGCTACGTGAGGCCATCTGGTACCTGGGCTGTAAGCACGAACAGGGCGACCGGCCGAACGTTCTGTTGTTCGCTACCAGGCGCGGTGGCAGCACCTGGGCGATGGAGCTGATCGCCGCCAATCGTGGGGTGCGTCCGCTCAACCAACCTCTTGCCACCCTCAGCCGCAACGTCACCTACGCCCAAATGCTGGAGATCCCACGGTTCCACGAGGGCCAGATCACCACGCTGGATGCCGAGGCATCGAAGCAACTGACGGCGCTGGTGGGGCGGATCCTGAGCGGCGAGATCATCATCAACGGGCCGACCAAGTTCTGGACGAATGAGTTCGTGCGGACGTCGAATCGCCTGGTACTCAAGATCACCGACGCCAAGCCGGTTATCGATTGGTTCTCATCAAGCTTCGATGCCGACATCGTCTACCTGACTCGCCACCCGATTCCCCAGGCGCTGTCCTGCATCCGCAACGGCTGGACCCTCACCGCCGCCGCCCACCTGCGGGACCCCGCCTTCGTCGAGGCCAACCTTGACGCAGCGGCCGAAGCCAAGGCCCACGACGTCTTGGCTGGCGACGACGAGCTGCAGAAGTTCGTGTTGAACTGGGCGCTGGAGAACGCAGCACCGCTACGTCTGCTGCCCGACAGGCCGGCGTGGACCCACGTTCGCTACGAGGAGTGTGTGACCGACCCTCAGGCGGTGTTGGCCAGGATGGCCGATCGGCTGCAGCTTGGCGACGTCGACCGGATGGCGGCGACGGTCGACCGGCCGAGTGGATCATCTCGTCGCTCAACCGACGGCACGGTGCAGGCCATCGAGGCGGGGCAGGGGAGTACAGCGGTCGACGCCTGGATGGAACGGGTCGATGACGACGCACAACGCCGGGCCTATGACCTGCTCGTAGCTATGGGGATCGACATGGCGCTGGTCACCGGCGGGCGCTGACGCCGGGCGCTGGCGCCTTGCATTAACGCCGGGCGCTTTGGCCCGCGTGGGGAGCACGGTCTAGCTGCCGTGTATGACCTCGTACTCCTGCAGCTGTCGACCAACAAGGCCGCTGAGGATGCCATACCCGAAACCGGTCCGGCGTACCCCACGGAACCAGTGCGCTTTGCCCCGCGGTAGACCGAGTGCGGTGGTGGCCAGCCCGGCCCCGATCTCCAGCACTCCCTTTGCTGCTCGCTTGGCCAGGAGGAACGGCGATGGGTTGCGGTGCCGCAGAGACAGACCGAGTGTCTGGCCCCGACGGAACTCTCGCTGCAGAAGCCACTGTGACGTTGTCCTCGACGCCGGAACCGTCTCAAACACCAACGCGCGGTCGGACCACACCAGCGAGTGGCCTCGTTCCCTCAGTTGGGCGAACAGGTGGGTGTCCTCGCCCCCGGACATGCCAAAGGCCGGATCGAACGGTCCGTCGACGGCGTCCAGGATTTCACGGCGGATCATCACCGATGACGTCGTGGCGTAGTGCATTGAGGCGTTGTGGCCGTGACGGCGGCCCTCGAAGAACCGCCCCTGGACTACCCACTCCGGTGGCGTGGACTCAAACACCGCTTCGACTGGTCCGCTGATGATGTCGGCCCCGGTCGTTGCGGCTGTTTCCAGAAACTCGTGCAACCAGGCCGGGTCCGGCCACTCGTCGTCGTCGATGAAGCAGATCCAGTCCGCCCCCCAGGACGTCGCCTCCCGGACCGCCGCGTTGCGGGCGTGGGAGATACCCCGGGCTGGCTCGCCGTGGTAGGTGATCGCAAACGGTGCGTTGACGGCATGGTCGGCCACCACTGGCTCCGCAGAGCGGTCGGGGTCATTGTCAACGATGAAGGCCTGGACAGAGACCTCTGGTGGAACCCTCAGCAGGCTCAGGGCATCGAGAAGCTGCCGCAGTCCGTGTGGTCTGAGGAAGGTTAAGGCGCAGATCGCCACTCGGGTATTGGTCATGGCGCCAATCAGCCTAGAACCCTGTGGCGTTGCGGGGCGGTCCTGTCGACGTGTGGCCGCTTGGTAACGCGTCGGACATATTTTGGTGACGGCTCGGTCGTCGCCTGTTTGCCGCTTCGAACGCTCATGGCAACCCGGTGCGCGGTTCGTTCGACCTAGAACCTTAAGGGCAGACCGTCCCGGCGGGACATCTTACCTATTGGAGCAATCCGGGAGCTTCCATAGAATTCTTGTTTGGGTCGATTTCCCTGCGGCCCCCGCATGATTGCGGTTAAGTTACCAAAGGCCGGTGTTACTGGTACGGCGGCGACGGAAGTTAGGTTGCATTTGTGATCAAGCGAAAACTATCGTCTTCGCTAGCAGTACTACTGGTGATCGCCGCCTCCCTGGTCGCTATTGGCGTAGAGGCAGCGGTAGCCCCGCAACCCGCCGACGCAGGTGCCTACTTCAACGACACCGAGTTCACCTACAAAGAGTACTGGGCCGACCATTCCACCTTCACCGGCGGTTGTGGCTACAGCGAAGTTGCAGGCAACGCGTTCTACGCCGAGCCCGACAGCTGCCTCAAGGAGATCGACCTTGAGATTCCGGACAATGTGGACAACGCGATTGCCGCCGTCATCAACGTCAACCTGTGGCGCAACCGTTCAAGTAAGAGCGCCCGCTTCACCATCAACGACGGCCCGCAGTACCGCCCGGCCATCGGTACCAACTTCAGCCGCACGCCGTTCACCGCCACCGTTCCGCTCACCGAACTGACCCAGGGCATCAACTCGCTCAAGTTCCAGGAAGCAACCGGCCCGTATCACATCCACGATGTGATGATTCGCGTCTACTACGACGATCAGAACCCCATCATTCCCGGCCCGAACTCCGACGTGAGCCCGCCGAGCGGCTCGCTCACCTCGGTCACCGCCGTCGGCGGGCCCACCATTGACCCGACCGTTGGTGGCACGCTGCAGGTCGACGGCAACCAGGTGGTGCTCACCGCTGATGCCACGGGCGCCGCCTATGTCGAGTTCCACGCCTACTACGACGGCTTCGACGAGGACAACGACGGCGAGACCAAAGACTGGCACAACTTCCTTCGCAACAACTTCGGACCCGGCGGCACCGAAGAAAAGGCCTCAGGCGCCACCATCGGCCACATCGGGACCGACTCCACGGCCCCCTACGAGGTGACGTGGAATCTGCCAACGGTGGTCAATCAGAGCGGCGTCAAGTTCAAGATCCGTGCCGTAGACGCATCGGGCAACGCCGTTGAGGCTCCTGGCGGGGTCTCTGCGGACTTCACGCTCGACCGAACATATGAGGTTGAGGCCTACACGATTCCCAACTTCCCCGACCAGGCGCTCTACTTCGACGGCGAATTCCCACAGCTGGCCGAACTGGAAATCGACCTTCCCTCCGATCTCGGTGATATGGATCGAGCCATCCTGCTCGGTAACTACTGGAACAATCCGGATCTGTCCATAAACGACAATCCGCCGTTCTCGGTGTTCGACGGCCCCGAGGACACCTGGGACACCTCCAAGCGGGAGCTCGATATCACGCAGCTCCGGCCGGGCACGAACACGCTGCAGTGGAACTATCGCCCGCCGGGCTTCGGCGCCATGATCGAGGGCCCCGGCCCCATGATCGTGATTCATCGCCAGCCGCCGGCCGGTGCGCCGATCATCAACGAGTCTCCCGAAGATGTCCTTGTTGCGTCCGGGCAGGCCGCCACAATGTCGGTGGCGGCGAGCGGTGAGCAGGTGCTGTCCTATCAGTGGCGCCTCGACGGCAACCCGATTGTTGGCGCCACCTCCGCCACCTATACCACCCCGGCGCTCCTGCCAGCCAATGACGGCTCCAAGTACGACGTCGTCGTAAGCAACGGTCAGGGCTCGGCGACCAGCGCTGAGGCCACCGTCACGCTGGCATCCATCATCTCGTCGTCCGCTCCGTGGTGGGACACCCAGTGGGACTATCGAGCACCGCTCACCGCGTTCCCCGAGTCCGTGGCCAGAACGGACAAAGTGGTCGAAGAGGCGGTCAACTTCTCGGACCTCATGGCAGCCGCTGGATCTGGTGGCCCCACGTTCGACGCCAACTCGATCCGCGTTATTGAAACTGACGCAAACGGCACGATCATCGGCGAGGTGCCCTTCCAGTTCGAGCCGGGTTCGGACTACGACCCGGTCTCCAACGCTGAAGGCACGCTCGTCTGGCAGCTGACAGGTCAGACCCCAGCAGGACAAGCTCGGTACTTCCACACCTATTTCGACAAGACCTACAAGGGCATCCCCGCGGCCAACGTTGTGTCCCAGATCGTCCGGACCGACGTCATCGACCAGAACTTTGACGCCTGGCAGTTCGACATGTCCGACGGCAGCAGCTGGTACTTCCATAAGTCCGGCGGCGGGTTCGGCACCATTCTCGACCCGGCAAACAACGACTGGATCAGCTGGAACCCCGCCGAAGGAACCCAGGGTGACTTCCGCGGCTTGCCAAACGCGGTCAAGCCACCGGCCGGCTACTTCCACCCTGGACGTGGCAACAAGACCGACTCAACCATCCTCTTTGAAGGTCCGCTGCGGATCACCTTTGAGAGCAGGGCTCGAGACAATTCGTGGATATCGGTGTGGTCGATGTACCCCGATACCGCCGAGTTCGCAATGACCAGGGCCAACACCCGGTTCTATGTCCAGTACGAGGGAACCCCCGGTGGCGAGGTCGACGCGAACGACCAGCTGACCCGCTCCGATGGCACCGTCATTCCCTACGACGGCGAGTACGAGGCGGACTTGCCGGGTGCCGAGTGGATGTATCTGTCGGACATGACCGATGGCCGCAGCTTCTTCATGGCCCACCACCAGAACGACGGCTCGGTTGAGTCGTACCGGCTCTTGAACGGCGAGATGCCGATTGCGGCCTTTGGTCGTGGTGGTCTGAACCTCAACAGCCCGTACCTTCGCAAAGTCATCGACGGCGAGCCCCAGACCTTCACCTTCGGCCTTGCCGACACCGTCGACATGCCAAACACCTCGGCCCGCATCCTCGATGCCTACACCGAGGTAAAGGTCGTCACCGGTGCCCCTGATTTCGCCGGCACCGACTCCGGTGCGGTCTCCGATGACTTCTCCAGCGCGACGCTCAACCC
>CAZSTV010000138.1:0-15347 GCA_964609665.1 uncultured Acidimicrobiaceae bacterium
ACGGCGAAGAAGTCGACAGCGAAGAAGTCCACCGCCGCCAAGAGGTCGACAGCCTAGAAGTCCACCGGCAAGAAGTCCACGGCAACCCGCAAGACCACCACACGGGCCAACCATCGGCCGGGCCGCTCCACTAAGGCGGCAACGTCAACCCGCCGGTCAACGCCGAAACGCTCCAACGCCAAGATCAGCAGACGCAAGTCAAAGCTGAAGGTCACCGAAGTGGGGGAGCGCTATGCAGCGTTCCTCACCGCAACATTCGTTGGTCTGACGCTGTTCGGACTGGTGATGGTCCTGTCGGCGTCGTCGGTGTCGAGCCTTCACCAGTTCGCCGAGTCACCATTCTCACAATTCAAGCGACAGGCGGCCTGGGCCGGAATCGGCACGGTGGCGTTCATCATCGCAAGCCGCATCGACTACCGGGTCATCCGTCGATTCGCCGGTCCGCTGATGATGCTCACCATCGGACTGCTGGTCCTGCTGCTGATACCCGGTGTCGGTCACAACGCGAACGGATCGACCCGTTGGCTCGGTATCGGACCGATTGTGATCCAGCCATCGGAGCTCGCCAAGCTCACGCTGATCATCTTCACCGCTGACCTCTTGGCTCGACGAGAACGCCGCATGGACAGGCCCGAACTCACCGTTCGCCCAATCATGTTCATCGTGTACCTCAGCTCGGCGCTGATCATCCTGCAGCCGAAGCTGGGAACGCCGGTCATCCTCGGTGCTGTGGCGCTCATCATGTTGTTCATCGCCGGAGCCAAAATGAACAACCTGATCATGTGGGCAACCGCCAGCATGGGTGCCGTGGTGTTCCTGGCGCTGGTGACCGGTTATCAGAAGGCCAGGATCGATGGCTGGCTCAACCCGTGGGAGAGCCCACGGGGCATTGGACTGCAGGCAATCCAGAGCCAGGTCGGCATTGCATCTGGCGGTCTGTTCGGTGTCGGCCTTGGGGCCAGCCGGGCGAAGTGGGGGTTCCTACCGTTTGCCCATACCGACTTCATTTTTGCGATCGTGGCCGAGGAGATCGGTCTGATCGGCGCCAGCGCGCTCATCGGTGCGTTCGTACTGATTGCCTGGTTCGGGATTCGAGCTGCCCTGGCCGCCCCCGACCGTTTCGGTGTGTTGCTCGCCGCGGGCATCACCAGTTGGATTTTGGTCCAGGCCTTCCTGAACATCGGGATGGTCCTTGGCGTGTTGCCGATCACCGGTGAAGCACTGCCGTTTGTCTCCGCCGGTGGGTCCAGTCTTGTAACAACCCTTGCCGCTGCCGGTCTGTTGACCAGCGTTGCCCGCCGGGCAAAGGGGTAGGCCGCCATGGCAGGGACGAGGCCGTTCATCATCACCGGTGGTGGTACCGCGGGGCACACCAACCCGGGCATCGCCGTCGCCGAAGCGCTCGTTGCCGCGGGCGTGCCGAAGAACGAAGTGCACTTCGTCGGCGGGCTCCGAGGCAACGAGGGCGAACTGGTGCCGGCCGCTGGCTTTTCCATCGATCTGCTTCCCGGCCGCGGTATTCAGCGAAAGCTCACCCCGGCCAACATCGGCTCGGTCCTTGGGTTGCTCGCCGGGTTCTTCAAAGGGTTCGCCATCGTGGCCAAGCGAAAGCCGCGGGCCGTACTCTGCCTCGGCGGCTACGCAGCGTTTGCTGCGTCGGCCGCTGCTGTCCTGCTGCGGATACCGCTGGTGGTGACCGAGCAGAACGCTCGAGCGAGCGCAGTCAACCGGCTCTTTGGCCGGTTCGCCACCGTCTGCGCCCTGCCGTTCCCGGACACCGACCTCCCGAAGGGGACGCTGACCGGCAACCCGATCCGCTCCGCAATCGTGAGCGCCGTTGCCGAAGCAGACCGTGCGTCGGCCAGGACGGGCATCGCTTCTCGCTACAACGAGAGCATCGCCAATCCAATCGAACTGGGTGACCGGGTGCTCATCGCCGTGTGGGCCGGTTCGCTTGGCGCAACAAAGATCAACGAAGCGGTCCAGGAGCTCTCATCGATGTGGGCCGACCGGGACGATCTGGTCATCTACCACATCATCGGCACAAGAGACTGGGACAGGTTCGCCACCGAAGCCCCGACTACAGGCGACGGGTTGCTGTACCTCACCGTCAAGTACGAGAACAACATGCCGGACCTGCTGGTCGCCGCCGACGTTGCGGTCTGTCGCGCCGGCGCGTCCACTGTTACCGAGTTGGCCGTCGCCGGGTTGCCAGCGGTGCTGGTCCCGCTCCCCGGAGCGCCACGTGACCATCAGCGGGCAAACACCGCCGAGGTGGAACGAGCTGGCGGCGCCATCGTCATCGACAACGCTTCGGTGACCGGCGAGCGACTGGCCGAGATTCTTGAACCGATCGTCACCGACGCCGAGCATCGGCGGAAGATGGCGAGTGCAACGGCATCGGTCGCGAGACCCGCCGCAGCACCGGACGTGGCGGCACTACTGATGGAAGCGGGAGGGCTGGAGCATCCGCCGGCCGGAGGAAAACTGTGATCGATCTTCGACAGCCGTTGCGGATACATATCGTTGGTGTCGGCGGTGCCGGCATGAGCGCTATCGCCGAAGTCCTCATCGGGACCGGGCACACGGTCTCAGGGTCGGATCTCAACGACTCCTCGGTCGTGAAGCGGCTTATCGCCCGCGGTGTTGACGTGACGGTCGGCCACGATGCCGCAAACGTCGGCGAGGTCGATCTGGTCACCCACTCGACCGCCATTCCCGCTGCCAACCCGGAGCTGGTCGAGGCAAACAGGCGTAACATCCCGGTACTGCGTCGAGCCGACACGTTGGCCAAGATCACCGAGACGTGGCGGACCATTGCGGTAGCCGGAACCCACGGCAAGACCACCACCTCGGCAATGCTGACCACCGCACTGGCCGGCGCGGGACTTGACCCCGCGTACATCGTCGGGGGAGACCTCAAGGACCAGGACCGGGGCGCCGCCGTCGGCACCGGTGACCTCCTCGTCGTCGAGGCAGATGAAAGCGACGGCACGTTTGTCCGGCTGACGGCCGAGGCCATTGTCGTGACAAACGTCGAGCCGGATCACCTTGAACACTACGGCGGCTTCGATGGGCTGCAGAAGGCGTTTGTCCAGTTCGTGACCCAGGCCCCGGGACCTCGTGTGCTCTGCATCGATGATCCTGGCTCGGCCGAGCTGGCAAAGCTCACCGCCGACCTTGCACCGATCACCTACGGCACCGCAGAGGGCGCCCAGTGGCAGATCGTCGATCCGCTACCAACGCCGAACGGCGTCAGCTTCACCGTTCGTAGTCCGGTCGGGGAGCTGGCCATTCGACTCGGTCAGCCAGGAATGCACAACGCTCGTAACGCCACCGCGGCGGTCGCCGCTGCGGTATCACTCGGCGCCGACCCAGATCTCGTCGCGGAGGCCATGTCCGGATTCGGTGGCGTCGGCCGTCGATTCGAGCGACGGGGCGAGGCGGCAGGGGTGACCCTGATCGATGACTACGCCCACCTGCCGACCGAAGTTGAAGCGGCCCTCGCTGCGGCCCGCTCGCTGCAACCGACCAGACTGATCGCCGCTTTCCAGCCACACCGGTACAGCCGGACCGAGCAGCTGTGGTCGACCTTTGGTGACTCGTTCACCGAAGCCGATGTTCTGTACGTCACCGGCATCTATTCCTCCGGTGAAGCCCCTCGACCCGGGATCAGCAGTGAGCTCATCGTCAAGGTGGTCACCGAGGCCCACCCGAACACCGATGTCCGCCACGTGGAGTCGCTCGAAGATCTGCCGGGCGCCATGTTGCAGGAGCTACGAGAGGGCGACCTCTGCATCACGCTGGGGGCAGGAGACCTGACCACCGTGCCCGATCAACTGCTGGCAGGTTTGGAGCAACGGTGAGCGGCTCGGACCTCGCCACGGCGGCTCGGATTCTCGGCCCGCTGGCAACGGCCGACGTTCCACTTGGCCCGTTTTGCACCTACCGCGTCGGTGGTCATGCGGCGCTCTTTGTCGAGCCGACGTCGGTTGCAGAACTCGAAGTGGTGCATGAAGCGGTCACCGCATCGCGGTGCGAGACCCTCGTTGTTGGCAAGGGGTCAAACCTGCTGGTGTCAGACGCCGGTTTCTGCGGCATCGCTGTGCACCTCGGCTCGGCGTTTGAAGAGGTCCACATCGACGCCGAGACGGCAACGGTGACCGCCGGTGCCGCAGCGTTGCTTCCCGTCGTTGCCCGCAAGAGCGCGGCCGCCGGCCTTACGGGGTTCGAATGGGCCGTCGGCGTGCCTGGCTCCATCGGCGGAGGGGTGCGGATGAACGCCGGTGGCCATGGATCGGATATGGCGGCCAACCTCGTGAAGGCGAGCGTGTTTGATTTGGCCGAAGGTGGACCCGAGGAATGGACGGCCGAAGCACTCGGCTTCGGGTATCGCGAGTCCTCACTCGGGCCACGCCAGCTTGTGCTCTTTGCCGAGCTGCAGCTTGCGCCTGGCGATGCCGAGGTCTCGGGCGAGGAAATCAGCGAGATCGTTCGGTGGCGCCGCGAGAACCAGCCTGGGGGACAGAACGCAGGCAGCGTCTTCACCAACCCGACCGATGACTCTGCCGGGCGCCTTATCGACAGCCTGGGCCTGAAGGGTTTTCGGGTCGGCTCTGCCGAGGTGTCCACAAAGCACGCCAACTTCATCCAGGCCGATCCCGACGGGTCCGCCGATGACGTTTTCGCCCTCATTCGTGAGCTCCGGCTCCGGGTGGCCGCGGCGACGGGCATTGAGCTGGAGGTCGAGAACCGATTGATCGGCTTTGACCGGGAAGAGACCGGCTCCGACCGGGAAGAGACTGCATCATGACGGCGACAAGAACCAACTCCAAGTCCCGAGCGAAAGCCGCATCCCGGTCCACGTCAAACGCAAAGTCCGGAACCCGGTCGTCCGGCAACGGGCCGCGTTCGGGCGGGGACCGTTTCGCCGGTCGTCGTCACGCGGAGGAGCGCAGACAGGGCCGGCGGAAGCTGCTGTTGATTCTGGGGCTCACCGTGGTCTGCACGCTGGCCATCGGCGTGATCGGATTCATGAACAGCTCGTGGTTCGACGTGAACGACATCGTTGTGGCCGGCAACAACCAGGCCGACCCACACCTCATCGTTGACGCCTCGGCCATTGAGATTGGGCAGGCGCTGCTCGAGGTGGATCTTGACGCAGCGGTGCGCAACGTTGAGCTTGTGCCCTGGGTCGGTACAGCGACGGTGAATCGCAGCTGGACGGGGTCGATTGAAATTGTGGTGACCGAGCGCGGCCCGTCAGCGGTCCTCGACGCGGGCGCCAGGTATGCGCTTGTCGATGATCACGGGCGGCAGCTGGAAATTGTCGACAGCCGCCCCGAGGGCTTCATGCCCGTCATCGGGATCGAGACCTCCGGTGTGGCTGGAGAGGCCGCCCCGGACATCGCTCTACCGGTTATCGCCCTGCTCGATGCGATTCCGGCCGAGGTGGAGCAGCAGATCACCGCTGTGGTGGTCGAAGAGGAACAGCTGTACCTGGAACTGGCGGTCGATGGGCGAGCCAACTTTGGCGACGGTTCGGACCTCGGACCAAAGCTGCAGGCGCTGGAAACCATGCTGGCGGCGGTGGATTTGACCTGCTTGAGCGTCATCGATCTGCGGGTCCCCGGAGCCCCGGCGCTGACCCGTAGGCCGTCCGCCACGGAGAGTGGTGAATCGGTCGCCGGTGAGAGCGCCGATGGGGCCGCTTCTGGCACCGAGACCGAGACGACGCAACTCACCTGTGAGAACTAACCGTAAGGAAGAGCCAGACTATGGCGCACTGGACTGCTAACGTGGGCGACCAATGAACACCCAGAACTATGTGGCCGTTGTAAAGGTCGTCGGTGTGGGCGGCGGTGGCTGCAACGCGGTCAATCGAATGATCGATGCCGGTCTTCGTGGCGTTGAGTTCGTCGCGGTGAACACGGATGCGCAGGCGCTCCTCATGAGCGACGCCGAGACCAAGATCCATATCGGCCGGGAACTTACAAGAGGTCTAGGCGCAGGCTCGGACCCCGCAATCGGCCAGCAGGCCGCCGAAGAACACCGGGAAGAGATCAGCGAGGCGCTCATGGGCGCCGACATGGTCTTCATCACCGCAGGTGAAGGCGGCGGTACCGGTACCGGTGCCGCTCCCGTCATCGCCGAGGTTGCCAAGAGCCAGGGTGCGTTGACCATTGCGGTCATCACCCGACCGTTCGGCTTTGAGGGCAGGCGTCGTGCCGCCCAGGCCGAAGCCGGCATCAATCGCCTTCGGGAGAAGGTCGATACCCAAATCGTCATCCCCAATGACCGGCTGCTGTCCATTGCGGATGAGAAGACCTCGATGGTCTCCGCCTTCCGCATGGCAGACGAGATCCTGTTGCAAGGTGTCTCGGGCATCGCCGATCTGATCACCACCCCCGGTTTGATCAACACCGACTTCGCAGACGTCAAGATGATCATGCACAACGCGGGCAGCGCCCTCATGGGCATTGGCCGGGCCGGTGGCGAAAACCGTGCACTCGCAGCGTCGAGGGCCGCCATCGCCAGCCCACTGCTTGAAGCCTCCATCGAAGGGGCCCGCGGCATTCTGCTGACCATTGCCGGATCGAGCGATCTTGGCCTGTTCGAGGTCAGCGAGGCGGCCGAGATCATCCACGATGTCGCTCACCCGGATGCCAACATCATCTTCGGTACCGTCGTCGACGAGAATCTGGACGACGAAATCCAGGTGACGGTTATCGCCGCTGGGTTTGATCACTACGAGGATGGTCGCATCGACCTGACCGAGCAGCCGACCTACGTGGCACCGAAGGCAGCGGCAGTGCCGAGCGAAGATCCCGCAGACTCACCGATCGATCTGTTCGATGACGACAGCGATGATCTCGACGACGACTTCGACGTCCCGTCGTTCCTGAAGTAGCGACGCTCAGGGCCCTCCGGCTGTTTCAAGCAGCTGGAGAAACATCTACGTTGGTTCACATCGACCGATTGATGAGTGGCGCCAGAAGGTGGAAGCGTTGTGGCTGACCGACGTTGCATAGAGCTTGGCGAAGACCTGCATGTGCACGCTCGGTTCACCGCGGTTGCCGATGGCGACTTTCGGGTGCTCGATGGGGAACCGGGCCTTCAGCAGCGGCGCGAGTCAATTGTTGAGCAGCCGTGGTCGTGGATCAAACAGGTCCACGGCAGCGACGTCCTCCAAGTGCGAGTGCCTGGGGCACACGCAGGCGCCGAGGCCGACGGGCTCTTCACCACCGCCGTCGGTTGCCCCATCGCAGTGACCACCGCAGACTGTGCACCGGTGCTCCTTGTCGCTGAGCGCGGGATGGCCGTAGTCCACGCGGGCTGGCGCGGTCTTGAAGCGGGCATCATCGAGCGAGCAGGCAAGGAGCTGCGGGCGGTGGCCGGCGAACCAGTCACCGCTCAGCTCGGGCCATGCATTAGTCCCGAAGCTTATGAGTTCGGCCGATCCGAGCTGGATCTGCTGGTTAACCGGTACGGGCCCTCGGTCGCATCGACCACAAGCACCGGAGTGTTGGCGCTGGATGTTCCGGCCGCGGTTGGCGCTGCCTGCGAGGCGGCCGGATGGCCAGCTCCGGACGCACCGCCATGCACAAGCGATCGCCGGTGGTACAGCCACCGCACCCGCGCTGACCACGGACGCCAGACACTGGTTGCGTGGTTGGGCACCGAAGGCTGCAGCTCGGACGGCGTCGATGGCTGACGACGAACGCTCAGTACCTTCGATTGCCGAGATTGCCGTGCCTTCGGTTGCTGATGTTGCCGCCCGCTTGGCCGAGGTATGGGAGCGAATTGAGGCCGCCGGTGGCTCCCGGGAGACGGTAGAAGTCGTCGGCGTGACCAAGACCTTCCCGATCGAGTTCATTGCATCTGCACTCGGCGCAGGCATCGCCAACATCGGTGAGAACTACGCCCAGGAGCTGGTGGCCAAGGACGACCTGGCGAGCGCTGCTGGTCTTTCGCCGAGGTGGCATTTCATCGGTGGCCTGCAGCGGAACAAGGTGAAGCTGCTGGCGGGCCGGGTCGCGGTCTGGCACACGATGGACAGGGAAAGCTTGCTGAACGAAGTGGCGAAGCGCTGCGATTCGGCAACCGTGTTCATCCAGGTCAACACCACCGGAGAGCCTCAGAAGTCAGGGTGTGAGCCGGCCGAGGCAACGGCGCTGGCCGACCACGGCCGCTCGCTCGGACTTGATGTGGTCGGCCTTATGACGGTTGGTCCAACCGGGGGAGCGGACCCTCGTCCGTCGTTTGATCACCTGCGGGCCCTGGCGGAGCGCTGTGAGGTTCAACAACTGTCGATGGGAATGAGTGCCGACTATGAGACGGCGGTCGCTCACGGCAGCACTACGGTGCGGATCGGGTCGGTGCTTTTTGGGCCCCGTACTGCCACCAGATAGCCAAAACCCGCGGAACTTGGCGACCATGAGCCACGATGTCCGGGCTCGCAACTAGACTCCCGGGTAAGGAGAAATGATGTCGTTCCTGCGTGCGCTACGGGCCTACATAGGTCTCGGTCCTGACGAGGACATCGAGGACCGGTATCTCTACGAGCTCAACTCTCGTCGTCGCGAGCTGGATCTCGATGAACTCGACGCGGAAGCCCGTCAGCTCGGTGAGGACGACAGCAGCGATCTTGAGATCGAGGCCGACGACGTCGTCATCGTCACCCCCGGTGCCAGCCGCACCAGTGCTGGCCGCACCCGCCCCCGGCGTTCTGAGATCCCCGACCGGAGCGAACGGCCGCCAAGAATAGATCGCAAGCGAGCAGACTCCCGGAATGAGTCGCACCGCGCCAGCCGTTCCGGCCGGCTCCCGGCAGCAGACTTCATCGATGACTTCGACCTTGACGAAGAGCTCGGTCATGTCGGCGGTGTGCGGGCGTTTGATGACAACGACGCAGACGGCTTTGCCGATGGTGTCGATCTGGATGTAATCGATGGGAGTGGCGGATCAGGTGATGAAGGAATTCTGGACTTTCTGGAGGACGAGACGTTCACGGAGGCACCCGCTGATGACACCCCGTCACCAGCTGCGGGGAAGGCCGGACGGTCTGAACGTCGGGAGGGTGCTCGGACTGGTTCCCGTGCCCGTTCGGACTCAGCAGAGCCAGAGGCCGAGGAGAGTTTCCCGAAGGCGGTCGTCAGGTCATTGGACTCCATGAGGGCCAAACCTCGCACCTTGATCCCTGAATCCTTCGCCGACGCCAAACTGGTCGCCGATGAGTTCAAGCGTGACATCCCGGTCCTGCTCAACCTGCAGGGACTTGAACGGGACTTGGCTCGTCGCCTGATCGACTTCGCCAGCGGCATCTGTTACGCAATGGACGGCAGCATGGAGAAAATCGCCTCCCAGGTCTTCCTGTTGATCCCCGAGTCGGTCGAGGTCTCCGACGAGGATCGACGGCGGATTGAGGAGAGGGGATACGCTAGATAGCTCATGAGATTGGTATGTATCGTCGTCCTCGCCTTCCAATTCGTCTTTTTGCTGCGGATGGTGTTGTCGTTCTTCCCCATCCGTGATGGCAGCATCTCTGCCACGGTGCGAGACATCGCTGTCGTCGCCACCGACCCGGTCGTCTTCCCGCTCCGTCGGTCGCTGCCGCCCCTGCCTGGGGTGCTCGCCGGGTTCGGCATCGCAGAGCTGATGATTTTGATCGGCCTGCAGATTCTCGCAGCGCTCGTCTGCTGATCGGCCGCCAAAGCCCCTGAAACACGCTTGTCGCTGCAAGTCTTTCGATGCGGTGGGCGATGGGTCGCCTATGGGTTAACCTGGTCAAATGCCTTTGCAAAGCGACAAATTGCGGTTGCTCCGCAGAATTCCCGATATCCGGTTCGAAGAGGAGACTCGGGGTTACAGCAAGGACCAGGTAGATAGGGTTCTTGCAAATTTGGCGCCGCTCGCTGATGAGATTGAGCGGCTCCAGGCTCGGCTGTCCGAATCCGAGAATCGGGCCGCCTCGGCTGAGGCCCGTCTCGTTGAGGCCCGCAGCCCTTCACAGGCCAACGGAGCGCCCGGCATGCCGCCGGCCCCGCAGCCTGACTTTGATGAAACCCTTCGCAACACCCTCGTCTCGGCGCAGCGTCAGGCCGACACGACCATACGTGAGGCGAAGGAAGAGGCCGAGCGGCTCCGGACCGAGGCCGAGTTCCAGTCCAACGCTCTTCTGGCCGACGCCCGTGATCAGTCATCGGAGATGACGACCGAGGCCGTCGCTTACCGGGAACGGCTGATGGCAGAGGCTGCGGCCGAGCGCTCCAAGATGCTCGACGATGCCCGTGACGAGGCGCAGACCCGGGTCACGTCGGTTGAGAAGGAACTTGCTGAAGCTCATGAGGCAGAGCGCACCAAGTTGGTCAACCAGATCGATGAGCTGCAGAACACTCACAAATTGCTCCAGGACGACGTTGGTCGTTTCGAGCAGCACCTGAAGAATCGTTCCTCCGAGGTTCGTGCGGCGCTGGAAGACATCACCGCAGCCCTGGACGATCCAGAACGCCTTCGGTCGAAGGACGGCATCGAGCCGGCCGACATCGAAGAGTTCGAGGCTGATGACTACCCGCCAATCGCGGTAGAGGTTGTTGCCCTGAACGACCTTGAGGCAGAGGCACAGATGGCTGCAGAGGCAACGGCTCGCCCCGGCGAGGTGCTCGATGCGGCCGAACTTGAAGAACTGGCCCCGGAGCCAGAGCTCGAAGATGATGACTACGAGCTTGAGGCAGAGGTCGAGCAGGTCGACGAGGTAATCGACCTTGACGGCGAAGTAGCCGTTGAAGAGTTCGAGGTCGAGGACCCGCAGCTCGGTGTCCAGACCCAGACGGTAAGCCCGCAGATGTTGGCAGAGGCACAGCAGCAGCCAATTCTCAACAACGGCGGCGGTCACCTTGACGACGCCACGGCCCCTCCGCCGCCCATGGGCGACGATCAGGGCGATCCGTTCCTCGATGAGCTTCGGCGGGTCACCACCGAAGATCCCCAGAACGGCGACGCCATCTCCGACTTCCTCGATGACAAGCAGGAGCGCGGTGGCGGCGGCTGGTTCGGCCGGCGCAAGTAGCTGCCGTTTGGCCCTAGCTGCCGTTTGGCCCTAGCGGGCCTGCACTAACAAAGTAGCGGCCTAGCGGCCGCTACTTTCGCGTTGGGGCGACCGTTGGGGTGCCGAACGGGTAGCGGCCTGGTGGCTGCCGTTTGGCCCTGGCGGGCCTGCACTAACAAAGTAGCGGCCTGGCGGCCGCTACTTTCGCGTTGGGACGACGGTTGCGGCCTGGTGGCTGCTGCGTTCGTGTTTGTGTGAGAGTGTCGTTGGCTTAGTGGACTACGAAGTCGAAGCCGACTTCGTGGTCTTCGATCCGGCCGTTGGCAGGCAGGTCGTGGCCCGTGGCCAAATCGGTCGCGAGGACCTGACTCTTGATCCAATCGAAGTGAGGACTGAGGATGCTGGCCAGGTCCTCTGGGAGCGCCAGGCGCAACTCGATGCGGTCGGTGACGTCGAGGTCTCGGTCCTTGCGCTCCTGTTGGACCAGGCGCACCAGATCCCGAGCCTGACCCTCGGCCTGCAGTTCCGGCGTCAGCTCGGTGTCGAGGACGACGACGGCGTTGTTGCCGGGCAGTGGCGCAGCAGCGACCCCGTCGAGCGGGATCAGGGCAAGGTCAAACTCGTCTCCTGACAACTGATGGCCAGCAACGGTGACGGTGCCGTCATCGTTGGCAGTCCAGTCCCCGGCCTTTGCCGTCTTGATGACGTGCTGCACCTCCCCACCGATCTTGGGGCCAAGCACACGACCGTTCGGCTGCAGCCGGAACGAGCCGTAGGCGGCAACGTCCTCGGTCAGCTCGATGTTCTTGACGTTGATCTCGTCAGCCAGCAACTCGGCGAACGGAGCGATCAGCTCGGCGTCGGCACCGGCGATGGTGGCCTTCGCCAGCGGCAGGCGGATCCGTAGGCCGCGCTCGTCTCGTAGCGACAGCGCAGCGGAGGCTGCTTCGCGCAGGCGGTCCATGCGCAGCACAAGGTCTGCGTCGGCAGGAAGCTCGGCGGGGTCCGGCCAGTCTTGAAGGTGCACGCTGTTCTGCTGCCCAGGTTCGGCCTCGGTGAGTCCGGTCCAGATTTCCTCGCTGAGGAACGGCAGCAGCGGTGCGGACACCTTGGCGAGGGTCAGCAGGACGGTGTAGAGGGTGTCGAGAGCATCAGCGTCGACGGAGTCAGCGTCTGCGGACCCGTCGGTGTTCCAGAAGCGCTCCCGACTCCGACGGATGTACCAGTTGGTCAGCGCGTCCAGGAAACCCTGCACGGTGGCCGAGGCTCCGGCGAGGTCATAGTCGTCGAGCTGTTGGGTGGTGGTGACCACAAGGTCGTGGCATTTGGCCAGGATGTAGCGGTCGAGCAGGTTCTGGGAGTCGGTGCGCCAGGTGGCCCGGTAGCCATCAGCGTTGGCGTACAGGGTGAAGACGCGGTACGTGCTCCAGATCGGGTTGAGGACCTGGCGGACGACGTCACGGACGTCGGCTCCGTCCTTTTCGATCCGCAGGTCGAGGCCGCGCAGGATCGGCGAACTCATCAAATACCAGCGCAGCGCGTCGGAGCCGAGAGTTTCGAAGATCTCCAATGGGTCCGGGTAGTTCCGGAGTTTCTTTGAGAGCTTGAGCCCCTCGGAGTCGAGAACGACGCCGTGGCAGATCACATTGGCGAACGCCGGCTTGTCGAACAGCGCCACCGACAACACGTGCATGGTGTAAAACCAGCCTCGGGTCTGGGCGATGTACTCGACGATGAAGTCGGCAGGGTTGTGCGCTTCGAAGAAGTCGACGTTTTCGAACGGATAGTGGAGCTGGGCGTAGGGCATTGAGCCGGACTCGAACCAGCAGTCCAGCACCTCTGGCACCCGACGCATCATCGACTGCCCCGTCGGATCGTCGGGGTTCGGTCGGACCAGGTTGTCGATGAACGGCCGGTGAAGGTTGGTGGGGCGAACGCCGAAGTCAGCCTCAAGCTCATCGAGGCTGCCGTAGACGTCGATGCGCGGATAGTCCGGGTTGTCGCTGCGCCAGATGGGGATCGGTGAACCCCAGAAACGGTTGCGGCTGATGGACCAGTCCCGGGCCCCTTCGAGCCATTTGCCGAACTGGCCGTCCCGCACATGGTCCGGGATCCAGTTGATCTCTTTGTTTGCCGACAGCAGCCGGTCGCTGAGCTCGGTCACCCGGACGTACCAAGAGTTGATGGCCCGGTAGATGATGGGGGTGTCGGTCCGCCAGCAGTGCGGGTAGTTGTGGTCGTAGGTCTCGTGACGAACGACTCGGCCTGCGGCCTTGAGGTGTTTGATGACCTCTGGGTTGGCGTCGAAAACGTTCATCCCGACGAATTCGGTGATCTCCGAGGTGTACTTGCCCTCATCGTCGACGGGTACGACCAGTGAGATGCCCGCTGCTTCGCCGACCCGCTGATCGTCCTCGCCGAAGCCAGGAGCGATGTGGACTACGCCGGTGCCTTCGCCGGTCTCTACAAAGTCTCCGGAGAGGACCCGGAACGAGTTTTCATGGTCGGCAAAGTACGGGAAGAGCGGTTCGTAGCTGCGGTCAACCAGATCGCTGCCCTTGAACATCGCTACGGGTTCACCGTCGCCGAGCTCGCGGCTGTAGCGCTCCCGGGCGGCGTCGGCGAGCACGACAAGATCGCCGTCGGGAGATTCGACGACGGCGTAGTCAATGTCTGGCCCAACGGCGAGAGCCAGGTTTGACGGCAGCGTCCATGGGGTGGTGGTCCAGGCCAGCATCTTCAGCGGACCGGGATCACCCTCGGACGGCGACAGCGAGAACGCGACGGTCAGCGCCGGATCCTGCCGGGGACGGGTTGCGTCATCAAGGCGGATCTCGAAGTTGGCGAGCGGCGTCTCCGCCCCCCACGAGTAGGGCATGACCCGGTGGGCCTCGTAGACAAGGCCCTTGTCCCAGAGCTGCTTGAATGCCCACATGACCGACTCCATGAAGTCGAGGTCCATGGTCTTGTAGTCATTCTCGAAGTCAACCCAGCGAGCCTGGCGGGTGACGTAACGCTCCCACTCCTTGGTGTAGCGCAGCACCGAGGTCTCACACTGCTTGTTGAACTCCTCGATGCCGTACTCCATGATGGCGCGCCGGCCGGCGACGCCGAGTTCCTTCTCGGTCTCCATCTCGGCAGGGAGGCCATGGCAGTCCCAGCCGAAGCGACGCTCCACTCGATTTCCCCGCATGGTCTGGTACCGGGGGATGAGATCCTTTACGTAGCCGGTCAGCAGGTGCCCGTAGTGGGGGAGTCCGTTCGCGAACGGCGGACCGTCGTTAAAGACGTACTGAGCGCCACCTTCGGTTTCTGGCGGGCGGGCGTCAACGGATGCCTCAAAAGTCTGTTCCGCTTCCCAGCGGTCCAAAATTGCACGCTCCATGGCCGGAAAATCCGACCTGGGGGGCACGTTTGGGTATTCGGTTGACCTCCGGGTGACCATGCGGGCCACCTTATCCTCCGCAGAGCACTAATGGAGGGGATTTCCGGGCCATCGGACGCCGATCTGAGACGCCGTCCGGGCCGCCAATTTGGCCTTGAGAGCGGCGATTGATTGGAACAAACACCAGAGCAATTTCGTTAGATACGACGAGGTCGTTGGTGGTTGTGACTCAGACGCTCTAAACTACGCCGACCTTCGGCCCAGCATAATCGGGCCCATCTTTAGCCGTTCGGCAGCAAAGGCCCGGTGAAGTAAGCAAGTGTCAGCAAAAAAGAAAGCTACCAATAAGAAAGCGCCAGCCAAGAAGACGGCGGCCAAGAAGGCTCCGGCCAAAAAGGCTTCGGCCAAGAAGGTGACCAAGAAGGTGTCAGCAAAGCCCGCCGCGACCAAGAAGGCCGCGACCAAAAAGGCAGCAGCGAAGAAGGCTCCGGCGAAGAAGGCGGCCGCCAAGAAAGCGGCTCCCGCAAAAACGCCGCCGCCCGCCGAGCGAACGATCCCGGCGAAATACAAGTACCTCCATGACAAGAACTGGCTGAAAAAGCAGCGTGAAGCGCTCATCACTGAACGGGCGAACTACACCTCCAGTGCGGAGCGTCTCGCCGCCGAAGCAGCGGCCCTCATGGCCGACCGTGAGCCAGGCGACGTCCAGTTCGATGAAGAATCTGGCGAAGGTGACACCATTGCGGTCGAACGAGACAGAGATCTTGCCCTGTCCGCCGCGGCCCGCCAGTCCGTCTCGGACATCGATGCGGCCCTTGAACGCCTGGACAACAACACCTACGGAATGTGCATCGCAGGCGATGACATCATTCCCCGTGAACGGCTCGAGGCCATTCCGGAGGCAGCCGTATGCGT
>CAZSTV010000139.1:0-1773 GCA_964609665.1 uncultured Acidimicrobiaceae bacterium
GCGAGCCGGTCTGTGCAGGACGAGTAGCTACTCGCATGCCAAAGTCGGCCCAGACCGTAGAAGAGGGCGAGTCGTGTGGCGTCCCTCCACTCCAGCCGTTGAGTAATGACCACGCTGTCGTTGAGTCGAGCGAGCGGACCGGGCATGACCTCTGCAAGTGGGTGTTGGGTGCCGTCGTCCCGTACCAGCCCTGTCAGGCCGAGATAGATGCTCAAGTGCGGCTTCTTGATCCCAGTGGCGTCTGTCATCGGGCCCTCCAGGCGGAGACCGCCGATCCCGGCACGAAGACGCATCTCCTCAGCCTCGGTGAACCCGAGGACTGTGCGGATCGGGAAACGACCGCACTCAATAGTGCCGGCGATGGGGTCAATTCGGACCTTAGGCTGCACAACAACCTTGCCCACCACCGCGAACAACAGCACACCAAGCAATAGACCGACAACGCCTCCAAAGACCGAGGCAATGCCGACCAGATCGCCGCCTACGAGGACTGCCAGGCCTCGCACCACCAAGCCGACAGCCGCAACGTAGACCACGGCCTGGCAAGCGACCACAAAACCAATGGCACGCCGACGAAACCGGAGGCTCTGGAGCCAGAACGCCTGGCCGACCGCTGTTTGAGTGTGAAAGGAGCCGGTGATCGATTCCGGCTGTCGTTGCGGTTCGTCTCCGACGCAAGCGTTGATGACATCGATCCATCGGCGTCGGCGTCTTGAGCCGAGAAAGTAGGAGACCTTCAACTCAATGCGTTCGCCGGTCTTGAGTTCGATCTCAACTCCGTTCACCGGGCCGCCACGTCCCCAGGCAACTTTGCCGTCCAACGCCCTTGAGATCTCAGAGAGCAGGATCTGCTGTCGGTAACGCCTCTGCCCGAGCACTCCGATCCGGACCAGCAGCGAGGAATCGACCAACACGACCGAGGTCAACACCGAGACAACCAAGGGAACACTGATCAGTATCCAGCCAGCGCCGGCGATTGCTGCGACTACGAGGTCGCCTCGACTCAACGCAGAGAAAAACCCTGCGGCGAACAACAACCCAGGGAAGACTGCAGAGAACCCGAAGAGCCCCGCAATTGCAAACACGCCGAACCAACTCCGTCGAAGCCTCGAAGCAGCACGAGGGCTGGGCTTGGCTGACAGGCGCACCACCAGATGATCGTAGACCCCGAAGTGGTCATAGGCGATAGACCTGGCGTGCGGGCGTCCACTCAGAACCGGCGTTCTCTCGTGGCCACACCACGCGATAATCACGTCGCCCGGTCCGGACTGTCCCCCACCGGCGACCACGCCCTGCGTTCAAGATCCTGCGTCGCGATCCGGGTGCAGGATCACCGGCTATCAGTCATGAGGTGGCGTCGGCGATGCCTGGTCGAGGCCAGCACGGCCTGATCGAGCGCCGAAACCGCCCGATTTCGTCCATTTGATACGCCTACCCCTGGTAGCGGATCGAGGTCAAAGTCGATCGCGATGAGGTCCACCAATCCGTCAGCGTGGAGCTGGGCGATAGCGAAGTAGTCACAGCCACCAGCGGCCCAGGTGCCTCGAATCTCAACTACATCGGCTGGCCGTTACAGCTAGGGCTCCAGGACCACCCAGCCGCGGCGTTGCAGCTCGGCAGCCAGATCTTCGGAGGCGACGTCTTCAAGCGACGCCGTAGACGGCGACGAGGAAGAAGAGGAGGAGGACGAGGAACCTTTGGCCGGCGTTGCCCGTTTGGCTGCGGCCGATCGTTTCGCAGGAGCGGCCCGCTTTGTTGATGGCGTCCGCTTTG
>CAZSTV010000139.1:1873-14025 GCA_964609665.1 uncultured Acidimicrobiaceae bacterium
GCTGCGGCCGATCGTTTCGCAGGAGCGGCCCGCTTTGTTGATGGCGTCCGCTTTGCAGACGGCGTCCGCTTTGGTTGCGAGCCGCTGGCTTCGGCTCGTTGGACGATCTTCGATGGGCGAGAGGTGGCCCGGGTAGAAGGTGAGGAATCTGCCGGAGGGCCATCACCGTAGACCTCGGACTGCAGCTGCTCGATGAACTCGTCGGCTTCGTCGCGAGTGAACTTGCCGCCGGCCTGGCGCTGGGTGAATCCCATGGGCCCTCGGGCATCACGGAAGTCGCTGTGTCCGGCAGCTTCCAGCAACTCCAGAAGCTCGTTGAGCTGCTTACCCGTCGCAGGTGGACCAGAAGATTGACCGAAGGCCATGGTGCAGTATCTCACAAGCCGCAATGACCCACACCCGTGACGTCCCACACCCGGCTCTTCCCACACTCGGCGCTTCCCACACCAGCAATGGCTCCAGTGGCCGCGCCGAATCGATAGTGTCGAGATGTGGCTCTACGGGCGCAACAACTCGACCAGCTCCATGTGAGCTGGGACGGCGTCAGCCTTGCGCTGTGGGCGCTCGACGGCGACGACGTGGCCAGTCAGTTGGCGCTGCGGTCGCTGGCGACGGTGGCGTTCGGGTACAGCGGGCTTGCCCTGCTCGGCTCCGGCGTGACCCCGCTGTATCTGCCGTCGCCCGAAGAGGATGATGTTGGGCCGGGTGGTCGGCGGGCGACCTACGCGCAGTCGCTGCGCCCGTTCGAGCAGAACGCCTACGCCTTCGTCAGCGAACGTCACGCCGTCGATGAGGCCTCGGCGTCGCTACGGTGGATCTACTCTGCGGCCGACCTTGGCCTGTTCGCCGCACGGGCCGGTGCGCTGGCCCCGGCCGTATACGAGGCACCGCTCGCCGAAACCACCGGCCTCTCCGAAGATGCCAGCACCCGGTGGGAGGCCCGGTGGCGGCTGCGTCACAGCATCACGCTTGAACGAGCCATCGCGTCGCTTGAGGGCCAGGCGCCACCAGCGTTGTGGGCACCCTTTGCCGCTGGTCCACCCCCGGGAGCGGTTCGTGACGTCGTCGAACATTTCGCTGACGGCGCCGCCCGCTGGGCACTTGAAGCCGGTGGCTGGCACCCGGACCTCGGCCGGTCGAGCCGGGCGGACATGGTGATCGCCAGACGGGTCACCGCTGCGCTCCGGAGTGAACCGGAAGTGTTGGTGACAAACGGCGAACAACGGTCGGCGGCGAGCGCTGTCGGACTCGCCCTCGACCAGCACCGGGCGTCAATCGATGCTGGCGTCGGGTTTCGCTGCCGGGCCCGGCTGCGAACACCAGATGACACCGACCAACCTGCAGCCGAGGTTGGTTCCCTCGGTGCTGGCCTCGAACATCCAGCCGATGGTGATGACTCCGAGGCGGCTCCGTGGCGGGTCACCTTCGAGGTGGTGCTGGTCGATGACCCGACCGTCACCTTCTCCTGGGCTGACCTGACCGCAGGGTTGATCACCCCAACAACCACGCCAGGAGACGTAGAGGTCTCCGACACCGCGCTGTCGGCCATATCGCAACATGTCGAGGCACTCGCCACCAGGCTGGCGGCCCAAATTCGGGAGTTCGCAGCGCTGCGGGCCGAGCGCGGCGTTGTTGAGCTCGACCTTGATGATGTCACCAGGCTGTTGGCAGACGGCGTCGAGCGTTGCGCCGCGCTGGGTTGCGCGTTGCTCGTCCCGAAGGAGCTGGCTCGGCGACGGGTGCACCTTGCAGGCACGGTCAAAGAGCAGGGCAACGGCGGGCTGTCGGCCAATCTCGGCCAGACGCTGGTTGATATCGACTGGGGCATTGCGCTTGGCAAGGAACGGCTGACCGATGCGGAGATCGCCGCGCTGGCCGAATCAAAGTCTCAGCTGGTCCAGTTGCGCGGCGCCTGGGTGCGGGTTGACGCCGGCCATGTAGCGAGTGCGCTCGAACACCTCAGCAAGCGCCGCCGAAGCTCCGCCATGACCCCGGCCGAGCTGGTCAAGCTGGCGGCCACCACCCCCGGGTGCGCTGGGGGGGGGGGGGGGGTGAGCGGCGAAGCAATCGAACTCGTCGCCGAGGATGAGCAGGACAGTCGCGCCACCGCCGATGGCTGGCTGGCAGACCTGATGGCCGGACTCCCGGATGATCGGCTGACCGAAGCCGATGAGCCCGAGGGGTTCGTCGGTCAACTCCGGCCATACCAACGTCGAGCCGTCGGGTGGCTTGCCTTCCTCGCCCGGCTGGGCCTTGGGGGTTGTCTCGCTGACGACATGGGTCTTGGCAAAACGCCGACCACCCTGGCCCACCTGGTCGGCCACATGGGCGACCGGCCGAGCCTGGTCATGTGCCCACTCTCGGTCGTGCACAACTGGGAAGCCGAAGCCAGCGCCTTCGCCCCGAAGCTGCGAGTGATGATCGCCCATGGCGCCAGCCGCAAGCGGGGCGACGAGTTTGCCGACCAGTTGAACGAGGTGGACCTAGTCATCACCACCTACGGCACCGTGTCCCGAGACATCGAAGCGATGTCGGAGCACCGCTGGAACATTGTGGTCTGCGACGAAGCGCAGGCCATCAAGAACCACCGGACCAAGGCGGCCCGCGCGGTCCGAGCGCTCGACGCCCGCCAGCTCGTCGCCCTGACCGGCACGCCGGTGGAGAACCGACTCACCGAACTGTGGTCCATTCTCGATGCGGCGAACCCCGGGTCACTCGGCGGCATCGGATGGTTCCGCGACACCTTCGCAACACCGATCGAAACCAAAAACGATGAGCGCGCCCTGGCCGCCATGAAGCGGTTGACCGGACCGTTCGTGCTGCGTCGAACCAAGGCCGACAAGTCCCTGGTACCGGACCTGCCGGACAAGATTGAGCAGGTGGCGTGGGCCGGACTGACCGACGAGCAGGCCGGGCTGTACCAGGCGGTGCTCGATGACTTCCTAGCCCAGGCCGACGAGGCGGGAGCCGAGAAGGAACCGGAGCAGACGGGCCGGGCTTTCCAAAACGAAGCGATGCAGCGCCGTGGGTTGGTCCTGGCGACCCTCACCCGACTCAAGCAGATCTGCAACCACCCTGCACAGTTCCTTGCGGCCGGTGGCGAGGAGCCCGGGCGGTTGTCTGGGCGTTCCGGAAAGCTCAACCGGTTCGACGAGCTGGTGACCGAACTGCTCGAAGCGGACGAACGGGCGCTGATCTTCACCCAGTACCGAGAGATGGGCGAGCTGCTGGTCGCCCACCTTGCGCAGGCCCATGAGGTCCGGGCGAAGTTCCTGCACGGCGGCGTCTCACGAACCGGTCGAACCGAGATGGTGACCAGCTTCCAGTCCGGCGACAGTGCTCCGCTGCAGGTGGTCTCGCTCAAGGCGGGAGGCACCGGTCTCAACCTGACGGCAGCCAGCCGGGTGATTCACTACGACCGGTGGTGGAACCCGGCGGTCGAAGACCAGGCGACCGACCGGGCGTGGCGCATCGGTCAACGCTCCACCGTCTTCGTCCACAAACTGGTGTGCCGGGGCACGATGGAGGAACGCATTGACTCGCTCCTCCACGACAAGAAGGCGCTCGCCAATTCTGCGGTTAGCAACGGCGAAGGTTGGCTGACCGAGATGAGCACCGATGAGCTCAAGGGCCTGTTCACCCTCGGCCCCAACGCGACGGTCGACGTATGAGTCGCTACATCTCCACCGCGGGCGGCCATGTAGCCGAGCTGGCAGAGCGTTCCGCCGAAGCCGGTCGGCTGTCGAGGGGTCGCACGCTGTTTCGCAAGGGCTCGGTGTCGGAGCTATCGGTCCTTGAAGGCTCGATCATTGCGTCGGTTCGTGGCAGCCAGGGCGATTGGTACGAAACGACGGTCGGCACATCGCTGGCCCCACCAGGGGTCATGAGAGAGGTGGCGCAGGCGCAGCACGCCGAACATCAGCGCAGCATTGATGAACTTATCGACGACGGCGTCGACGTCTGTCCCAGGGGGGTGGACCTGGCGTTTGGTTGCGATTGTGGCGACTGGGACGAACTGTGCAAGCACGTTGTAGCCGTGCTGCTGGCATTCGCCGACCGTGTCGACCTCGACGAGGCCGAGCTGCTCCGGTGGCGCGGCATCGACCTGTCGACCTCGACCAACGACGAGCCAGAGGCGCCGCCTCAGAATTCCGCCACCGCCACCGCCGCGCCCGAGACGCCGACCCCGACGCCGACGCCGACGGGACGATGGTCTCGGTCAACGGAACAGACGCCGATGTCCCAACCGGACGAGCGCACGACTGTGGGCGACCAGGGCAACCAGGACGAGTCAGCGGACCGCACCGCGACACTGTCGGAACTCGAAGCGTTGCTCGGCGACACGGTGATGAAGGTGCCCTCGGCCGACGGGGCGGCGTCAGACGAAGCGCCCGAGGCGACGATGGTGACGCCGGCGATGGCTGAGTTCCTCGGTGTCGGGACGACAATCGTCCCGGTCGACGTGAGCGAAATCTCCGTGCCGGCAGCGCTCTTCGCCGACGTGCAGCTCGGTCCACTGGCCGACCTCGGCCCCGAGCTGGCGACGGCGGTGGCCACCATCATCGCCAGGCTCGAAGACCTGTCGGCCGAATAGCGGCGACTAGCGGACAAACACCCCGAGGAGTGTCACGTCGGCTTGCACCTCCGTCGAGGCGGAGATCTGGATCGACCCGTCGTCGACGGGGACGATGCTCGACCACAGTTGGCCGCCGTTTGCAGATCGGCGGGCAACGGTGGCAAATGCGGTGCCGGCTCCAGGCTCGACGCCGGTCAGAACCCCAGGCTCGCCCGGTCCTAGTTGGCCGGAGAACAACGTGCTGGGCCCCGATGCCACGTACAGACCGTCGAGGGCAACCGGGGCCGCGTCGTCGGTGAAGTAGCCGATGACGTCCACGGTCAACGCCGAGCCGCCGTCGTAACGCAGGGCCGACGTCTCGGCGGCGTCGGGTGCAATCAACACCAGTCCCCGTCGCTGACGGTTGGCCTCGTCGGCCGGTCCCCACATCAACATCTGGTCGTAAGCGTGTGCGCCCGGTCCAAGTCGGACGACGCCCCCGTCGGCGCCAACATCGGCCACGATGACGGCCAGGACCGCTGAGGCTCCACCGGCAGGTGTCACCTGCTCAAAGCTGAGCATGGCCTCCCGACCGTCGACGGCCGTTTCCAGTTCGGTGATCCTGGCGGAGTCGACAGGAACGAAGCGACCGCTGTTCGTGCCTTCGCTGGCGGGTTCGAACGATCCGACGAGGTCAACGACAAGGTGTCCACCGGCGCTGTTGCGCACCGTCAGTTCGGACCCGACAACAGGAACGATCACAAGGTTGGTCACCGTGGACGCCGGTCCGCCGACGGCGACCGCTTCAACAACGCCTGAGCGGCCGTCAACGGTGACCGAACCGCTGCGTTCCGCCGAGACCAGCGACACCGACACCGCAACCGCGGTTCGCCCTTCAGCGACGGTGATCGGGTGGGCGGTCTCCGGTGACGGTGGTGGCGCATCGACCCCGTTGACCCGCCTGGTGTCGAGCACCCGTTCCGGGGCCTGGGCGATCAGGCGAGACGCTCCACTCGGAGCGATAGGAACGATCGCCGCAGGCTCGCCGTCCGGATCGTCAGCAATCTCTTCCTCGACCGGTGGAGCGGGGGCCGGGGCCTCGTCCACTGGCTCGTCTGCGTTTTCCTCGGGGCTGGCCGGTGGCGGCTCGGCGGGCGGGGCCTCGGGCTCAATTGCCGCGGCCGCGGCCTCGTTGCCAACCTCCAGAAGGCTGCCCTCTCGTCCAAGCGCATCGTCTCGTCCAAGCAGGCCGTCAAACCGGCCGGTGGCAGCCGCCGCAACCGCGGCGATCAACGCCAGCACGACAAGCAGTACCGCTGCTCGACGGAGAAAGTAGATGTGGCCACCGACGTCGGTCGATGCCACGGTGATGTTGGTAGCGGGGGTGGTCATCATGAACTCGCTTTCTCGGGTTGGGCAGCAACAACAGGGGGCGCCCAACGGTTGAGGTTTTGCCTGTGGTGGTCGGAACTGTGGTGGTTGGAACTGTGGTGGTCGGACCGGCGGGGGCCGGCGACCTGCTGCATGGTCCAGTCCCCACCCCGACCTTCGGGTACGGGTTGCACCCCGATCAGAGGGAGAAGGTCGAGGCCGGCCAGGGCCGCCCCGATGGCGACCGCATCGCGATCAAGGTCCAGGATCGGGCGGACGCTGCGGGCAACTTTGAGGGGCGGCTGCTCGAACGGTTGGACCGACGCGAGGTCGGCACCGAGTCGGATACGAGAGTCATCGTTGTGCGGGGAGCGTTCGGCCTCGGTGTGGCCGTCGCCGCTTACCACCAGCCAGCGGTGGCCGCCCCGCAGCGCCACCATCTGCGGTTCGGCGAGCCGAGCGAGCCGAGCCAGCGCCGCGGGAACAGGATCAACCCGGAGCAGTCGAAGCCCGGCGCCGTGGATTGCGCCAACCAAACGATCGTGGGCCGCTTGGCGGACCGGGCACATTGTGTCGGCGTCGCCGTCGTATGCCTGAAAGAGGTCATCTCGGGGCTCGATGGCGGCGACGACACCAATCCCGCTGGGCAGGCCGAGCGTCTTGACCATCTGAGCCAGGTCGGTGGACATGGTGACCGCCAGCCTGATCTCGTCGTTGACGACGGCCGCCTCCTTGATCGCCTGGCGGCCGAGGGCGGTCAGGCGGAGCGGGTCCGGCCGAACAACCGCCATCGAGAGGTGCGACGGACTCAAGTGCAACCCGACCACCGCCTTGCTTCGACCTATCCCAAGCCAGTCCTTCATGGTGTGCGACATGCCTACTCAGCCTCCCGATAACGCTGCTCTGTTATTGCTGTACGCCGGGACCCAGGCGTTTGGTTCGCGATAACCGCAACCGATCACTTTTCGAACTCCTGCTCGGCCTGCAGCTGCTGCAACCGCTGCTCGGCAACCAATGCTTCGCTGCCCTCGGTGACCTGCCCTGTGAACGGGGTGTTCGAGTTGTCGACCGCCGCTTCGGCCACCGTGGAGCCGTTGGCGATGGCTTCCAGGAATCCATTGCCTTCCAGATCCGGGTTGTTTTCGAGCGTTCGCAGTGCGAGCTGCGCCAGTTCACTGTTGGTTCCGCTAACGCTGCCCTGCTTGGTGGACACTGAATTTTGGCTCAGACCGTCCCCGCCATCGGATGAGTAGATCTCCGGGTCGCCGGGCAGCGAGTGCTGCTCGGACCGGACGGTGAATTCGTTGTCGTTGCGGATCGTTGTGCCTTGGGTTTGACCCGTGACGACGGCGTCATCGGGAATCGTGGCGCTGGTGCCATCGGCACCGGTCGGCAGGATCAGGTGCTGCTGTTCGAAGTTGGAGATCTCCTCGCGATCGGCGTTGGCAGCTTCGAACGTCAGCTTCGACGACGTTCCCGGACCCTTTTCGGAGCCGACGTTGACACCCGCCTTTCCTCCGGCTCCGCCTTCCAACTGGGTTTGGGTAAAGACGAAGTCACCCTCGGAGGCGGTCACCGTGCCACCCGGCGCAACGTTGAGGTTGCCGTCTCTCACCTGATTGGTGATCGCCGCCCCGTCCCGATCGTCATGAGTGGTGGTGATCGAGCTGACGTCGCCGGTTGAGGTCTCCCTCACGACACCGCCGTTCGCAAACACCGAGCCAGAACCGTGGATGGGACCGTTGTCGCCTTTGGACTTGGAACCAAGGATCGAGTCGTTGTCGCCTCCGAGTGGTGTTGCGCTGGCGGCGATGCCGCCCTCGGCCTGGACCTGGCCGGCCAACTCGACGATCAGCCCATTCTCAATGGTGCCGGTCGTGACTGTCGTCAGCGGGCCCGCGTCGTTGGTGACGGATTCGATGGTGCCTTCGAACGGCGTTTCATCTGCTGATGCTTCAAGGTTCGCACCCAACGTCGCTTCGACAGGACCGAACTTCCGCTTGCCGATCCCGTAGCCTGCCTCGCCAACGCCGAATGTGCCGAGGTCGTCCTTGGGCTGGGTGAGATTGATTGATGTCGCCGTGGTTCCCTCGGACAGGTTCGTGGGGTCTTCGACCGACGGCAATTCGCCATTGGGACCGACGTTTTCTGGCAGGGTCTCAACCCGGTCGATATCGATCTCAGTGCCGTGGATGACACCCGCGGTGCCACCAACGCCGATGGGACCAATCCGGGTGGAGCCGGTGGCGCCGGTCAGGCCGAACGTCGCATCGGTGTGCTGCGCAACGATGGTTTGACCGTCCTCGCCGGGGAAGCTGCTGACGCGGTCGCTATCGAGGTCAATATCGGTATCGATCAGACCGGCGGAGAAGGCACGGACCTTACCGCTCTTCTTCTCCAGCTGGCCCTCCGTGGTGGGACCTCCCGTTTCCACCGTGACAACTTCTGTCGGACCCTCACCATTTTCCGCCAACCGTTGCACTTCGTCCGCCAGGATGTTGGTCGGGAACGAGCTGCGTGCAGCATTTCCACCTGGAGCGTTCCCACTTGCAGTGTTCACAAGCGATGCGGCATCTTTGGCGCGCTGTTCTTCGATGCCGCGTTCCAAGACCTGGTCAATCTCCTCCCGACGCTGAAGCAACTCGGGTAGCAGTTCTCGGCGGTCTATTGGATGGAGGGTTTGGGAATGCTCGAGCAGTGAGTTGAGGTCTCGGACCAACGGTTCGCGCTCGGCCACAACGCCTGCCAGTGTCTCGCTGTCCAGGCCGAGCGACGGTTCGCCGCCACGCAGGGCCAATTCGGGAGACTCAAGCGATCGCAGGAGCTGTTGCCGTTCGGCCACCAGCTGCGCACTCTCGCGGGCCAAGTCCAGTGGCTCGTTCGGGTTGACCAGTTGGTCACCGTTGATCGCTCGCAGCTCCAACTCGGATTGCTGGGTTTCCAGCTCAGCGACCAGGGCTTCGATCTCGGCCACACGATCTATGGCTTCGGCAGAGTATGTCTCGACCGCTACCTCAAACTCGCTATCGGCGAGCGATGCTGCGGCCAGGAAGTCCTCACTTTGGGGAAGGGCGTCGGTCTGGTCGCCGGGCGCTGGGACATCAGCAGGGCCATCGGGGAACCCGTCGTTCAGATTGCTCGGCCAGTCGTCCGGCTTTGGGATCTCCACTACCTGGATGATGGGGGCATACCGGTAGGGGTTGCCCTCCTGCCCGATGTAGTCGGCGATCTCCGGGTACTGCGAACCGGCCAAATCGCCCAGGAGGCCAACCGGTGGTTCCTCGAAGAAAACCTCCGAACCTGTGCCGAGGCCATCGTCATCCGAACTAGGCAGAAGGTGCGGATCCATGAACCCATCGTTTGGATCCGAGACGATCATCAGCTTGAGCACGTCCGGGTTCCCAGGATCCTCGTACACCTGGTAGATCGGCTGGGTATCACCCACATGCCACATGTGTGGATACCGGTCGTCGGGAATCGGGATCTGCACCAACGGGTTCGGGAAAGCGTCGCCTGCGAAGTCAACACCGGGAATCTCACCAGCATGTGGTTGAGGCGAAACCCCTTCCCTCAGGTTCTTGATCGCCTCCTGGATGCGAGGATTTTCCAGGTACGAGGCACGAGATTCAGCGCCCATGATCACCGGCCTGGACTGGTTGTAGCCCTCGATGTTGGCCGAATTGGTGTAGTAGTCCAGGGCATCGACGCTGTTGTCGATGATGTGATACTCACCACTTGAGATGCGAGAGATTTCCGCAAGATTCTGCCCGGGCGTTTGAAGGATGTAGTTGGTGAGCTCCCGCTGTTTCCTGAGTTGCGATAGTTCAGCCTCCTGAAGCGCCCTCTCCTCGTCGGACAGCGCCGAGAGGTCGGCGTCCTCGGCCTGAACGATCTTGTGGTCGAGGTGACGCAACGAGGCCCGGCCGAAGCTCGCCAGGTCTTGGCTGATGACCGCTGCGTCAGGACCGACCATCGCGTCAAACGCTTGGTCCACCATCTCTGGGTGCATGTCGGCAAACAGCTGCTCTTCGTAGCGCTGTTCGCCAAGCTCTGCAGCAAGGTCGATCTCGTTCTGCAGTCGGGCCAACTCTGGGAGCAGGTGTGAACGCTCGAGTGGATCGAGGGTGAGCGCATGGTCTCGGAGGGTCGTGAAGTCACGGACCAGCTGCTCACGCTCGGCGACGATCCCTTCGAGGATCGCGTTGTTCCGCCCTGCCAACTCGCTGTTGGCGAGTGCCAACTCGTGAGACTCGAGCGTGTTTTGAATCTGCTGCCGCTCGGCCGCCAGCTCTCCACGCTGATCGACAAGATCCAGAATCTCGCCGGGGTCCACCAGTGGATCACCGTCGATCGCTCGCTGCTCCAACTCGCTTTGTCGGGCCTCCAACTCCGCCACCTCAGCGTCGATCTCGGCCACACGGCCTGTCGCTTCGGCTGCGTAGACCTCGGCCGCTACGGCGAGCTCGCTGTCGGCGAGCGATACCCCGGCCTGGAACTCCGACAGGGGCTGACCGGTGGCGTCGACCCCTCCAACACCAGGTTCTGCGGCGTCGGGGATCGTGATCGGTGGGACGTAGGCCGGAGCCACGCCTTCGGGAAGCACCAGTTCGGCATCGGCCTGGATGAGGTTCGGGTCGGTGATGTGCGGGTTGGCGGCGAGGAGTTCTTCGGTGGTGATGCCGTGGGCGGCCGCCAGTTCGGACAGCGAATAGTGCTCGGGGATCCTGATGAGCTCCTGTTGGATGATGGGGCTGTCGACGACGGGTGGCGGTGGTGGGACGGCGGCGAACAGATCGGCTTCGACGGCGAGGTCTTCTTCCAGCTGCAGCTGCCCCGTGTTGGCGTCTCCGAGGCCATCGGCATCGGTATCGGTGTACGACACGTCGGCCTGGCCGTCGCCGTCCAGGTCGACCTCAACAACACCTCGACCGTCGGCGTCCTGGGAGAGGACCACGTCGGCAATGCCGTCATGGTCATAGTCCAGCAGGACCGAACCGTCCGCGGCGGTGGTCCTGATCGGGTCGGAGGCTTCCGGTGTTGCGCGAGGCCCGACGAAGGCGGCGCCGGCGGCGGCCCCCAGTTCGAACAGGGCGTCGAAGATCTGATCTCCTTCAGGGACGGCGCCGCCGTTGTAGACGTTCTCAACAATCTTGGCCACGGCGAGGCCTTTGTCCGCTGCAGCGAGCGCAAGCTTGGTGCTGTCGTCCACATCGGTGCCACCGAGGAACTGCACGCCCTGCTGCGCTGCGCCAATGTAGTCACCGTCGATAACGGCAGCGCTGATGTTGGTCAGCTGGGCGGCGTCGGCGGCATAGCCGCTGTAGGTCGACAAGGTGCTCAACGTGTCCGATGAGAAGACCCGGTGGGTGTAGTTGTCTTCCAGTTCCTGGATGCTGTCGCCATCCAGGTGTTTGCCTGCGTATTCAAGCGAGGCAGCGTCGGTGCCGTTGCCCGAGATGAACGAACTGGTGCTGTTTGCGAACTGACCACCCTTTTGGACGGTGTCGATGCCCGAAGAGATCAAGTTGAACGACGACGACAGGATTCCGAGGGCGTCACCATCCTCAATGGCATTGACCACCTGGACTCCGGCAATGGCGGTGTTGGCCGCCTGTCCGACAAACTCGGCGCCGGTGGAAACCACATTGGCGGTGGACCCAACGGCTTCCGCTGATGGGAACGCTTGGGCGCCGCTGGCCAACGCACCGGCGCCGGATGCAATCGCCCCGAGGACGTCGCCGTCATCGATCGCTTCGATGAAGTCCTCGCCGTGTTCGACTGCGGCCAGCACCTTCTTGCCTGCGTTGGCAAACTTGTAGGCCTTGCCAGCAGCGCTACTGGAGTTGGCAACGTTGCCGAAGGCCGCAGCGCCGCCGCCTAGCGCGGTCAGCCCGCTCGATAGTGCCTCCATCCAGTTGCCCTGGGAGGCCTGGTAGACCATGTCGGCAACCAACACGGTGAGCGCGGTGTACAGAATGGCCGCGCCGATGGCGTTGGTGCCAGGCACGATGGTGAGCACCGCACCGGCGACAATTTTGACGCCCTCCCAGATGACGCCCCACGGGTTGTCCTTCCACTCCTGCTTGAGCGCCTTGCCAATTGCCTTGAGGGTGTTCTTGAACCGCTTCCCCTTGCTGAGCTTCTTGTTCCGGACCTGGGTGAGCTCGCCGTCTTCATCGAACTCGAAACTGAAAGCGGACCTTGCCGGTCTGGCGATGGATGCAGG
>CAZSTV010000139.1:14035-15337 GCA_964609665.1 uncultured Acidimicrobiaceae bacterium
CTTGAGCTTGAGGGTGTCCCCGCCGGGGATGCCCCAGTGGTTCATCAGGGTGATGAACTGCGGACGCTTGTTGTACGCCTTCTCGGTCCGGGCGGTCAGGTCCTTGTAGCTGAGCTCGTCGCTGACGTTCTTGCCGACGGACCGCTTCAGCTGCCTGTAGGTCATCGCCGGCGAACCAACGACGGCCAGTGACCGGAACGCCTCGATCGCGTCGGCGAACAGACGCTGCTGATCTTCCAGGGTGGCCTGGCGTCCGACCAGGTTGATGGCCGACATCAGCTGGCGCTGGATCTGCGGGTTGTCCAGCACAAACTCTTCACCGTTTTGCCCGATGACGACGGCGGCCAACGACTGCATCTGCTCTTCTGTCAGCTCAATCGGGTTGCCTGACCCGTCACCGGCCAGGATTGCGTTGGCCAGAAACTCGGCCTGCTCGCGGCTGGAGTCGTCAAGCACACCGTTGCGGCGGCCCGCCAGCAGTGCGTTGTTCACCCCTTCCTCGGTCCACACCAGGAGCGGCCCGTCAACGCCCTCAAAATTCCCGGAGATGAGCGAACGTTGCAGGAACCGACGGCCCCGCAAGAACGCGAGGGCGTCATCGAAACCGGACCCGGTGAAACCGAGCTGCTTTGCAAAGCTGACGGTCAACGCGAGATCCGCCGGGTCGGTCGGCAATTCTCCCTCGCCGACCAACAGCGCGGGGAGGAACTCATCCAGCGGGGCCAGCGTTTCGTCGAACTCGATATCGAGATCGAAGTCCCGGTTGGCCTGGTAGATGATGTCGTCGATGGTCGGCAGGCCCGCTGCGGCCGCCAAACGCTGATCAAGCTCAAACGCGTTGGCAACCAGGACAAAGGTGAGGGTCGGACTTTCCGCGGGGAGCTTGCTCCAACCAGAACCGCGATCGGGGGCGGAATTCGCCGCGTCACTTCCCACACCGAGGCCAAGGGCAGCGGCCAGAATCTCCAGAGCACGCAGCTGCTCCGGAGTCAACGTCTCGAGATCCAGTTCTCCCTTAACAAGCGCGTCCGGGAGGAAAAGCCCCAGATCTTCGAGCGCTTCGTCGAGCACCGGGTCCTCACCCAGCGCCGGCAGATCGACGAATGACCCTCGGAGGACCTCTGCGCCGGCCTCGGCCTTGGCTCGAAGATCAAAGAAGGGAGTGATGTTCTTGGCGTTGACATCCGGCTCGTCGAACGCGGCCAGTGCACGCTCGACCTGAGCCTCAGTCAGTCCCAGTTCTTCGGCCAGAACGACCGGATCGAGAACCAGCCCTTCGGCCAAGTCGACCCGGGCTGAGAC
>CAZSTV010000140.1:0-15332 GCA_964609665.1 uncultured Acidimicrobiaceae bacterium
ACGACGCGACCGAGCGCCGCCATGAGCACCGGGTCCCGGTACAGGGCGCCAACGACCGGGGCGGTCTCGACGATTTCCAGGCCTCCAAGGGTGGTCATGTGGCGTGGTGTGCCGCCCATGCACTCCATATCGAAGTCACGGCGCTTAGCACGGCTCCAGAGCTTGTCGGCCTCAACTCGCAGGGCATCGAGCGCTGCGGACGGGAGAAGGCCAGGGAGAGGCAAATAGCCGGCGTGACCGAACAGAGAGGTTGCGGCCTGGACATCCATGGCGTTCAAACGGTCGATGTCGATAACCAGATCGTGAGCGGGCTCCATCGCCCCTGGATCACCGGTTTCGGAACTCATATGTTGCAGATGATACCGGCCCCAATCGAGGCGCGATGCACCCGGTGAGACGTGTCACATCTCTGAATTTTTGGCTCCGAGCTCCGGGGAAAGTTCACCCTAGGACTCGCTGTTTGTCGGCACCGGATCCGGCCCCCAATCGGGCAGTGGCGCATAGACCACCGGTCGGACGCGAGCGTAAGTAAGTTCCCAATCTCGCGGCCACGGATTGCCAATGCAGCCCTCGAGACCGGCGGTCTGCTGTTCCATCACGCCTGCCGGTCGGCCCGCCACCGGACACCGAGGTTTCGGGTGTCGCTGTCCGATCAGGTGGCCGACTTCATGGTTGACCAGATAGCCCCGATACACCTCGACGCCGAGCACCCAATGGTCGACCGCTGTCCGCCATCGATCTGCGTTGAGGGCCACCACCGGGCCGTTCTGGCAGCTCACCTTGCTGTAGGTCTGCAGCGGCAGACACAGCTGATCGACCTGGGGTCCCTCGGCCAGCACCACCCGGTAGGGGCCCGCGTCGTCGGCAACAAAGGTGAATCCGGCCTGCACCCACCCTCGGGGGTCGTTGAGGATCGCCAGTGACTCGGCGATCAGCGTCTCGACCGGGACATCGGCTACCTGGGACTCGAAGCGAATGCGAACAGTCTCGGGCGACCCATCGACGTAGGCGGCGGTCGAGTCAGTCGCAGTCGAGTCGGTCACATCGGTCGAGGTCGCAACCGTCGTGGTGACCGAGGCGACAGTGGTCGACTCAGCGGTCTCGGCTAGTGCTGGCGGCGTGACCGACAGGGCTGTGGCCTCCTGGGCCACAGACCCCGCGGCGGCGTCTGGCTGGGTCACCGTGGAGGGCTCCGTGGACGGGACGCTGGCAGAAGTGCCTGTCCCGGCGTCTGCCGTTGACTGAGCCGCAGGACCGGTTGACCCTGGCGCGGCCACACCGTCATCGGGCCAAGAGGTACCGCATGCGACGGCGAGCAAGACGAGTACAACGACGGCGCTGAGCGCCCGAGGGACAACGGCGATGTTTCGAGTTTAGGAGGGCATCAGTCCAGATGGGTGGCAGCGCTGGCGGGACCCCTAAGTCCTCAGAGCGTGCCAGGGAGGGCTTTGCCCGTTGAAGCGACCTGGCCACTTCGCCCCGGTCGTAGGAAGAGCGATGGCAATCTGCGCATCGCAGGCCACCGGCTGTTGATGGCCGCGAACAGCAGTGACTTCTTCGCCGTTTCGATGTAGGAGAACAGCAGGCCACGGCGGAGCTGCCCGGGGTCGATGTTCCAGCGAGGATCGGCCGCCACCATGCGGAGCACTTGACGATGCTGGTTGCCCTGGTTGCTCAGGGTCGAACTGGCCGAACCGGGACTGATCCGAAATGACGCCAGCGACCGATCAAGCCCATGGAACGAGCCGTGGCCAAGCATGCGTAACGAAAGCTCAAGGTCGATCGGGTAGAGCCAACGGGTATCGAACGCCCCAACCTCGACAAAAACGCTCCGGCGCAGCAGCATCGCTCCTGGCCAACCGATCGGGTTGATGCCGGACCGCACGACCTGGCTGACCACCGATGCCGCTTCACAATGACCGACGATGCCCCGAAGCCCTCGGCGTTCGAGCACCACCTCGCCATCCGGGCCAATGAAGTCTCGCCTGCAGGCGACCAGCACCACGTCATCGTCGCATTCGAGTGCTGCGACCTGTTCTGTCAGGCAGTCGGGATGAAGGATGTCATCGGCACAGAGCAACTTGAGGTAGCGACCGGTTGCCATCGCCGAGACGGCGTTCCAATTCTCGGCGAGATCAAGCGTTGCCGGGTTCGACTCGACCCGAATCCTCGGGTCGGTGTATGAGCGGGCGATCTCACCGGTCCGGTCTCCGGAGTTGTTGTCCAGGATGATCAGCTCCCAGCTCTGATAGGTCTGGGCCAACACGCTCTCGATGGTCGCGCCGATGAACGCTTCCGCCTGGTATGCGGGCACGCACACCGACACCACTGCCTGTTCATCGTTACCGGACCGCGTCATACCCAAACCGAAAACCGTCACCCCAAACGCTGGTGCCCCTAGCCTGCCTTTCACCTTCGATGCTACCACTACCGCTGCAACCGGCTGGCATGCGTTGTGGGGACCGGTCGTCGTCCGAAATTCTTGTAACTATCTGAACGGCACGGCCCGGAGACGGACTCGACGGTCACCTCGGGCATCGATCATCGCCTCGTTGCCGGTCACGAACCGAACGTGATGCTCCACGCCGAACAGCCCGGAAAGGACATCATCGGTGAACGGGTCATCGACGTTCACCTCAAGCTCAACCCGTGGCAGCGCCCAGGCGTTGACGTTGGCCTGGCGCGCCAACTCTCCCTTTGCGGACCGCACATGCTTCACCGGAAAAGGGATGTCGGCCCGGTCGACGATGGCGTGTTGGGCGTCGTCGTCGTTCGAGTACAGCTCAAGCCGCCAGCGCTGCTGTTCCTTTGGCAACACAAGGCGGCGCTGGCCCCGGTTGCGGTTCCCGGCAAGATTCCACTGAATGGCGACCAGCGGCACTACCAAAACAATGACGCCTGCCAGCTGTACGACAAAGTCAGGCATGGGAGCGGGGTCCCGTGAGGTGTTGGACGTTAGAGCTCAATGACCCAGCCTCCGTCGTTCTCGTAGAGCACCGTCGCTCCCGGGCGCGCGCTCAGCCAGCGGGCGACCTCATCTAGATATTCCTCGTCAAAGCTCCTGCCATGCACTCGCCATTGGCTCTGGGTTGGGGTGAAGACCACGATGATCCGTGACTTGTCGACCTGCTCGGCCGTGAACTCCATATCGCCCACGAACGACTCGTTGGCCCTGGCATCTATCTGAGCGAAGCGGTTGCGACCAACCGTCATGTCCTGGAAGGGAGTGAAGCTGTTGTCGACGACGAAGACGGTGTCATCGTCGGCTCGGTCGTAGGCCACGACCCAGGCCTCGCGGTCGACGGCGCTTGTCATCTCGAACGCGTCGTTTCCGAAACGGGCGAGCATCAACCAGGGCAGCATGGCGAGCACCACAAGGGGCACGATGATGGGCAGCGCTTTCACCCGAAGCGCGGCCAACAACCTGCCGATCAAGATGGCGGCGATCGGAAGGGTGAACAGCACCACTCGGAAGATGATCTCGCCGCCGTAGCTTTGCAACGCTAGGGCCATGGTCGGGATGCCCGCCAGTGGCGCCAGCGGCACCGCCGGCCGGAGATGACGAAAGCGCTCGGTTGCCATGGCGATCCCAAGCGCCAGCACTGTGAGGAACGTGCCGATGCCGACGTAGGTCCTGACCTGGGTGACAAAGACGTGGTCCGCAGAGGAGGTGGCGACCCGTTCAGAAGTGCTGGAGTCCAGGTTGCTGAAGAAGCCACCGATCTGACCGATCATCTTGCCGAGCTGGGTTGACCACCAGGGTTCGGCCGCGACGAAGAACCAAATGACGTACGCAAGACCCACCATCAACAGCAACCGCCAGGCGACGGTGCGTCCGTACAGGCCGAGGATGACCAGCCCCATGCAAATGAAGAACGGGGCGAGCGGGTGGGACACCACAGCGCCAAAGCTCAGGATCACCAGAGCGACGAACACCGGCGTGTAGCGGGCCGCCGGGCGGTCTCCCCCGGCGGCGGCAAAGCGAGCCAGGAACGGCACCGAGGCGCTCCAGGCCGGGCTGGTTCGGAGCGGGCCGCTCTCAACAAGTACCAAGATGGCAAGGTATGCCGTAAAGCCGAAGCTCTGTGGTGAGTAGTAGTCCTGGCCCGTCCAGGCCAGAAGGATGTACGACACCGCGGACAGCGGACCGATCAGCGGCACGGTGGGATAGGACCGGCTGGCCAGTGCCGAGACCAGGATGGCCGTGCCGCCAAGCACGGCGGTCGGCCACAGCCGCATGACGAGGTCCAGCGTCGACTCGTCCATCTTCGCTAGCGACGCTATGAAGCTCCCGAAGAAGCCGGGCCACGCAAAGCGGGCATCGATGAACACGTCGCCGGTGCCGGTCTCGTCGATGACCCGCACAAAGCCAAGGTGGGTCCACACCGTTTGAAAACGGAAGTGATCATGGGCCAGGTGCGGTCCGGTGTGGAGAATGCCGAGCCACAGCGCAGGCACCGCGCTTGCGTACCTGGTCCGCTCGCTGATGGCCAACTGCATCAACAGGAACGTGGCGATCGCCCCGATACCAACCCCGATCCAATAGATCACGGGCAGAGCGGAGATGAGACCGAAACCATCGACCTGCTCGGAATCGGCGGTGATGCCACCGATGAGCCCGAAGAGCACGGCGATGGCCGATGCGGCCAGCGCCACCCAGCCGGTTGGACTCAGCTGCAACTGCTTCGGATCGAACCGGCCCAGATCGAACCCGCCGACCGGCGACACGCCCCGACCGGTGGTCTGGTCCGAATATTGCTGGTAGGTCACCGGCGGCTGGCCTCAGGCCGCGACGTCTGCCCGACATCCTCGGAGGACAACAGCAGGGCGAGCGCCAATCCGTATGCGGTCGAGGAGGCGACGAGCAGTTCGGCGCTTGCAACCCGGAACCAGATCAACAGCTGCACCGAGATGCCGGAGAGCGCAATGGAGAGCACCGCTGCGACGACCACGGCGACCGCCGTTGAGCGAAGTTCGCCTCGCAGCATCAGTGCGAGCGGCGCTCCGACGAAGAGTCCAAGTTGGAAGAACGCAAAGATGCCGCCGACGCTGTTCGCCCCGAGGAGCAAAAGGATGGTGGTGAAACCACCGAAGATGCCAACGGCCATCGAAAGGTCGCGGACGGTCACTGGTTGGAACCTGCCGGGGAGTGCAGCGAGGCGAGCACCGGCTGTGCGTTGCGAGCCAACCAGAACACGTGGGGGGACATGGTCCGCCGCGGCGCGTGGCCGACCAGGTGAAGCCAGGTCAACAGGATGAGGCCGCGGGACGGGACGGTCGATTCCGAAAGTCCGGCAATGGCCGGGTGCTGCTCAAAGCTCATCGGGTCGATCAGCTGCCGCCGCACGAGCTCGCCCAACTCAACGCCTGCCTCCCTGGTCAAATTGCTCAGAGCGAAGGTGGCGGCGTCAACGGCGATTGGCATCTCCCGGCCCCACTCCCAAAACCAAAGGCCAGCGACCTGGAGCGTGTCGGGAATCATGACCACGTTGTCCGGCGCGAGTGCGCCCTGAATCCTGCCTACTTCGACGGGCTCACCCACAAACGAATCGGCCAGGATCTCCGACAATCGGTCGAGCTTCGCTGACGATGCCCGGCCCTTGTTTGCGAGGTAGGCGTAGGAATCCCGTGTCCAGAGCTCCAGCATGTCTTCGTCGACCATGGCAGTACGCCGCGACGCCCGGTACAGCGGCTCGACGCTGGCGAGCACGGACTGGCAGACCTGGTCCGGCGGCGCACCTTCCTGCAACAGCTCGCTTGCGGTGGTGCCGGGGGTGTAGCTGTAGGCCGAGAACTCCCGGTTTCGTTCCGTCCCGTAGTCCTGGAGCTGCGGTAGCAGCGGCTGGAGGTCGGTCAGCGTCGGATCGCTCCAGAGCCCGGTGATGACCGCCCGTCGTCCGATGAGGTTCTGCGCGCCCTCGGAAGATCTTGCGAACGCCACCTCGATGTTCTCGTGTCCGGTGGTCTCGACCAGTGCACCTTGCGCATGGTCACCTGCGGGCAGCCACCGGACCCATTCAGCGGATTGGTCGGTGGAGCCGAGCACGGTTTCGAGCCGTGCGTGCATCCCGCGGGCTGGACGCCCTGACTGGACCCGCCGGATCCCGAGGCCGATTCGCCGCACCACCTTGGTGTCCAAATGTGCGGCCCAGAGCCACAGCGATTCGTTGATGGCGGCATAGGACGCGAGCAGTGCGAGTCCGGCGAGCCAGGCGTAGCCAACACCGTCGATGCCGTAGCGAGGCAGTAGCCACCACGACAGAGCGACCACGATGACCGACAGCAGGGTTTCGAAGAACACCACGCCACCCATTCGGCCCTGAGCCCGAAGTCGACCGACGTAGATCTGGTGCATGATGTTCGGCAGCGTTGCGAGCAGCAGAATCCGCAACACCGACGATGAGTTCTCGGCGAACTCCGCACCGTAGATTCGCAGCAGGTACGGCGCCCCGATTATGCCGACCAGCACGACGGGCACGGTGAGCGCCAGGCTCAGCATGCCCGCCTGTACCGAGTTCTTGTGTAGCTGGGCCTGGTCGTAGGAGGTCTCGGCCAGAAGGGCGTACGCCGCGTTCGAGCTCAACGCCATGACGGTGAAGGCGATGAGCCACGGGGCTTGGAAGAAACCGGCCTGGTCGCTGCCGCTCTTGGCCAGCACCATCAGTGGGATCACACCGAGGGCGGCGAGCCGAGCGAGAGCGGCTAGCCAGTCGGCGAGAGAGAACGCCAAGATTCGTCGTAGCAACGTTCTGTTGGCAGGCCTATCGCTCGGCGTTGTGACGGTCTTGCGGGTGGCAGGGAGCTTGGCGATCAGCACGTTGATGCCAATGACAATCGGGAACACTGGCACCGTCCACGCCCAGAAGATGCCAAGCGTCGGCGAGATCGACGCAAACGGAACGAGCAGCAGGATCTTGGCGATGCCAAAGACCGTGTTCTCAACCGGCACCCAGGGCGCTCGCCGGAGCCCGACCAGAACAGCGTCCTCCAGCATAAACAACGCCCAGAAGGCGGTGGAGGCAACAAAGAAGATACCGACCAGCACGGTGTTCCGCAGCGAGGCCAGGTCGGGCGCCCACAGGGACATGCCCGCCAGGAAAATCAGCGCGGTAGCGACCGAGGCCGCGATCACCATGCTGTAGCCCCAAACGATGGTGCGTCGGGTCGCATTACCGGCATTCGGGAGGTAGCGGACCAAACCGGTCCGTAGACCAAGGCAGGCCACGTCGGCCAGCATCATCATGGTGTAAACAGCGGTGGTACTAACGCCAAAGTCAGCGGTGTCATACAGGTTTGCGGCAAGGACCCAGAACAGCAGGCCTAGCGCGGAGGTGACCATCGTCCCGGTCATGAGGGACAAACCACTCGTCACGACCGGTAGCTCAGCAAGCTTCTCTCGCAATGCTGCAGCTGAAAGGGTCATTTTCTCCACCGGTGCACGGGTCGTCCGGACGAGGACAACCGAGCGACAAGAGTCACTTCTCTAGATAGTAGCTACTAGCGGCACCCCGGGTGGCAGTGAGGTGACCTATACGTTTGAGGAAATCTCCGAGCGCCGATCACGTAAATCTATTACCGATGCCTCGGCCCGGAACGGACTGCGTCGCTCCGACAATATGGTCTTGAGAACCCGCCAACCGTCGGTGACGGTGTTGAGGTGACTACTGCCATAAATCCGCTGCGACTCGAAGCTGGGAACCTCGGTGACCGCCATCCCGGAGGTGAGGGCTCGGATGTTCATCATCGTCTCGATCTCGAACCCGTCGGCGTCGAGCTCCAAGCGCTCAATCGAATTGGCCCAGAAAGCGTTGTAGCCGTAGCAAAGATCTGAGTATCGGCCACCAAAGCCTGCCCTGACGGTCTTCGTCAGCGCCCAGTTGCCGAGCTTGCGGTACCACTCCATATCCTCGGTGCCGCCGCCGTGGCAGAAGCGCGAGCCCTTCGCAAAGTCCGCTCCGCCCATCAACACACCGACAAATGCAGGAATTTCGCCGGGGTTCATTGAACCATCGGCGTCGAGCATGACGATGATTTCACCGCGGGCGACCGAGAAACCTCGTCGTAGCGCCGCACCTTTGCCCGGGGCCAGGTGTTCGATGATCACGAGATCATCTCTGAGTTCCTTGGCTGCCTCGATGGTGCCATCGGATGAGCCGCCATCAACGATGATGATCTCAAACACCCAGTCCGGAATGTCGGGAAGCACGTGAGGCAGATTCTTTGCCTCATTGAGGGTTGGGATAACGACGGAGACGGAGACGGCCTCTCGATCCTGACCTGCTATTGGTTTGTTGTTCAGCGCAGAAATCGCCGTTGCTTCCACCGGTCGCCTTTGCCCTTGCTAGTTCGCCACCGCCAACGTTCGGATGACTGGATCATCCAGACCACTGAGACTAGGTCGACTGGCCTGGAATGTCTCGGGTCAATCAGGCGGTTGGGTACCTCAGCCCAGACTGAGAATTACCAGCAAATTAGCGGCAAAAGCGCGAAACCCCGGCTCAGCGCTTCCCATTTATCCCATTGTGACAATCATTCCGAGATGCTTCGGCCGTAACTGCGGCTCAGCACCGTCAGGAGCTGCAGGAAAGCTGCGAACAACCGGGGCGCTCGCGCGCCCATTCCGGTCGCTTTTCGGCGTAGCGCTCGCGGCCGGGTTGGACCTCGTAGGGGGTGCGGAGCACGTCCAGCCACTCGTTTACCGGACCAAAGTCATTTTGCTCAGCAGCGTCAATAGCGAGCTGTGCTAGGTAGTTGCGCGCCACGTACAGCGGGTTGACCCGGTTCATGGCCTCGGCCCGGGCGGCGTCATCGACATCGACAGCGGCGGCGTAGCGCCGAACCCATGCCGCGGTCTGAGACGCAACCTCATCGGCCGCACCGTCGAGGTAGTACGCGTCTGCCAGCGGCGCGACCAGTTCGGCGTCGCTGCGCTGCTCAACCCCTGCGCAACTCACCTCGGCGAGTCGGCGAAAGAAAATGGTCATGTCGGTCTCGGTCGCCATGAGCAGTGTGTGCAGATCGTCGACCAGTGACGATGCCTCGTCTGGCACGCCTTCGATGCCCAACTTGGACAGCCACATCTGCTGATCCTGTGTCGCGTAGTCCTCGCCGTAGCGCTTGAGCGAGTCTTCGAGCGGCTCGGTCTCACCCGTCAGCTGCACCAGAGCGTTTGCCAGCTGCATGAGGTTCCACTGGCCGATCTGTGGTTGCTGGCCATAGCGATAGCGCCGGTGGGCCGCGTCGGTGGTGTTCGGCGTCCAGCCGGGGTCGAAGCCTTCGAGCCAGCCGTACGGCCCGTAGTCAATGGTGGCACCGTGAATCGACATGTTGTCGGTGTTCATGACGCCATGAACGAAGCCGACCCGCATCCACCCCAGGATCATCTCACGGGTGGCGACGCAGACCGCGTCGAAGAAGGCCTCGTAGAGCGAGTTGGTGCCCGGCTCGTGATCGTCCAGGAGGTGAGCGAAGTAGTGCTCGATGGTGAAGTTGGTCAACCGACCGAGCTCTTCAAGCTCTTGGCGGGCGGCAAAGATCTGGAAGTTCCCGAACCGAATGAACGACGGCGCTACACGACACACCACCGCACCAGGCTCTGGCCTCGGGTTGCCGTCGTACAGCATGTCTCGAACCACTTTGTCCCCGGTCAGGACCAGGCTGAGCGCACGCGTGGTTGTAATCCCGAGGTGATGCATGGCCTCGCTACAGATGAACTCTCGCAACGACGAGCGCAGCACAGCCATGCCATCCGCGCTTCGGGAGTACGGCGTTGGACCCGCGCCCTTCAGCTGCAGGGTCTGGTGTCCGTGGTTCGGCGTCACCACCTCGCCGAGCGACATCGCTCTGCCGTCGCCGAGCTGGCCCGCCCAGTTACCGAACTGGTGGCCGCCGTAGCACGCGGCATGGGGGTCGCTGCCGGGCAACAGCGTGTTGCCGGAGAAAACGCTGGCCATCACGTCGGGGTGTTCGGTCCACGCATCGGGAGCGATGCCAAGTTGGTCGGACACCTCCGCTGACCACGCGACGAGCGTCGGGGCCGATGCCGTCACCGGTGTCACCCGGGAGGCGACGGCGTTGGTGACTTGGCGCGGACGGATGACGGGACTTGGGTCCACCGGCAATTCCGCCAGGAACCGATTGTCCCACCGAAGGCCATCAAGTCCCGCAGCGTGGATCTCTTCTGATCTGTCTTCAACACCTGGTTCGGTGGTCATCGCTCGATCAACCTCCATGCTCGCCTGCGGGTCGTCGCCGTGTGGGCGACGTGCCGGTCCGCCGGTCGTTCCAACATACCCGACTACTCTTGAGGCCATGAATGCGAGCGGTGAATGCGAGCGGCGGCGCCATGACCCCCGGTGAGTCAACCGTTCCAAACGGTGGAGCAGCAATCAATACTGCCGAGCAGGCAGCAATCAATACTGCCGAGCAGGCAGCAATCGGTACTGTTGGCGAGTTGATCGATGCAATCGATGAGTTCTTCTTGGCGCGCCAACCCCGCAAACACTCCAAGCACACGCTCGCGGCCTACCGACGAGACTTCGACTCGATCCTGGCGGCGTTGTGCGATGTCACCGGGCGGCCAGCGTCGGACCGGCCGCTGGCCCACCTCGACGTGCGCACCCTCCGCCGGGCGTTCGCTGCCATCTCCGACAAGTCCGCGGCCACCATTGCCCGCACCTGGTCGACCTGGAACCAGCTGTTCACGTTCCTCGTTGCAGAACGCGTGATCGCCGGCAACCCGATGGCCGCGGTCGAAAAACCACGGGTCCCGAAGAGCAGACCGAAAGCCATCACCGGTGATGACAGCGTCGAACGGCTGCTCCAGACCGCGCTGCAGGGGCGCCAGGGGGCACGCAACCCGTGGCCGGAACGAGACTTTGCGGTCATCGTGACGCTGCTGACCGGCGGGCTTCGGCTCTCTGAGCTGCTCGATCTGACGATGCGGTCGATCGACGGACCTCCGGGAGACAGGGTCATCGGCGTGCGGGGCAAGGGCAACAAGGAACGGACGATCCCGCTCGAGCCCGAGGTGGAGACCATCATCAACGGTTACCTGGAGACCCGCCTGACCCGCTTCCCCGGTCGCATTGCCGCCGATGCCGCTCTGTTCGTCGCCAACACCGGCGAACCGATGAAGCGGGGCGCGCTGCAGTACATGGTGGAACAGCTCTACCGCGAGGCTGGCATTCGCACCCGGGTACCGGCTGGAGCCCTGGTCCATGCCCTGCGCCACACCTTTGCCACCAGCCTGGCCAGAAACGGTGCGAGCGGTACCGAACTGCAGCGGCTCCTTGGGCATGAATCGCTTGCGACGACCCAGCGCTACGTCGATGCGACCGCCCGGGAGGTGCGGGCTGCAGCCCGCTCAAACGAGACCTACACGGTGCTTGCCGGTATCGACGTGCGAAACGATGACGACCAAGGGCCAGGTCCGGACAATGTTGGCGCCGACGAGGCCGCTGAACGGCCCGATTCCCGCTCAACGGAGCCCAGCGGCTGAATGCGCTCGGCCACGGCGGTTCCGACCGCTCGACCGAATAGCATGTGAACAGGCTTGTGACACCTACATTTCACCTGGAAATCAGGGAGTATTCGACGTGTTTCGGCCACTAGTATTTCTCAGCCCCGGTTATCACCCGGAGCTTTCGACCAGGCCGGAATCGCTGATCCCAGGCCCCCACAGACACACGTTGTCCAAAAGACGTGAAGGTAGGTTCTTGGCATGGGCCGCAGAATCGAAGTTGAACTGACAAGCTCCCGCGACGATGGTTCGTGGACATGGCGAGCTGCCGGAGCAAAACAGCCGAAGGGCGACCTCCAAGAGTCGTTGCTCTATGACGGCGCCAAAGTCGGTGATGTCGTCAAGGTCGAAGCAGAGTTCCACCTCGACGGGATTGAGATCACCGAGGTCTTCGCCCCCAAGGTGAAGAAGGAACGCACCAACCTGCTCGAGATGAAGTCACGCCCGCTGCGCGACGATGAGCTGGTCACCACAAAGCTGGCAAAGAGCGAGCGTCGCGGCGACCGCAAGGGCGGCGGCCGAGACCGCGGTCGTGGTCGAGGCCGTGGCGATGATGATCGAAACAAGCGCCGTGGCGGCGGCGATGGAGGCGGCGGCGAACGTCGTGGTCCTCGCCCCGAGGCCGACCGGCGGCCCCGCCCCAAGCGCCTGCGGCCCCGGCGTGTCCATCGCGACGCACTGCTTGCCGAGGTCACCGAAGAGCACCGTCCAATCGTCGAGCAGGTCATGAAAGACGGCATGCCTGGCGTGCGAGCCGCGGTGGAGAAGCAGAACGCCGAAGCCAAAGAGGCAGGCAAGCCCGAGATCGACGCATCCCCCATCCTGGCCATCGCCGAGAAGAACCTCAGCAAGGCCCGCCTCGCCGAGTGGCGTGACCGGGCGGACGCTGCCCTCGCCGATGCTGCAGAGCTGGACATCCGTGACCTTCGCTCGGTGGTTGTTGCCGGGGCCGATGTCGCTCGCGACGATGAGTCACGGGCACTGGCCGACCAGATCAAGAAGGTGCTCGACGAGCGCCTCGAATCCGATCATGCAGCGTGGCTTGCCGACCTCAGCAGTGCCGTGACCGAGGGTCGAGTGGTGCGTGGGCTTCGGCTCAGCTCCCGCCCGGTCAAGGCTGGCGCTCCACTGCCTACCGAGATTGCAAGCAAGCTCGCTCAGCAGGCATCGGATGCACTCGCAGCCGATGTCATGCAGGATCGCTGGGCCACGGTGCTGGATGCGCTGGCGTTCTCACCGGTGCGCGGTGCGGTCACCCCGACCGGCATTCCGGCCGAGCCCAACGAAACGCTTCTGAGCGAGGTTCGGCGACTGTCCGACAGGATCCCGGCAATCGCCGCCCTGTTCGGCATCGACCCGGCCCAGGTGCCAAAGAGCGCCAAGCGCCGTCGTCCGCCCCGTAAGGCGCAGAAAGACAAGCCCGGTGGTCGCCGCGATGACCGGCCCGCCAAGAACGCGAAGCCCAAGATCGATCGGCCGCACCCTGGCGCCGAGCCAAAGGTCGAGGAATCCGCAGCGGAACCTGAACCAGTTGCCGAAGAAGCTCCGGCAACCCAGGAGCCAACAGCCGACGCTGAGACAGCGGCAGCCGAAGCACCAGCAGCGGAAACTCCAGCAGCGGACGATTCCGCTGCGGCACCCGCAGGCGAAGAGGCCGCTTCCGCCGAGGAAGCAAGCCCCGCCGAGGAAGCAAGCCCGGCCGAGGAGCCCGCAGCCGCCGAGGAGTCAGCTCCGGCTGAGGAGTCCGTGGCAGAAGACACGGCGCCCGCTGAAGAACCTGCGCCAGCCGAAGACACCGCACCAGCGGAAGAGGCCGCACCGGCCGAGCCCGCTGCGCAGGAGTCGACGCCAGAGGCCGACGCTCCGGTGGAAGAGGCACCACCTTCGGAAGAGGCACAGCCGGAGGCCGAGGCGGCTACCGCCGAGTAGTCGGCCGCAGGGCAATCACACATACTGTTTGACGGCGGCGGCTTCGGCCGCCGCTTTCAGTTTCCCGCCCGGCGGTGTCAGTCGCCGTTGGTAACGCCGTGCTCGTCCAGAAACGCCTGCAACCCGTCGACGAGGTCATAGCGGTCCAGCTCGCTCAGCTCGACCCAGGCAACGTCTGCGGCGTCGTCCCCGGCAACCGCGGCGTTGGAACCGACCAGGTCCGCCCGGAAGTCCATTATCACGAAGTGGTAGTTCGCGCTGATGCGCTCGACCCATCCGAGAAAGTCACCGCAGCGCACCGTCATGCCGGTCTCTTCCAGCACCTCTCGTTCGACCGCGGCCGCCATCGTCTCGCCTGGTTCAACCCGTCCGCCGGGGACCGACCACTGACCGACAGCGGCACCTCTCCCCCGTTCGATTAGCAGCAGCCGGTCATCGGCGACCACCACTGCGCCGACACACACCTCGGGGACGGGTGGCGGCACTGGGGTTGATGCTGACGTCGGTGTTTGGCCGTCTGTCGCCATCGTCAACCGCCGGAGCGGACTGTCAGTCGAAGGCTCGGTGAACGGTGAGCATCCGAGCCTTCAGGCCGAACGACTCAAAGAAGTTCTTGGTGTTGCGGTCTCCGGGGAGAGCCACCGAGTCGATGCCGATGCAGTCACGTTGCTTTGCTTCGGCGATCAGCAGATCCATCATCGCTTCGCCAATGCCGGCCTTGCGGGCGTCGGCATCGACGACAAAGTCGGTGAGTCGAGCAAGGTTCGACCCGTCGAGCAACTCCTCGATCTCGGCGAATCCGTAGCCGAAGATCACCTCGTCGTAGCAGCCGACAACCACGATGGCTCCGTCGGTCAGACCCTTTTCGATTCGAGGCGCTACGGGAGCGGGTCCGGCCTCACGGCGGAGAAACAGCGACCCGCCGCGTTCGTCGCGGATCTCCTCGCGCTGTCTGGCGTTGATGGCTTCGATGGCGACGACATCGTCGGCAACAGCAAGCCGGGCCGACTCCACTAGCGACCTAGCCGCTCAAGCTTGCCGAGCACGGTCTTGCGGGCCCGGTTGGATTCTTCATGGAGCCGGATGCGATCGAGCTGGTGCGGTTCAAGATCGTCCAGCAAATCGATGATCTCCTTCGCCTTCAGCTCGTCATAGCGGGCGATCGGCAACGGCCGGTCCTCGACCTCGTCAGCATCCTCAGCGGAGGCCGAGGGCGCTGCAGCGGCCTCACCTGCCTCGACAGCGACCGATGCGGGCGTCGGGGGTGGTGGCGGCGTGGGATCGCTCTCAGCGGTGCTATCGCCGTCCTGTGGCGGCGCTAGGCCGATTGCCGAGCCGATCTCGGTGATCTGCTTCGCCACCACACCGGCGAGGCCTTCGGCCAGGACGGTGAAGTTGTCTGCGCTCCGGCGGTTCATCGCCAGCTGGCCGACGACCCGTGCGAGTTGCACCTGGCTCTTGCCGCGCTTCACCAGCTTCGGAAGTACGTCCTGGTATTCGTACAGCAGGCCAACCGGGGCATAAACGAAGAGATCAACCAGCTGATCAACCGGATTTTGTTCCTCGTTGTCGTCAGCCATGTATGGCGACCGCCTTAAAGGTCAATAAGTTCGCCGCAGTGAGGGCACCGAGGGTCCGGGTCACGGGTGACCTGGCTCGGGTTCACCAACAGGAAGCAGCTCTGACACACGATCTCTTCGCCACGCCCAGGTGCCTTAGCGGTTTTGGAGGCTCCGTCTTCAGAGTCCTCGTCATCCTCATCATCATCGGATGAGGCGAGACGATCCTTGAGGATGGCGTCAAGGTCTGCCTCGACATCATCGGGATCCTCGTCCTCGTCCTCGTCCTCGTCCTCGGAGACCTTGCGGGCACGAGGCTTGGC
>CAZSTV010000141.1:0-4483 GCA_964609665.1 uncultured Acidimicrobiaceae bacterium
GGGCGGTCCCGAACTGGCTGGCCACGATGCCGGAGGTCAGCGGCACCGTCGAGAGCCAGAGCAGCCCAATCGTCGCACCGAAAATGAGGGTGGTGGTGCTGCTCGACGGGATGAGCACATACCCGATGATCACCACCGCCCTGGCCGCATAGATGCCTGACAGCAATCGGGTCTTTGAGTGCTTGCCGCCGAGATACCCGGCGGTGAGAGAACCTGCGATGTTGAACAGACCGATCAACGCGAGTGCCGTGGCGGCGATGGCTCTGGTCTGGCCGATGTCCTCGGCGTAGGACGTGATGTGGGTGGCGATGAAGGTGACGTGGAAGCCACAGACGAAAAACGCCAGATTCAACAGCCGGAACGATCTTGAGTGAGCGGCCCGGCGCAGCTCGGACCGTAGCGGCACCACCTGCGGTGCCTGGCCGGCCTCTGCGGTGACGAAGTCCGATGCCCGGCCCCGAAGGCCGAACGCAAACAGCCCGACGGTGATGATGACGCCCGCCAAGACCAGAGCCGTTGGCTCCCAGCCGTTTGCGTCGATCAGACGCTGAACCAACGGGACCAGGAGAAACTGGCCGACACTGCCCATGGCGGTTGCCAGGCCGAGTGCCATCGATCGCTTTTCCGGTGGCGCCATCCGCCCAATCGCGGCCAGGACAACAGCGAAGCTCGCCGCCCCGGTGCCAGCGCCGACGATGAACCCGGCAGACAGGTACAGCGCGGCGGATGAATCTGCAGTGGACATGAGCGCCATGCCAAACGCGTACACCACGGCGCCGACTGCGAGGACTCGTGCGCTGCCGAACCTGTCGGCCACCGCCCCGGCCAATGGTTGACTCAGGCCCCACACCAGATTTTGGATGGCGACGGCAAGTGCAAAGGCGCCGCGGCCGGACCCGATGGTGTCAACCACCGGGTCGAGGAAGAGGCCAAATGTTGACCTGACGCCGAGTGAGAGGGCGGTGACAACGCAGCCTGCGCTCAGTACCAACCAGAACGGTGGGAGCGCGCGGCGGCTGGTCCGATCAACGGCAACCATCAGGACGCGGACCGAAAGTCCAGGCCGACAAAGTCCCCTGAGGTTCGCCACTGCTCGATGAAGTCGAAGTACGCGACCGGGCCGTCCGGATAGCCGAGCGAGTTAAGCAGCCCGCGCCGGCCAGCGTCTTGCCCTTCGAAGTTGTAGTAGCCCGGCGTGCACGTTGGGTCCGCGCCGAAGCTCCGGCCACCCGCTTCCAGCTTGGCCACCCACTCCGCTTCGGCCTCCGCTGTGGTCTCGACTTCTTGGGCGCCGGATTCGATGGCGTGAGCGATGATGATCGACAGCGTCTCGGCTGCTTCGGTCAAGTTGTGCGGGACGTTCGAGATGAGGTTCGCGGCCTGGCTGAAACCGACGACAAACGCGTTCGGGAAGCCGTGAACGTGCATGCCGTGCAAGCTCTGCATCCCATCGGCCCAGCGCTCTGACAGACACATACCCCGGCGGCCAATCATGTCGAAGCCAGAGCGGCGGGTGTAGTCGGTGCCCACCTCGAAGCCGGATGCATAGATGATGCAGTCCAATTCGAAGTGCTCGCCGCCGACCGTGACGCCGGTGCTGTCGATCTTGTTGACGCCTTGGCCGTCGGTGTCGATCAGGTGGGTGTTCGGGTTGTTGAACGACTGCAGGTACTGGTCGTGGAAGCACGGCCGCTTGCACAACTGGCGGTACCACGGCTTGAGTGCCTCAGCGACCTCGGGGTCCGCCACCAACTCGTCGACCCTCTGGCGGATCTCGACCATCTTCTCATCGTCACTGTCGTGGTAGGCCCGGATCAGTGCCTCGGGACTGAAGTCCTGGTTGGGGTCGGCCATCGCCTTGTCACGAATCCGCTGGGAGATGTCGGTCCAGCCGTCCATGACCAGGTCTTCGTCGGCAAAGCCACCGGTCTGCAGGAGGGTGAAGTTGGCCAACCATTCCTTCTGCCAGCCGGGTTCAAGACCGTCGTAGAAGTCATCGTCGAGGGGATGGTTGTTGCGGATATCGATGGAGGACGGGGTGCGCTGAAAGACGAAGAGATCGCCGCACGCTCTCGCCAGATGCGGGATGCACTGCACCGCGGTGGCACCGGTGCCGATGATGCCGACCCGCTTGTCGCCGAGGTTGGCCATCGGGTCTCCGGCGGGCGAGCCGCCGGTGTAGGCATAGTCCCAGCGGCTGGTGTGGAAGCTGTGCCCCTCGAAACTCTCTATGCCGGCGATACCCGGCAGTTTGGGTCGGTGCAGGGGCCCCGTGCCCATGGTGACGAACTGGGCCCTGATTTGGTCTCCGCGGTTGGTGCGGATGAGCCAGCGCGAGGTGTCGCCGTCCCATTCGAGGTTGGTGACCTCGGTGGACAGGCAGGCATTGTCGTACAGGTCGAAGTGGGTGGCGATGCGGCGGCAATGCTCCAGGATTTCCGGCGCATGGGTGTACTTCTCGCTCGGACGGTGCCCGGTCTCTTCAAGTAGCGGCAGGTAGATGAGCGCCGCGGTGTCGCACTGTGCGCCCGGATATCGATTCCAGTACCAGGTGCCGCCGAAGTCACCGCCCTTCTCGATCACCCGGACGTCATCAATGCCCGCTTGCTTCAGCTTGGCGCCGGTAAGGAGTCCGGCAAAGCCGCCGCCGATAACCGCAACGGTCACCTCATCAAAGTAGGGGTCCCGCTCGACCACCGGTGTGTGGGGGTCCTCAAGGTACGACGAGAAGTGGCCGGTCGGTTCGAGGTATTGGTCGTTTCCTTCTGGGCGGAGTCGCTTGTCGCGCTCCTCCAGGTACTTCGCCAGCACAGCGTCCCGGTCGGTCGGCTCGCCATTGCCTTCGCTCATGACTCAGTGATCCTTCTTGCGGTCCCTGCGCCGGAGTGTGGTGACCCGGTGCTTCACCCGCCATCCGTTGGGCGTCTTGACGACATCGTCATAGTAGGACGCCGTGCCGACCTTACCCTCGCCGAGGAGCGCGACAATACGGAAGTTCAGCTTCACGCCATCGTCGGTTTCATCGACGTAGATGTTGGTCATGGTGTGGGTCCGCGGGTGCTGGGCGTCTTTGTCCATGAAGACCTTGATCGCATCCAAGCCCTCAAGCAGCGGAACCCCGAGATCGGTCAGGTCGAAAACGGCATCCTCGGTGAAGATCTGCTCGAGTCGTTCCCAGTCTCGATCGTCGATTGCGTCGCCGTATCTTCCCGGTAGCTCGTGCAACTCCAAGCGGTCCCCAACATCCATGGGCACCATCCTGGGTCAACGTGAGCCTGTGGGCAAGATCAGCTGCCGATCGGAACGGTGATTGGCTCCGAACCTCGTGGCCCACCGATCCATCCGCCGAGGATGGCGGAGAACGCTCCGGCGCTGCCTCCGGCTCGGGCGATCATGAGCGAGTCCGGTCGGAACTTCGCAACGGTACGGCCCGCCATGGACTCTGGCAGTCCTTCTTCGATACCTCCAGCGCCCCGCACTGCGACATCGCCGTCCAGGACCAGTAGCGGTTCAAGCTCCTCTCGGCACCGCGCCTTTGACCATCCGGCGTCCGACAGTACTCGCTGATGCTCCGGAGTCATGATGAGCATCGCCTCGTTCGGCAGCTTGGTATGGCCAACCGCGAGGAGCTGCGATGCGAGGGACTTTGTGAGCGACTCCGGGGTCCGTGATACCTGGTCGATCGCCCCGATCGGGCCGTGGCCCGCAAACAGCGTGACCGCGTCCTGATCCGGGGCGAGCCCACGCTCAACCGAGAGCGGTGGCCAGCCGTCAGGTAGGTGCTCCTCGTCCTCGGCGAAGCACCAGCCCACCTTTGACGGGGCGCCAAGCGCGGAGCGGTCAATGCCGTCAACGCCGGGGCGGCCGCCACCGACGTTGCGCACCACGAGCTGCAGCGCCCGCCCGATGGTGGCGTTGGCCCGGTTGCCCTGACCGAGCGCGTTCTTGCCACTGTTCATCCCAATGCGGTTGCGGATGGGACCGTTGACAATGACCACTGGCCCGGAGAACCACAGCGTGCACAGCAGGCCATGGATGTTGAACTGGTCGGTACAGGCACCCTCCACCGCGGCGAGGACCACCGGCAGGTACTCGGGCTTGCACCCCGCAAGCACGGCGTTCACCGCAACCTGTTCCACGGTCACTTCGACCAGCGCCGGAGGTACCACCGCCACAACCTCGGACGGGTCTCGAGTGGTGCCGGCCAGCATCGCCGTGACCCGGGCCTCTGTCGGTGCAACGACCGGGAGCCCATCGGACCAGCCCCGCTCGTGCATCATCTCCTGTTCGTCCTCGGTTACCGCAACCTCAACCCGCCGCGCCTGCAACGTGGAGTTGCCGAACGTGCGCTCAAGTGAATCGACCAGGTCGGGGTCGACCGAAAGGGACCCGCAGCCCGGCATGTAATCGGTGGTAGTGGTAGCAAGGTTCGCCGTCCCGGTGAACGCCTCCCACTGGTCGCGCCGCCAGCCGACGATGCGGT
>CAZSTV010000141.1:4493-7973 GCA_964609665.1 uncultured Acidimicrobiaceae bacterium
GGGTTGGGACCGTCTCAATGTCGTTGTGCCACGAAAAGCGGAGCGAGCGGTCATCGTCTACCGCTGCGTCGGCGGGAAAGGCACCGTCATCTTGGCTGTAGATCGTCAGGCCGTCGCGTGCTTGTAGGTCACGCAGCACCGGTGCCACCTCAACACAGGTAGGACAGTCCCGTTTCACCACGGCAATCAAGCCGTCGGACAACATTGAGTGTTCCGTCATCAGATGCCCAGGTCCTCAGTGTTGTAGTCCTGGATGGCGCGCCGGGCGTCGTCATCCCACCGGAAATCGTCGTCCAAGCCGTCGAAGGGCTGGTAGTGGTAGGGCGTCTCGTCGGGAAACCGGGACCGTCGGGCGTTGATGCCGTACATGATCAGGGCGGACCGGCGGCGAATGTAGTCGGCGTCATAGGTGGTCACCGGGCTATGCACACCGCCGCTGGTCACGTCGAGTACCGACCGTCGCCGGTGGAAACCGAAGTTGATGGTCACCCGCGGGTTGTCGCTGGTGTTGGCGAACGAGCCGTGCACCGCCTGACGACTGGTGATGGCAACATCGCCGGGGTCGCAGATAACCGGAACGGCTTCGGGAAGACGGTCCGAACCGGCCGCGGCGACCATCGCGGCGATGTCGACCTTGCCGAGGCGATGAGAGCCGGGAACAACCCAGAGACCGTTTGCCGCGTCAGAACCGTAGAGCTGACCCATGAAATTGAAGCCATGGGTGCCCTCGTCCAGCTCCGGATTATCCCAGTGGGTCCACCCGTCCTGATGCCATGCGACCGAGCCGCCGAGGCGGGGGTGCTTGATCCAGACCACCTCGTTGAACGGGGTGAAGTCGGGGCCATTGATCGCTTCGGTCACGGCGAGCAGTTCCGGATGGGCATAGGTGCGGAGGCAGGCGTCGGAGAACTGCAGCGAGCCCAGGATGACCTGCACCACCCATTCCGGGGCATCGTCCGGAGCGTTCGGTTCCACCATCTTCACCGGATGTCGACCGTTGGCTGCGTTGGTGCCGCCAACCGGGTCGGACAGCGGCCGGACCCAGCTGACGTTCCGGCCCTCGCAATCAGCTCCCAGCGCGGGGCGACCGTGGCGGTCCGTCGTTGCGCCCTTGGTGACGGGCGCCCGGTCCAACATGTCGGCCACGTCGGCTTCGAGGTCGGCCAGCTCGTCCGGTTTGAGCACACCTTGGAAGATGTAGAACCCATGGCGCGAGTAGGCGTCGAGGATTGCCGGGTCCAGCGCGCCGGACTCGTCAAAGCGAATGGGGCCACGGTTGTCGAGCGCAAGCGCCCGCCGGGTGCCCTCGGCACGGTAGGCAGCCATGGCTGCCTCGTCGTGGCCGTAGTCGACAGGCGCAGCGTCGATCAGCGGAAGATTGACCATCACAAAGCATCCCTTCAACCACACTTCGCTGGCAAGCCACGCCGTGACACGGTGTCCACTTTCCCGGGGTTGGCAGCGTTGAGTACGCTCGCCGGGTGACCTCGGAACGCCCGGCGTGGCCCTGTTCCATAGCGGTAGACGTCGGGGGGACCTTCACCGACCTCGTACTGATCGACCATGGGGGAACGTTGACGGTGACCAAGGTGCCCTCGGTCGGCCATGACCCATCGAAGGGGGTTTTGGACGCCGTCGACGCGGTGGCGGACTCGCTCGGGTTGGCTGCCGGAGAGGTACTGGCGAACTGCGAGCGCTTCGTACACGGGTCAACGGTGGCCACCAATGCCGTGCTTGAGGGCAACCTGTCGACGGTGGGATTGATCACCACCGCGGGTTTCCGCGACGGGCTGGAAATCCGCCGGGGTATTCGGGCCGACCAGTGGGATCACCGTGCACCATGGCCAGCGGTCCTTGTGCCACGTCACCTCAGGCGGGGAGTGGCCGGGCGAATCAATGCCTCCGGCGAAGAGCTGACGCCACTGGACGAGGCTGCTGTAACCCAGGCGCTGGAACAGTTCGCGACCCAGGGCGTTGAGGCCGTTGCCATCTGCCTGCTGCACAGTTACCTCAACCCGGCCCATGAGCAACGCGCGGCAGAGCTCTGCCGGGACCGCTGGCCCGGGGAACTCACCGTTGTGTCGTCGGAACTGACCCCGTTGCTCGGCGAATACGAGCGCACCTCGACCGCGGTGGTCAACGCCGGGCTGGTGCCAACCGTCGGTGGTTATCTCCGACGCCTGGCAGGAGCGCTGGCCGAACGTGGATTGTCCCAGGCGATGCTTCTGATGCAATCGAACGGCGGCACGGTGCCACTTTCGGCTCTGGCCGCTCGCCCGGTGGACCTGATGCTGTCCGGTCCGGCCGCTGTCGGTGGTGCGCTTCGGCGCTCCGGTGGTGACCCGAAGGTACCGGTTGTCAGCATGGAGATCGGTGGTACCTCTTGCGACGTTGCGGTGATGATCGACGGTTCGGTCCCGGTGATCGACGGCCTGGAGGTTGGCGGCTACCACATGAACATCGCCGCGGTGGACGTCCATACCGTCGGTGCGGGCGGAGGTACGTTGGCCCAAGTCGACACCGCGGGGATGCTGCAGGTCGGGCCGAGAGGTGCAGGAGCGGTGCCGGGACCTGCGTGCTACGACCGGGGCGGTGTGCTGCCGACAGCGACCGACGCTCATCTCTTGCTCGGCCGCCTCCGTCCCGGACGATCGGCGGGAGGAGCGTTGGATCTTTCCGAGGGTTTGGCCGACGACGCCATGGTGGCAGAAGTTGGCGGCCCGCTCAGCCTGACCTCACAGGACGCCGCCGTTGGCGTCATCACCGTCTTGGAGCAGCACCTGCGCCAGGCGGTGGAGACCATCACCATCGAGCGTGGCCGAGACCCGGCGCTGATGACCCTGGTTGCCGCCGGTGGAGCCGGTGGCCTGCACGGTTCGCCGGTCGCCAGGGCGCTGGGATGCCGGACGCTGGTCATCCCCGCCGAAGCGGGAGTCTTTTGTGCCATCGGCATGTTGCACAGCAACCTCCGCCGTGATGTCTCCCGCAGCATGGTGGTGGGACTCGAGGACCTCGGCCCGACCGGACTCCAGCAGCGCCTGGCGGCCGAACAAGAGCGAGCTGATGCGCTGACCGCCTCCGACTGGCCGGCGAATATCGGCACCGAATTATCGCAGTACGTCGACCTGCGATACCCCGGCCAGCTGTGGTCGGTCCGAGTCTGGCTCGATGCCGAAACCCTTGATCTCGGGAACCAGGTCGATGAGATCCGACGTCGCTTCGAAGCCGAGTACCGCCGCCTCTACGGACACATCCAACCGGCAGGTGTTCTGGAGGTCACCGGCGTTGGCGTTGTGGTCATCGGTGACCTCGGGCCTAGCGCGTCGACCGTCGTCGACCGGGCGACGACCGATCAACCAACCCCGCTGGAACACCGACGATGTTGGCTCGGTGCGAACACGGGGTGGGACACGATTCCGGTGTTTCGCGGCCAGGACCTGGGGGCCGGGCACCGACTGAGCGGCCCGTACCTCATCGAAG
>CAZSTV010000141.1:7983-11028 GCA_964609665.1 uncultured Acidimicrobiaceae bacterium
CCCACGACCGTACTGGGGTTGCCCGGCGACCAACTCGAGGTGCAACCGAACGGCGACCTGGAGGTGGCCCTACGATGACTTCCGACGCTGAGACAACGGCAGACCCGGTGCAGGTGGCGCTGGTCCAGGCCCGGCTCGACCACATCTGCAAACAGATGGGGTGGGTCATGACCCGGACGGCCAGGAGCCCAATCTTCAGCCAGAGCCACGACTTCTCCTGCTTTGCCACCAACCGGGATGGCGTTTTGGTGTCAACCGCTGACGGCATACCGATTCACACCGGGGGCGGCGGGTTTGCCGTACGGGCGATCCTGGACTCGTTTGGGGACCAGCTGGCCGAGGGGGACGTCTACCTGCTCAACGACCCCTACACCGCCGGTGGCAACCATCTTCCGGACTGGGTCATCGCCCGCCCGGTTTTCAGCGCCAACACACTCGTCGGGTTCTGTTGCAATCGGGCACACCAGAGCGACATCGGTGGAGGAGCGGCCGGGACTTACAACCCGGAGGCGTCGGAGATCTTCCACGAAGGGCTCCGCCTACCCGTGATGCAACTGATCAAGGCCGGTGAGCTGCGTGAGGACCTCTGGCAACTGCTGCTGTTGAACACCCGGACTCCCGACCTGCTCGATGGCGATCTGCGGGCCATGCTCGGCTCCACCAGCATCGGTGCCGCCCGGTTGGTCGACCTGGTGGCCGATCTCAGCACCGGCCAGACGGCCAGCTCCGCGCCGGGCACCGGACCCGAGCGTGCACTGAGATTGTTTGACGCGGTATGCGCCCATGCCGACCGTCGCTTTCGTGCGCTGGTGACATCGTTACCTGACGGCACGTGGACGGCGACCGAGCACTGGGATGACGATTGTTTCGGTCCGGCCGATCTGCACCTGCGGCTGCGGGTGACGGTTGCCGGGGACGCGCTCACCGTCGACTTCACCGGCACCGACGACCAGATCGACGGTTTCAAGAACAGCGGTTGGGTCAACACCTGGTCTGCTGTCTCGATGGCCCTCGCGTCGTTCTTCGAACCGGACCTGCCTCGCAACGAGGGGACGTTCCGCTGCGTGACCATGATTGCGCCGGAGGGCTGCATCGTGAACGCCACTCCTCCGGCCCCGATGACGATGAACACCGTCATCCCGGCCCATGAGATCATCCACCTGGTGTGGCGCTGTCTCTCGGAGGCCGACCCCGGGCGGGCGCTCGCAGGATGGGGCAAGAACATCTTCGGTGTCACCGCCGGGGCCGGTCCGGGCGAACCGTATGTGATGTACCACTGGGGTGCCGCGGCGGGCGGTGGTGCCACCGACGGTCGAGACGGGTTCAACCAGATCGGCCACCTTGTGGCTCTCGGCGGGCTTACCCTGCCAGACGTCGAGTTCACCGAGCACCGCTACCCGGTGCTTCACCACCGTCAAGAGTTCAGAACCGACGGTGGCGGCGCGGGACGGTTCCGGGGCGGCACCGGCATCGAGTACGAGATCGATGTTATGACCGAGGCCCGCTGGTCGTTCCGGGGGGAGGGTGTTGGTGAGCCGACCGGGTTTGGCATCCAGGGCGGACAGATTGGGGTTGGTGGTGAGATTCGGCTTCGATCGCTCGTTTCGGAGGAAGAAGGCGGATTCGAGGGCGACTTTGTAGCGCCCAAATACGGCCTTCGCCGGTTCGGTCCGGTCAGAATGACCGCGCTGTCACCGGGAGGTGGCGGTTTCGGCGACCCGAAGGAGCGTGACCGCGCGCTGGTGGCACGAGACGTGCTGGATGGTGTGGTCTCGGCCGAGGCCGCGCAGAAGCTCTATGGATGGACCGCCGATCAGGACGCTCAGGCCGACCAACCACCGTCGTAGCCGACGACCTGACCGGTCTGGAAACCGGTGCTGCCGTCCAGGAACACCGCACAGAACCGTGCGAACTCTTCCATGCCGCCCAGTCGGCGCATCGGCACCCGCTTCTCAATGGCCGAACGCACCTCGGGGTCGGACGCTCCGGTTGCGGCGATAAACCCGGGAAAGTCCATGAAGTTGGTGCCGACCGCGTTGACCTGCACACCCTTCGGGGCAACCTCGGCCGCCACGTTCTTGACCAGCATGTTGGCCCCCGCCCGGGTGGCGGAGTACAGCGGCGCCCCCGGCGTCACCCGCAACCCTGATGCGCTCGTTATGGCGAGCACCTGTCCGGCTCCTGCCGCCACCATCGGCGGGACAAAGACCCGCAGCGCGTTGTATGGCGCAGCGATGTTTCCGGCCATGACCGTTTCCATATCTGCCTGGTCGCTCTCCAGGAAGGGTCCGGTGACGATAGTGCCGGTGAAGAAGACCGCTGCGTCAACCCGCCCGTAGGCGTCCATGGCCATGTCGAGCAGCCGAACCGCAGATGTCGGGTCCGAGAGATCCTTTACGCCGTCAACCGCCCATGAGCGTGCACCGAGTGCCTCAAGCTCTTCAGCGAGCTCCGGAAGAGGATCGCCCAGGACCAGGTCGCATCCCCGCCGGGCCAACTCTCTGGCCATTGCCGGACCGACATAGTCTGAGGTGTTGGCGACGATGGCCACGCGCCGTTCGCTGCCTGACGTCGGATCGGTTCCTGAAGAAGTCTCGGTCATCGCTGGAGCCTAATCGACAGTCGAGGCCTTTCGACCAGGCCGGGGCAGCTGTGTGAAACTGTCTTCGTACTCTCGGACCGAAGGAATCAACATGGTTGCTGCCAGCAAATCTGCGACAGATTCGACCACGCCGGACTTTGATGTCGTCGTTGTTGGAGCCGGCTTTGCCGGGCTCTACCTGATCCACCGCCTGCGCGGACTCGGGTTGTCTGTGCAGGTGATGGAGGCCGCCGATGACGTCGGTGGCACCTGGTACTGGAACCGTTATCCCGGCGCACGGTGCGACATTCAGAGCATCGACTACTCCTACAGTTTTGATGCCGAGCTCGACGAGGAGTGGAAGTGGCAGGAGAAGTACGCCACTCAGCCGGAGATCCTCCGCTATGCCAACCACGTGGCCGATCGGTTCGACCTGCGACGCAGCATTCGGTTCGACACCCGAG
>CAZSTV010000141.1:11038-15200 GCA_964609665.1 uncultured Acidimicrobiaceae bacterium
ACACCCGAGTGGACAAGGCCGTGTGGAACGAAGGCGACGCGCTCTGGCAGGTCACCACAGCGGCGGCGGACACGGTCTCCTGTCGCCACTACGTCATGGCGACCGGCTGCCTTTCGCTCCCGAAGCCGCCGGAGATCGCGGGCTTTGAGCAGTTCGGTGGCGAGGTGTACTTCACCGGTCGCTGGCCTCATGACACCGTTGACCTGACCGGCAAACGGGTGGGCGTGATCGGCACCGGTTCGTCGGCCATCCAGTCGATTCCGTTGATGGCTGCCGAGGCCGAGACGCTGACCGTTTTCCAGCGGACCCCGAACTTCTCGATCCCTGCTCACAACGGCGAGATACCGGCTGCGACTCAGGCCGAGGTAGACGCCGATCGCGCCGCCTACCGGGAGAGCGCCCGAATGTCTCGAGGTGGGGTCCCCGGCGAGCCCACCGAGGATGGGGCGTTTATGCTCACCGAGGCCGAGCGCACCGAGCGACTTGAGGCGGCATGGGAGGAGGGGACGCTCTTCTCCATTCTCGGCGTGTTCAGCGATGTGCTGATCAACGCAGCATCGAACGATGTCGTCGCCTGCTTCATTCGGGACAAGATCCGTTCCATCGTCACCGACCCTGATGTGGCCGAAACGCTCTGTCCGGTCGACTACCCGTTCGGGACAAAGCGGCCATGTCTCGACACGGGCTACTACGAAACGTTCAACCGGGACAACGTCTCCCTGGTCGACCTTCGGAAGACGCCGATCACCACCATCACCGAAGCCGGGATCGACACCGCCGCAGCGTCGTTCGACTTTGATGTGCTGGTATTCGCGACCGGGTTCGATGCAATGACCGGCGCACTGGTCGGCGTCGACATCCAGGGTCGTGACGGCGCAACTCTCAAAGACGCGTGGGCTGACGGACCCGTGACCTATCTCGGCCTGACCGTCGTCGGGTTCCCCAACTTCTTTACCGTTACCGGCCCGGGGAGCCCATCAGTACTGTCGAACATGCTCGTGTCGATTGAGCAGCACGTCGACTGGATCTGCGAGACCATCGCCGAGCTTCGCGACGACGGCTTTGCCACCATCGAACCTACCGACACGGCGCAGGCCGGCTGGGTCCAACACGTAAACGACGCTGCCGACATCACCCTCTACCCACACGCCAATTCCTGGTACATGGGTGCAAACGTGCCAGGTAAGCCGAGAGTGTTTCTGCCGTACGTGGGCGGGGTCGACAACTACCGAGTGGCCTGTAACGAGGTGGTCGAACAACGATACTTAGGCTTCCGTCGGGCCGGGCTCGGCGTCGAGTCCAGGTCCGAGGTCAATGATGGCGTGATCAGAACGATGCAGCTCGACGTTTCCATGGTCCTGGACTTCATGGCCGAGCTTGGATTGCCGCCCCTTGAGTCGCTCTCTCCAGCCGAAGCCCGGGCGTTCATGGAAGCATCGAGCGAGCAGCGGCCACCGGGCCCCGAGGTCGGCGAGATCGTCGATGGAACGCTGCCGGGAGCGGACGGCGAGCTGCGATATCGGCTGTACCGCCCCGATACCCCCGGACCGCATCCGCTGACTGTCTACTTCCACGGAGGCGGCTGGGTGCTCGGCAGCGAGCAGTCCGATGATCCGCTCTGCCGTGACCTGTGCGTTCGCTCAGGTGCAGCGATTCTGTCGGTCGACTATCGCCACGCCCCGGAGCATCCGTTCCCCGCGGCGCCCGACGATGCGTGGGCCGCGGTCCAGTGGGCGGCCGAAAACGCCGAGACACTCGGCGCGATTCCTGGCCCAATGGTGCTGGCCGGTTGGAGCGCCGGCGCGAACCTGGCCGCGGTCACCTGCCAGACGGCCCGCGACGCCGGAGGTCCGGCCATCGCAGGCCAGGTGCTGATCACCCCGGTCACTGACTCAGACTTTGGGCGGTCCTCATACACCGAGAACGCCGACGGGTACGTTCTCACCAAGGGGTTGATGGAGTGGTTCTGGGGTCATTATGACGTGGCGGACCCGACCGATCCGCGGGTGGCGCCGCTGCGGGCGGCAGATCTTTCCGGCCTGCCACCGGCGTTGATCATGACGGCGGACTTCGATCCGCTCCGCGACGAAGGCATCGCCTATGTCGAGGCCCTGCAGGCCGCCGGAGTGGACGCCCGACACCTTCGAGCTCGCGGCCATATTCACACCTCAATCGGGTCGGTGGACGTCATCGTTTCCAGTGCTCCACTTCGGGAAGAGATCGCAGCGGCCATCCAGGGCTTCCTTCCGGCTGCCGCGCCGGTCGGTTAGCCCTCTGGGCGGAGCGTGCGCGCGTAACCCGGATGCGAGCGGAACCCGGACGCTAGTGCGGTGGTTCCGCCCGGATGATGTCGGCGGCGCTCAGCTCGGCCAGTCGTTGGACGCTGTACCCGGCCAACTCGCAGACCACATAGTCGTTGTGCTGGCCCATGGTCGGCGCCGCTGTGCTCATTCTCGGTGGTGTCAACGACATCGTGGCGGGGAAGCGCGGCCAGCCATGCACACCGGCGTCGGGATGTTCGAGCGGGACAAAATAGTCGGACGCGGCCAGCTGCGGGTCCGCCATAACGTCAACAGCGTCGGCGACGATCGCTGCTGGCACCCCGGCCTCTTGCAACGCCTTCGCGACCTCGTGATCTGTGGTGGTCGAAGTGAAGGAGGCAATGCGAGCTTCGATGGCGCTGTGGTCGGCATCGCGTTCCGACGCTGAAAGCCCGCGCAGGTCGTCGGCTCCCAGAACGGTGCACAACCCCTGCCACGATCGTTCGTCGATCACAGAAATGGCGACCCAACGATCTTCCCCAGCGCACCGAAAGACCCCCTGGGGGGCAATGCCAGAACGTCGGTTTCCTTGGCGGGGCGGGCGACCCATCGACTGAGTGGCAACCACATGTTGGCCGATCATGTTGATGGCCGACTCGATCTGGGCCACCTCGATGGCCTGCCCACCTTCGTCAGGCCCGGCGAATCGGTCGAGGATCGCAACGAGGGCCGCTGCTGCACCGTGCATCCCGCCGATCGGGTCCGGCCAGGCGATGCCGGATTTCCAGGGACCCTCATCGTGATAGCCGGTGAGTGAGGTCAGCCCGACGTGTCCGTCGATGGTCGGGCCGTAGGCCACCCAGTCGGTATGAGGCCCGGTCCTGCCGTAGCCGGGCATAGTCACATAGATAAGGTCGGGGTTGATCTCGCGGAGCGCGTCATCGTCAAACCCAAACCCCGGCATGACCCGTGGTGAGTAGTTCTCGATGAGAACGTCGGCACCGGGCAGCAGCGCGGCGAACAGCTCCCGGCCTTCCGGCTTGTCCAGCTCGATGACGGTCGACAGCTTGTTGATGGCGTACTTGTTGTGAAAGCAGCTGCGGTTCCATGGCCGCTCGCCCGCTTCGTCGTCGGGAAAGAAGTGGGTGCCGGCAACGTAGGAGTCCGCAACCTCCCGGGGCGTTCTGGTCCAGGGAACTTCGGTCATAACAACCTCGGCCCCGAGGTCGGCCAGGAATCGGGCGGCCAGCGGGCCCGCCCAGACCCGGGTCATATCGATTACCCGTATGCCTGATAGGGGTCCGTCAGCCAGAGCCGACAGCGCCTCGCTTCCAGAAGGCCCAGGGCGGGCGTCGTCCGGCGGGGCGCCTGCCGCAGGCGAGTCCCCGTCTGCCTGCTTCGGTCCCAGCGTCCAGTCGTGAGCGCTCATCCTGAACGGGGGGCCGGGAAGGCGCTGGTCATCATCATGCGCGGTGCGCCAGAAGCCGCGGTCTTGCAGGTGGGGATTCTCCAGCACCTCATCAAGCTCGGCCACGGGGGCACAGGGCAGACGCAGCGCTTGGAAAAGCTCGACGGTGTCGTCGCGCTGCTGGGTCTTCAAATAGGGCACCAACTCTTCGTCAAGCAACCCCGGCGTGGTCATGACGTCCCAGATCGAATCGACATCGGGCCGGTCGAGAATGGTGATCAGCCCGGTGACCTCCAACATGCGTTCCACCTGATCGTCCTGAGGCAGCGCAAGCCCGATCCAGCCATCGGCGCATTCGTAGGCACCGATGGGCGATCCGGGCCCCGCGTAGCGATTTCCCAGTCGGCTCAGGATTGCGCCGTTGTGGGTGTAGCGGCCGAGGGTGAACTGGTGCAACGCCACGAGAACCTCGTGATGAGACACCTCGATCAAC
>CAZSTV010000142.1:0-15160 GCA_964609665.1 uncultured Acidimicrobiaceae bacterium
CCCGCTGTCTGGCAAACAACCCGGAGCTCATCCTCATGGATGAGCCACTCGGTGCGCTGGACGCCCTCACCAGGGAGAAGATGCAGAGCCTGATCCTGGAGCTCTGGGATCGGACACAGAAGACCATCATCCTGGTGACCCACTCGGTGGAAGAAGCACTGTTCCTCGGCGACCAACTCTTTGTCATGGCCCCCCGGCCAGGACGCATCGAGCGCACCTACGACCTGCCATTCGCAAAACTCGGTCTCACCGAGAACCCCCGGGAACTCAAGAACTCAGTCGAGTTCGTGGAGAAGCGGGAAGAGATCCTCTCGCTCATCTGGGAGATGGAAGAACAGATCATGGGACACGAGGGGGCCTGAGATGCAAAACAACTACGACTCTACGGACAAGCTCGCCGGCGGTTCAGGCGGTGGTGGCGGCGGGTCAGCGGGCCGGCTGATCGAGCGGTACATCCATCGCGGCACCGGGGATGCGCAACGCAAGACCGTGACCTTTGGTGACGGGTCTGCCGTCACCGGTAACCGGCTACTCAGCCTCATCACCCTCATCGTGCTGTTCACCGTGTGGGCGCTGTCCGAAGCGCTCGGCATTGCCGACCCCACCTTTTTCCCCGGCCCGAAGAAGACCTGGGATGAGCTGTACCTCGTCGCCACTGACGGCTTCCAGAACGTGACGCTGCTGGAGCACATCTTTGCCAGCCTGCGCCGCATCGCCATCGGCTTTGGCGCAGGTGTGCTACTCGGCGTTCCTGTCGGGCTGGCCATGGGCCTGTCAAACACCATGCGCGGCATCTTCGATCCGCTCATCGAGCTATTCCGCCCCGTCCCGCCACTGGCCTTCATCCCGCTGCTGATCCTCTGGTTCGGCATCGGCGACATGCCGGCGTTTGTCATGTTGTTCTTCGCTGCGTTCTTCATCATGGTGATTGCGGCCCGAGCCGGAGTGACCGGCGTGCGCATCTCCAAGGTCCACGCTGCCTACTCACTCGGGGCCTCCAAGGCACAGATCCTGCGCCATGTGATCGTCCCGAACGCTCTGCCAGAGATCTTCGTCGGCATGCGGGTTGCCATCGGCGTGTGCTGGGGCACCCTCGTGGCCGCCGAACTTGTCGGCGCCCAACAGGGCCTCGGCGCTCTCATCTGGACCGCTCGCACCTTCTTCCGTAACGGCATGGTGGTGTTCGGCATCATCATCATCGGCATCATCGGGGTCATCCTCGATCTCATCATGCGCAAGGCCGAGGAGCGCTTCATTCCGTGGCGAGGTCGGGGTTGATGTCCGAAGCGGAGGCTGTTGCAGGTTCGGCGCTGCGATACCTCCTGGAGGGGCCGTCGGGCGAAGACCCCGTCGTCGAGTTCCTCGACCCCGCCGATCTACTCGCTGCGTTCGAGGCGGTCATTCCCATCGAAATGGCGGGCGAGACCTCGCCCCGCAACGCTGCCGAACTTGAGGCGGCGGCCGAGTTGGTTATCAAACATTCGGTCCACACCAGCCATCCCCGGTTCTTCAACCAGAACTTTGCCGGCCCGGATCCGGTGGCCGTCGCTGGCGATTGGCTCGGCGCGGCGCTCAACACCACAAACGCCACCTTTGAAGCGGCGCCGGTCTTCACGCTCATGGAGGCCGCCGTGTTGCGAAAGCTGGCACGGGTCGCCGGATACTCGGTCGACGAGCGGCCCGGTGGACTGCCACCCGGCATGTTCGCCCCCGGCGGATCAACGGCAACGTTGTACGCCATGCAGTTGGCCCGGCACCGGCGTGACCCCGACCTGGTAAATCGCGGCGTCGGCCCCGAGCGGTTGGTGCTGTTCGTTTCCGACACCGGCCACTACGCCGCGGTGAAGTCCGCCGCGCTGCTCGGCCTTGGCCGAGACGCCGTCATCAAGGTCGACACCGACGACGAAGGGGTCATGGACATCGACGCGCTGCGGTCCAGTATCGACGCGGCGACGCTCGACGGCGCGGTCCCATTCATGGTGATCGCCACCGCGGGAACCACCGTGACCTCGGCCTTCGACCCGATCGATACCATCGCCGATGTCTGTGCCGAGAAAGCACTGTGGCTCCACGTCGACGGCTGCTACGGAGGCTCGGCGCTGTTCAGCGCGGCCCAGCGCCACCGTCTCAACGGTGTTGAGCGTTCCGACTCCTTCGTCTGGAACCTCCACAAGATGATGGGGGCCACCCAACAGTGCACCGCGCTATTGGTGGCAGACCCCGGCCAGCTCGGCCCGTGCTTTGCCACCGGCGCCGACTACATCTTTCAGCCGGACAAGCTCAACGGCGAATACGACTCGGGTGACCGTCACTTCCAATGCGCCAGGCGAGTGGATGCGCTCAAGCTGTGGCTGATGTGGAACGCCAGGGGTGACGATGGGTTTGCGGCCAGGATCGATCATGCGGTGGCCATGGCAGACCACGTCCGGGCCCGCATCGAAGCATCCGATGGCGCGTTCGCAACGCTGGCCCCCGGCTCGTTCACCAACGTGGTCTTCGTCTGGGTCCCGCCGGAGCTGCGGCCGTTCAGCCCGAACCTGCTCACCGACGACCAGACAAGGCGGCTGCACGCGGTCGCGCCGAAGATCAAGGCTCGGATGCAGCTCGATGGCCGGGCGTTGCTTGGCTACCAGCCGGTGAACGACCTCAACTGCTTCCGCTTTCTGTTCATGAACAGCGCGGTCGACCCGAGCGACATCGACGTGACGTTGGCCGACCTGGAGCGCTACGGCGAGCAGGAGTGGGCCGCCATGGAAGCGGTGACGGCCTGATCGGTCCCGTCACCGGCTCACCGCTGCTCCCCGTTGTTTTACAACGTGGACGGCGGCAGACCGAGATGGGCCGAGACCGGTTCACCGTCGACGCTCACCACCACCAGATCGCTGGGGGCGAAACGACCGATGACCCCGTCCACGTCGCAAACAAAGACTGTTGAGTCAAACCCATCGTTGCGGTCCGAGAACCCCATAAACCCGGGTTTGTCGGTGGCCCAGGCGCCAAAACCGGTCCCGAGCATGACGTAGTTCGTTTCGGACTCGATGTGCATGACGACTATTGCCATCTGACCTCCCCTGATCGCACCAGATCAGTATGGACGATCGGCGGCGTGGATCTGCGTCGCCGCCACGGCCCGGAACCCTTCCAGCGGTTCGACGTATGCCGCCCGGGCCGGGCCAGGCTCAATCGGCGCAGCGCGACGCACCGCCACACCGGGGTCGATCTCATGGCCGATCGACTCCCATGCAAGTAGCCCGGCTCCCCGGACCGAGGCGTCGGCCGCGTCATGAGGCACGAGGTTGATCTCCAAGACATCGGCCAACATCTGGCGCCACCACGGTGCCGTCGACCCGCCACCTGCCAGCAACCCTTGATCGATCACGTGGCCGACGGCTCGTAGCGCATCCAGGCCGTCCCGGATGGCGAAGGCCACCCCTTCGAACACCGACCGCACCAGATCGTCCACGTTGGTGCCGGGCCGCAGACCGCTCCAACCGCCGGTCAGCGCGCTGTCCAAGTGGGGGGTTCGCTCCCCTGTCAGGTACGGCAGAAACCGAACGCCGCTGCTCCCGGCCTCGGTGTTTTGCACCGCGTGTTCGGCTTGCTCGATGTCGATGTTGAGCACCCCCAGTGCCCAGTCGATGGCGATGCCCGCATTCTGAATGGCGGCCATGGCGTACCAGTGTCGACCGCCGGCATCGTTGCCGGCCACCGATTGGCTGTCAGCGGCGCGGTAGATGTGGGTGCGGGCTGCTTCGTCGACGATGGGAGCGGACAACAGCGTGGCGATTTGGCCGCCGGTGCCGGTGGAGATCTGCGACTCGCCGGTCCGAATCGCCGCGCCGAGCAGCGCTGCTGCGGTGTCTGCGGCGCCGGTCGCCACCGGGATGCCTTCCGCCAGCCCCAGCCCCAGCCCCAGCGCCGCTGCGGCGGAGGCGGTGAGGACACCGGCGGTGTCGTTGGAACGACGGACCGGTGGCAGCCACTGCGGGTTGACGCCGTATACCTCACATGCCGTCGGGGACCACACGTCGAGCTGCGGGTCCCAGAGCAGGGTGGCAGAGGCATCGGATGCGTCGGTGGCAATCATCCCCGTCAATTGCTGTCGCACCCAGTCCTTGGGTTGCAGGATGCTCTCGATTCTGGCGAAGGTGTCGGGCTCCTGTTGGGCGATAGCGGCGAGTGTTGGCCCCGCCATGCCAGCCACGATTGGGTTGCCGCCCCGGGCGTGACCCGCGGCGGTTGCCCTTGCCCGAAGGCCCGGCAACAACGACTGGGATCGTTGGTCTGACCAGAGCACCGCGGGGCGAAGCGGCCTGCCGTCACCGCCGCTCATCACCACCCCGTGCATCTGCCCGGAGAAGCCGATAGCCACCACCTCGTGGGACGCTCCGGCCGTCGCCACGGCCTGCGCTGTCGCGTCGCTCAACGCGTCGAACCACACTGCGGGGTTGGTCTCAGACCAGCCGCGCTGGGGTTCGGTGATCAGGTGTCCGGCCCGCCCGACCGCCACCAGCTCACCATCTTCGGTGACCAGACCAACCTTCGTCGATCCGGTCCCGACGTCTATCCCAAGTGCAACAGCGGCCACCAGGTCTCCTCACGGTCCGACGCCAGTATGCACGTCCGACCGTGAGGGCCGATACTCGAACTCCGATATATGAAAGGTCGAAGAACTACTTCAGCAGCTGCTGGGCTCGTGAGCGGAACTCGGCGATGTTTGCTTCCTTGATGCCCTCGTAGCCCCGCACGATGTCCGGCAGTTCGGCAACTTCCACTGCGTGGTCGTAGCTCTGCTCGGACAGGTTGGACAGCACTTGATCGACCATGGCCTCGTACTCGCCGATCAGTTCCCGCTCCATCTTGCGGTGCTTGGTACGACCAAACGGGTCCATCGCGGTGCCACGAAGCTTCTTCATCTTGGCCAGGGCGGCGAACGCCACCTCGCCGGACTTGCCGAGCCCGATCTTGGAGTCATACCCGAACTGACGCATGGTCGGCGGGTGCAACTTGTAGGTGATCTTGGCATCGGCGCCGAACTGCTCGGCCATGGCGTTCTTGAACGCCTTCGAGCGGTGCAGACGGGCCACCTCGTACTCGTCCTTGTAGGCCATGAGCTTGTAGAGATACCGGGCGACCGCTTCGGACAACCTGGTGTCGGCGGTGACCGCCGACTCTTTGGCTCGAACCTCGGCCACCTTCTCCACGTAGCGCTTGGCGTATGCGGCGTCCTGGTAGTCGATCAGGTCGGGGACCCGAATACCGAGAATCCTGGTCAGTTCTTCTGACTGACCGCCGATAACGTCGATAATGGCCTGAGCCTTCTTCGACCGCTTGGCCTCGGAGCGCTTGACCGAACCGGCCCGCTGCAGATTGAGCGAGTCGAGCCATGCAGGCTCGATGGCGATCTTGCGACCGATGCGGAAGGCCTGCGTGTTGCTGTCGACCGCAACGCCGTTTAGCTCGATGGCCCGTTCAATAGCGGTTGCCGAGATTGGGATGCAACCCTGCTGGTACGCCGCACCGAGCACGATGATGTTGGCCGGCATGTGGGACCGGAACAGGCTGTCGGAAACGGTGCCTGCGTCGAAGTACACGTTCTTTGCTGCCACCGTTGTGGCGTCGATGATGCCCTGCAGCTTGGCCCACTCCGGGAACGCGGCTGCGGTGTCTCGCACCATCGATCCGGTTGGCACCTTGCTGGAGGAGACGACCGCCACCGTGCGGCTTGGGTCGGTCTTCTTCAGGTTGTCAGGGCTGGTTCCGGTCAGTACATCGAAGACCAGATAGGCGGCAGCATCGCCGGATGAGACCTTGTTTGCGATGCCGCTGTTCAGACCGGCTGCGTCGCCGTCGGCGTCCATGCGCCGAATTTTGAGGTTGGAGATGACCGAGCCGCCCTTCTGGGACAGGCCGGTCTGATCGAGGCCATCGGCCTGCTTGCCATCGAGCAGCGCCGCCGTGGCGAGCAGCTGATTGATGGTCACAACACCGGTGCCGCCGATGCCCATCATCAAGATGTCGCCTTCATCGATGCGATCGGTTGGTTCCGGAAGGTCGTCACCAATCTGGTCGAACGGGACGGTGGCCTTCTTTGCCACCTTGCCGTCAGGGATGACCTCGACGAATGCCGGGCAGTCACCTTCGAGGCAGGTGTAGTCCTTGTTGCACGACGACTGATGGATCTGAGTTTTTCTGCCGAACTCGGTGTCGACCGGCTGGACCGAGAGGCAGCTCGACTTCTCGCCGCAGTCGCCGCAACCCTCGCAGACCGCTTCGTTGATGAAGACCCGCATGGCCGGGTCGGCCACCTTGCCCCGCTTGCGGTCACGCCGCAGCTCGGCGGCACAGGCCTGGTCGTAAATCAACACGGTGCAACCGGGGATGTCGCGCAACACCCGCTGGGCCTCGTCGAGCCTGGACCGGTGCCAGATCGGCACGTCCGGGGCGAACGACGCATCCGAGGGATACTTCTCGGTGTCGTCGGTGACGATCATGATCTTGGCAACACCCTCGGCGTGGATCGAGCGGGTCAACTCAGGAACCGCCATCTGACCGTCGATGTCTTGACCGCCGGTCATGGCCACCGCACCGTTGTAGAGAATCTTGTATGTGATATTGGTGCCGGCCGCTACCGCCTGGCGCACCGCAAGGCTGCCGGAGTGATGGTACGTACCGTCGCCGATGTTCTGGAACCGGTGGTCGAGGGTGACGAACGGGGCCGCACCGACCCACTGGATGCCTTCGCCACCCATCTGGGTGGTGCCGCTGGTGTTGCGGGTCGGGGTGCTGCCCGCCATGCCGTGGCAGCCAATGCCGCCGCCGGCCTCGGACCCTTCGGGGACCCAGGTGGAGGTGTTGTGGGGGCAGCCGGAACAGAAGCCGGCGTTTCGGCTTGCGCCCTTGAGCGTCTTGGCGTCAGACAGCGGGATCAGGACCCGCTCTCGCTCGAGCGGGGCAACCGAATCCTCGCCGAATCGGTCGACCAGGAAGGGACGGACCAGCTTGACGATCTGATCGACCTCCATCTCGCCGTGGCCGGGGAACCACAGCTTGCCCGCATCGTCCCGCTTGCCAAGAATCTTGGGAGCGTTGGCCTGGCCGTACAGGGCTTCGCGGGCGAACATCTCGACGAATGCCCGCTTCTCCTCGACAACCACAATGGTGTCGAGGCCATCCGCGAACTCACGGACCGAGGTTGGTTCGAGTGGCCACACCACCGCCGGCTTGAAGATCCGGATGCCACGGCGACGCAGTTCGGCTTCGTCGAGGCCGAGCTGGTCAAAGGCGGCCCGAAGGTCGTAGTAGGTCTTGCCCGCCGCAACGAAGCCGAGCTTGGCGTCCGCGGTGTCGACGGTCTGCTTGTTCAACTTGTTGTGGGCTATGAACTCGCTGGCGGCGTTGATGCGACCCTCGTACACCTCTCGCTCCATCGCAACGGCGAGCGGACCGAAGAGCCGATCCTCCTGGGTGTGCGCCCACGGTTTGCCGTCCCATTCCCATTCCGGCCGTGAGGCTTGCACCCGGCCGGGGCCAACCTTGATGGTCGAGTAGCCGTCGGCCACGTTCGTCACAATCTTGATCGCCGACCACAGCCCTGAGTAACGAGACAGCGCATACCCCCAACGACCGAAGTCGGCCACTTCCTGGACGCTGCCGGGATAGAAGATCGGGGTCTCGAAGTGAAGCAGCACAAACTCGGACTCGGCGGTGAGGGTCGAGGACTTCGAGGCCGGGTCATCACCGGCCACCAACAGCACACCGCCGTTGGGGTCAACGCCGGAGACATTGGCGTGGCGGATGGCGTCACCGGAACGGTCGACACCTGGCGCCTTGCCGTACCACATGCCGAGCACCCCGTCGTAGGTGCCCTCCCAGTTGTGGTTTGCCAACTGGCTGCCCCACACCGCGGTGGCACCGAGGTCTTCGTTGAGCCCGGGGATGAAGTTGATGTTGTTCGCTTCCATCTCGGCCGCGTTGCCGGTGAAGAGCGCGTCCATTCCACCAAGTGGCGAGCCGCGATACCCGCTGACCATGGCCGCGTTGTTGAGACCGTCTCGCTTGTCTGCCCGGATCTGGTCGAGCAGCACTCGCAGCAGCGCTTGCACGCCGGACATGGCGACATCGCCCTCGTCCAGTCCAAACCGATCTTCGAGCTTGAATTCCACCAACGACATCTGATGCTCCCTCATTCCCGGACGCTGCCACCGTGACCCACGAGGCGCGAAAACCGGAGGATTCCTACAATTTGAGCACGTCTTTTGCCGGACGGCGAACTGGCGCGAGCGGGCCCCGGGGATGGCGGTTCCCGGGGCCCTGGCGCCCGTGAATACACACGGAACTGGAGCTATGTACCTAGCTCGAATTTGGACTGGCTCGAACGCGGGCCGCAGCCCCTAGCGCACGGCTCCAGTATGGATCAGATCGAGATCGGCGTCCCGTCGAAGCTGGTGAAGCTCATGTGGAATTCCTCCTGGAACATCAACTTCTGCTCCTTCAAAATTCCAATGGCAATTTCCTCACCCATACGCAGCGACTCGACGTAGTCCGAGTAGTAGTGGACTCCGGCCCAATCCCGACCAATCGAGATGTTGGCGGCGAGTTTGTTGAGCTCACCCTCAACGGTCAGTGGCTCCGGCACGGCCTTGGCTTTCAGGCTGCTTGCACCGGTGGCCTCATCGTCGATGGTCGGCACGTACACCTCGGACAGCTCGTGAGTTCCGTCGAAGAACGCCTTCAGCACCGTGACACAGGCCCCGGCCACGGTGGCGTGCCCAGCGCCGTACGTCGGGTGCATCGGCGAGCCCTCGGTGAACGCAAGCGGCAGCAGGGCGTTGCGCTCGTCGCCATCGTTGTTGGCCTGGTTGTGGTCCCGGACCAGTTCGAGCAGGCCGCAGTCTTCAAGCATCTCGTAGACCTCGGTGAACTTCGCGTCCGCATCGCCGGGGATCTTGCCACCAAGCGCTGGGGCTTTCTCCATGCGAGCGGCCAGCGCTTCTGGCCGAAGCCTGCGGTGCACGTTGAACTTCTGGTATCGCACACACTTGAGCGCACGGGTCGCCACCTCGGTGACCAGTGAGAGCAGATGTGGTCCGCCAAAGTGGGCGAAGCCCTGCTGGTGATCCAGGTCGTCGGGACCCTGGAACGGAATGCCAGGATCAAACCCAACACCACTTCCCAGCAGGTACAGACAGGCGTTGAGATATGCCTCATAGAGGGCGTCGTAGTGGACGTAGGTGGAAAGGTCTCGCGGTGACGCCATCAACCGGTAATCGACGTTTGCATTGTCGACCTGGTTTGCGTAGATCTCCAGCTTCGACACGTCCGCTGCGCACTGGACCGAGTACCACTCGGGCCACGTGGTCATGTAGTCAACGCAGGGGACGGCGTAGCGAACCCGCAGGTCGGCCCGGATCGCCCCGTAGGTCACCTGACCGTCGGTGATGCTGTGGGTGGAATCGGATCCGTTGACGCCACCGTTGCCGACGAGCAGGAACTGCGAGAGGTACGGGCCAGCAAGGTCACCGGGAGTGATGCCACGGAAGAGCGTGCCAAGGGTCAGGTCGCCGTCGTGGTGGCCAACGGTGATCGGCTTCCCGTCTTCGTGGTAGCCGATGATTCGATCGTCGAACCCGTGCTTGGCACGCAGCTCGTTGATGGCCTCGAGGATGCCGGCGATGTTGGCCTTGTGCTCGGCAGGCGGTTCGACGGAATCGTCGAGGTATTCAAATGGCACGTCTCGCAGCAACGCCTGGGCGTATACCTCGGCCATTTCGGCCGCCAGTTCGTTCAGCGAGTTACTGAGGCCGGGGGCCGGAGGCATGGTGACCGCCTGGGCGTCCGGGCCTTCAAGGTCGAACGCAAGCCCGGCGGATTGGCTCTCCCAAGCTCGGAGGCCAATGCCATTTGGGTGATCCAGCTTCTCTGCAATCTGATGGGCGTCGGCGGGAAGGCCATTGTCGACCAGACGGGTCCGAAGTCGGGCGATGCCCTCGCTGCGGAGGTCGAGCGACTCGTCGCCTTCACCCGACTTGGGGCCACAGTGGATGTGAGCGGGCGAATGTCCCTTGGTCTTGGCGTGACCAAGTGGGGTCTCGCGGAAGTCTCGGCGGTCGCCACTGAAGATCGCCTTGACGAACTGGCGGTAGTCAGCGCCCTTTACCAGCAGGCCGGTGGTCGGGTCATGGGGTAGGCCCTTGGTGAAGTTCATGGGGAACTTCTCGCCAAGGTGGTCTTCGTCTTCGTTTGCTTCGTGGGTTGGGTGGGTCCTGGAGAAGGCAAGGTCGGCAGCGGCCTGCCGTCGAGCCCTGGCTTCATCGCGGCGGCGCGGATCATTGGGGTCGAGAATCGGCACGGGTTTCTCCGTTCGTGTCACACCGCGAGATTTTCGCGGCGTCTCGAACGTTCAGACGTATGAACAGCGGCCCGTGATACGAAAGGCTACGAATCCCCGCCGAACAGGCTATGACTCGCCGCCGAATAGACGGTGCAGCACGTCGTAGGTGCCGATGCTGATCGTGCCGGTCAGGTCCAGCGAGATCGAGTTTGCGATGTAGTCGTCCAATTGTTGATCGATGCCGATCGCCGCAAGGTCCACCGCACCCTCACGTTCAATCCGGCGGGCCACCGACCGCAGGTGGTCGCCGAGGAACCCGTCGCGGTTGTTGCCGGCGGTGGCGGCGTCCATCGGGGCCCCGTCGGAGATGACCACCAACGCCTTGCGCCGCTCGGGGCGTTGAATCAGCCTGCTGTGCGCCCACTCGATCGCCTCGCCGTCCACCCCTTCCCGGTAGTGATCGGTGCGCAGCATTGCCGCCAGGCCAAGCCTGGCCTGGCGCCACGGCTGTTCGGCGTTCTTGTAGACGATGTGTTGCACCTCATTGAGCCGCCCCGGGTCCGGTGGGGAGCCGGCGGCCCGCCAGTCGGCAAAGACCTTGCCGCCACCCCAGGCGCCGGTGGTGAATCCGAGCACTTCGCTGGTCGATCCTGCCATCTCGAGGGCCCGGGTGAGCGTGTCGACCAAAACGGCAACCGATTCATAGCGCTGGATCTTCATCGATCCCGAGGTGTCGACCAGAAAGGTGACCGACGCGTCGCTGCTTGGTCGGAACCGTTCCCGCCGGTGGATCAGGCGATTTGTCGGGTCCGCAATGAGCTGGCCCAGTCGGGCCGGGTCGAGGAGTCCATCCTCTTCTCCCCCACTCCACCCGTCAGACACCTGGACCGGAAACAGCCGTTGGAGGCGCTGAGCGAGACGGGCGACGCTGACAGCCTGAGCGGCGACGTGGCCGTCCAACTCGGTCCGCATCCGTCTGAGCAGGGGCTGGCGATACAGCTGATCGCCGGTGCGGAGGGTGTCGTGGGCGGTGGTGAAGGCGTGATAGCGCTCGTCGGGGGCGGCGCTGAGACCGTCGGTGGAGTTGTTGGCTTCCAACTCATCCAGGAGATCCCAGTCGATCGGAATGAGCAGGGCGTTGTTGGTGACCGACTCTGGCACCTCATCCGCGGAGGTCTCGGCGTCTTCCACCATCTCTGCGACAAGCCTGGCAATCTCCGCTGCCGGGACCGCAAACTCGGTTTGGGAATGGGCGGTCCGGGGCAGCTCTTTCAGCGCGTGACCAACCAGGCGACCAAGGTTGCCTCTCGTCACCTCGATGACCTCGTCGACGGCCTCCGACGTTGGCACCCGCAGCAGACGGGCCCGCAACATGTGGGTGATGGTGAAGACCAGGAGCCCAACGCCCGTCTCGCCAACCCTGGCCCCCATCGCCGCTGTGCTCCACTGCTCAAACGCCGCTGTGGTGTTGGCGCGGACCCCGGGCAGCGCGTTGCCGGCCAGGGACTCGCAACGGAACTGCTCGGCAATGTCAAAGATGATCCGCTGCAGTATCGGGCGAGGGCTCAGCTCGTGATGGAGCTCTCGGTCGCTGTGACGGATGCGCAGTCCGAGGCCATCCATAACCCCTCGGCGAACCGACAGTGCCTCCGGTTCGTCGGCGACGTCCGAACCAACGTCGGGGCCCGCCATCGACAGGTAGGGAACCACCACCAGATACGGCTGGTCGTCAACTTCGAGGCGACGGCCACGAATCTCTGCCTTTGGCTCTGCTGCGACCGCCCGTAGCCCGGCGGAGGCAATGCGGTCGAGGCGTCGGACCGTGGTCATGGGTGGCTCGGCGGCGTTAGCCGAATGCCCGCTGGTAGTACTCCTCGACAATGGCCTGCTCGGCGTCGTCGCACTTGTTGAGGAACGTCAACCGAAACGCTGTGTGTAGGTCGCCAAAGGTCAGCAGGTTCTCGGCCCAGCTGATGACGGTCCGTGGCGACATGACGGTGGAAATGTCACCGGCGGCAAAGCCGGTCCGTGTCATCTCTGCCACCGCAACCATCGCTGCAATAGTTGTCGCTCCGTCGCCTCGCTCGGCCACGGTAGGGACCTGACCGGCCACCACTCGCTGCTCGTCTTCGGCGGCGAGGTAGTCCAGCTTTGCCACCACGTTCCAGCGGTCGAGCTGGGCCTGGTTCAGCATCTGTGCACCCCGGTAGAGGCCGCTCATGTCCCCGAGTCCCACCGTGTTGGCGGTGGCAAACAGCCGGAACTGTGGGTGCGGGTCGATCACCTGGTTCTGGTCGAGCAGGGTGAACCGACCCTCTTTTTCGAGGACACGCTGAATGACGAACATGACGTCGGGGCGCCCGGCGTCATACTCATCGAAGACCAGGGCGATTGGGCGACGCAACGCCCAGGGCAGGATGCCCTCGGCAAACTCGGTGACCTGCATCCCGTCGCGGACCACAATGCTGTCTCGCCCGACGAGGTCCATCCTGGTGAGGTGGCCGTCAAGATTGACGCGCAGGAGCGGCCAGTTCAGCCTGGCTGCCACCTGCTCTATGTGGGTCGACTTGCCGGAGCCGTGCGGGCCCTGAACGAGGACCCGCCGGTTGTGGTCAAAGCCGGCGAGGATCGCCAGCGTGGTCTCGGTCTCGAAGTGATATGCCGGGTCGATCGCTGGAACGTGCTCCGCCAGCTCATCGACATCGGCCATCACCTCGACCTTGAGCGTTGTGTCTATGCCAAAGAGCTCAGCTGCGGACACCAACATCATCTAGTCACAGTACGAGCTGCACCCATTTCTCGTTCAATCGCAAGCCACCACATGCGAAGCCCGGCGAGTTTCGCCGCAACCATAACCTCGGTTAGTGACGAGCGACAGCAAGGAACGGCAGTCATACCGGTTTCGCCGAAGTCAAACCTCGGTTAGCCCGGCCGCGAGTTTCGGCGCAGCCGAAATCTCGGTTAGTGACGAGCGACAGCGAGGAACGGCAGTCATACCGGTTTCGGCGCAGCCGAAAGCGTAGGTGACGGCCTCCGGCCGTCACACGTAGTCCTTGTACTTGTCCAGGTGACGAACAGGCTTGGACAGTGCGTCCTTGCGGAACGGGTCGCCGAGTTCCTGGGTGCACATGATCTCGATGACGGTGGTCTTGCCCTCGTTCATCTGAGCGTTGATGGCATCGGTCAGCGCTGCGCCGACGTTGTCGATCTTGTCGACTCGAACACCCTCGGCGCCCATCGAACGGGCGATCTCTGAGTAGTTCTCGTCACCTTCGAGCTCACCGGCAACGAAGCGGCGACCGTAGAAGTCGACCTGGTTCTTCTTTTCCGCACCCCACTGCCGGTTGTGGAAGACCACTGCGGTCACGGGAATGTCGTGACGGACGGCGGTCATCAGCTCGGACATCGACATGGCCCAGGCGCCGTCACCGGCGTAGGCAACGGCGGGACGATCGGGGGCGGCACACTTTGCACCGATGATGGTCGGCAGCGCGTAACCACAGTTGCCCCAGCTCATCGGAGCGAGGAAGCTGCGGCCCTCTTCGAACCGGAGGTAGGAGTTGGCGACCGAGTTGATGTTGCCGATGTCGGTGCTGACCATGACCCGAGCCGGCATGGCCTTCTCGAGCTCACGGAGGACCTGGCGGGGATGGAGCCAGTCACCAGGCATATCGCCAGCTTCGGCGATGGCGTCGAGCGAGAACTCATCCTTCTCGTGGATCCACTCGTCGAGTTCGTCTTCCCAGATCTGCTTCTCTTCTGCGGTCTTTGCCGCCCGGGCGTCCCGGGTGGCGTCGCAGGCAAGCTCACGGCCTTCGAGGCGCTTGGTCAGCGCGGTTGCGGCCGCACCGGCGTCGCCGCAGATGCCAACCGAGATCTTCTTGACCAGGCCGAGCATCTTATGGTCAGCGTCGACCTGGATGATCTTGGCGTCCTTTGGCCAGTAGTCCATGTCGTGCTGGGGCAGGGTGCCGAACGGACCGAGGCGGGTGCCGAGCGCAAGTACGACGTCGGCCTGACTGATCAGCTTCATGGCCGCCTTCGACCCCTGATAACCAAGCGGGCCGCACCACTGCGGGTGGCTTGCGGGGAAGGAGTCGTTGTGGAGGTAGCTGTTGACCACCGGGCAGCCGAGGCGCTCGGCAAGAGCAACACACTCATCGAGGGCGTCACCCATGACAACACCACCACCGCTGAGCAGGACCGGGAACTCGGCCTCGGCCAGCATGTCGGCCGCGGCGTTAAGGCTGTCCTCGCCACCGGGGCCGCGGTCGAGCCGCATCGGCTCGGGAATCTCTACATCGATGTCGCCATAGAAACGGTCACGGGGGATGTTCAGCTGGGTCGGACCCATTTCCGACATAGCCCGGTCGAAGCAGCGAGCCGTCAGCTCCGCCATCCGGTTCTCGTTGTTGACGTGACCCTGGTACTTCACAAACTCCTGGAACATCGGGAGTTGGTTTGCTTCCTGAAACCCGCCGAGGCCGATACCCATGGTGCCGGTCTCCGGGGTGACGATGACCACCGGGGTGTGGGCCCAGAACGCTGCGGCGATAGCGGTGACGCAGTTGGAGATGCCGGGACCGTTCTGTCCGATCACCATGCCGTGGCGGCCGGAGACCCGTGCGTACCCGTCTGCCATGTGGGCCGCGCCCTGTTCATGGACGACCGGGACAAGCCGGATACCGGCCGGAGCGAAGATGTCCATGGCATCCATGAACGCTGAACCCATGATGCCAAACGCATCGGTCACGCCGTTTGCGACGAGGGTTTCAACGAAGGCTTCACTCGGTGTCATTCGGGTCATGGCTAAGACCCTATAACTGG
>CAZSTV010000143.1:0-15085 GCA_964609665.1 uncultured Acidimicrobiaceae bacterium
CTCTCCGACCTCGTTGCGGGTGAAGCTCAGCTGATCATCACCGGCGCCGCCGCCTTAGATGAAGCGCTTCCCGATTTTGACCTTGTCGATATCGAACTCGCCGTCGCCGCCGCCACTCGTCACGGTCAGGTTGCGGTCGATCTCGGACCTGGCCAGGAACAGCTTGTCCTTGCCACCCTTGGTGTCGATGGTGATGTTTTTGCGGGCGAAGGTCCGCTCTTCGAAACGGATCTCATCGTTGCCGTTCCCACTGTTAAGGGTCAGGTTTCCGGCAAAGATGTCGTTGTCGAAGGCGGTCCAGTCGAAGTCGCCCGAACCGGTCTTGGTTACGGTCACATCACCACCCCAACCCGAGGTCATGGTCGAGATGTACAGCCGTCCGTTCTTGGCCTTGATGATGGTCTTGCCATCGACATGACTGTCACGGAACATCAGCTGGTCGCTGCCGTTTCCGGTATCGATCTTCAGGGTCGCCGGGCCGAATCCGATGCTGGCCGGAGCCCGCCGCAGCTTCATGAAGTCGTTCCCGTCGCCCAGTTTGACGTCCAAGACACCAGGGATCTTCTTGATGGCGATATCGAGCCGATCTCGTCCGTTGCCGGTATCGATCTTGATTCTCTTCACGCCGGCCAAGGTCTCCCTGTACGTCTCCACCCCGTCAACTTTTACGACGACCAGGGTTCCGGTCGTCTGATCGCTGCTGACGATGTCGATTTCGTCCTCGCCCGGGGTGCCCTTTATGGTCAGTTGGCCCGAGCCGTTGATCGTGACTCGCGCCGCGGCATCAGCCGGAGCCGGTCCGGCGAAGACGAAGGCGATGAGTGTGGTCAGCGCGAGGCTTGCCCGGATCGCGGTCTTGGTGATGCTGTTACCGGTGACGGCTTTTGTTGGTTGCTTCGTTGACGGGTTGCGCCGCATTGTTCTTCTCCTTTGTGGCCTCGCTGGTGCGAAGCAAGTTGGTCTCCGTAGCAAACCGCGGAATCGAAGCGGTGGTTTGGAGACCGTGTGGAGAAGAACTGGAGAACTCGGGCCGTGCGAAACTGTAGCTACGGCGCGGTTCTCCATGGACCCGTGCCTAACGAGATCAGCCCATCCGTTCGATGACGGCGACGGTTCGCGTCACCAGGGCGTCGAGATGGAGTTCGCCCATACCGGCCAGGCTGACCTCGATCCGGCCGTTCCACGGCTCGGTCCACTGCGAGGGGATTCTTCGACCGGTGAGCCCCCACAGGGCGCCAACGGTGGCCCCGTTGCAGTCGGTGTCCCATCCTGCGGCGACCGTGTCGCCGATGGCGGTGGTGAAATCATCGGCTCCGTTGAGCAGCCCCCAGACCACCAGCGCGAGGTTGTTGACGGTATGGACCGGCGACAGTTCGCTGTAGCGATCATGGATCTCGCCCGGCCCGTCCCCAGCTCTGGCCAGCGCCATGCCGAGCCGCATCGCGTCGGCGCAATCCGACGCAGCGGGAATGACCCCAAGGCCGGCTTCGACGGCGTCGAACAAGTCGTCGGCTGCAGGGATTGCAGCCCCGATGGCCGCCACCGCCATCGCCCCGTACACCCCTTCGGCCCGGTGCGACAGCTCGGCATCTCGGCGGGCCAGCTCAGCGGCCCGCTCCGGCTTGCCCGGGTTGACCCAGCCGTAAACGTCGGCCCGGATCTGAGCGCCAATCCAGTCGTTGAATTCGTTGTCGGAGCACTCGACCAGGTCGAAACCGGCCGGTGCTCCGGCCGTGAAGCCATAGCTCGACTTCTCCAACAGCGTGACGAGGGCCCGGCGTTCGGCGGTGAACACGATCCCGCCTGGGAGGTGGCGGAGCCAGGCTCGGGCCACATCGTCGGTGGTGAGGTCGGCCCCGTGGTCCTCCAGCATCACGAGGGCCAGGACCGAGTAGTTGATGTCGTCGTCGGCCTCGGCATGGTCGAATCGGCCGAGGCAACACTGCGGGAAGTGCCGGGCCACCGTGGTGTCGGGAACAAGCGGCACATAGTCCCGTAGCGGGAGGGCATCGGCCTGTCCCAGGTAGCTGGTCAGGGCGCCATGGCCTTCCCGCATCGACAGCAGCTCGACCGGCTTGCCCAGCTGACAGCCACTGACTCTGCCCTGCCAGGCGGAACGAATCCGGTTGTGCAATGCGTCGGCCATGGTCGGTCTCCTTAGCGGCCGATGATTGGCCGAGTCGTCGGTCGCTCTCGGTGCGTCACCGGCCGCTTGCATCCAGTTCGGCAACGAGCACACCTGTGGCGGTGAGGGCGTCGATGCGGGCATCGTCGTAGCCCAGTACGTCGGCCAGCACGGCTCGGTTGTCCGCACCCCGGGGTGCGAGGTGTCCGTTGGTGCCGATGCCAGCCCCTCGGGCCGGTCTGGCCGGAACGACGAAGTCCCCCTCGGTGGTGGCAAAGAGCTCTCGATGGTCGGCCCAGTCGGTTTCGGCCAGCTCGTCGATCGAGCGCAGCTCGGCAGTGGTGAAGGGCGAGCCGGCCTCCAGCGTGGTGCGGAACTCGTCGAAGGACGCGAACGACGCCGCCCACTCGGTGATGATGGCGAAAAGCTCGGCCTTGTTGGCCTCCCGATCCAGGGGGTCTGCGAAGCGGGGGTCGTCGGCCAGGTCGGGCCGATCGAGGACCACCATGAGATGGTCGAACCAAGCGACCGGGCTGCCGGCGATACCCCACACCGCACCGTTGGGCAGCATGAGCAGGGGGCTGTGGTCGCAGGCGCCAACGTTTGTTGTGTCCCATCCTCCGGCCAGCTCGGTGGACACCCATTCCTGGATGTAGACGAGCGATTCCACCATGCACACGTCGAGTTGGCCACCCTCTCCGGTGCGTGCCGCCTGGACCAGTAGGGCGTTGATCGAGTTGGCCGCCATCATTGCCGTGGTGACGTCGCCCAGCACCAGCGCAGGCTGGTGGGGTTCCCGGCCAATCTTGCGACTGTCGTACTCGAGCAGGCCAGACTCCAGATGGCCCATTGGTGCGTAGGCCCGACGGTCGGCCCACGGGCCGTCCTGGCCGAAGCCGGTGATCGAGCAGTAGACGAGGGCGGGGAACCGTTCGCACATTTCCTCGGGCCCCAGGCCGAACTTGGCCATGACCCCGGGCCGGTAGTTCTCCACCAGCACGTCGCAGGAGGCGAGGAGTTCGAGCAGGAGGTCAGCGGCTCCCGGTGCGGAGAGATTGACCGAGCAGAACCGTTTGCCCGCGTTCTGTTGGGCGAAATAGGGGGTCATGTGAGCCTCGCCGATCGGGGGGAACGTTCGGCTCAGGTCCCCGTCGGGTGGTTCGATCTTGATGACCTCGGCCCCCTGATCGGCCAGGATCCGGGTGGCGAGCGGTCCAGCCACCACCCTCGTCAGATCGAGCACACGGACACCGTCGAGAGGACCCACGCCCGAACCGTAACAAGCGTGGCACGGGCGGCCAAGATGAGCTGCGCCGGATCGAACGCAAGGCGCCCTCACCCGGTGCCTTCACTTGGTGTCCGCACCCGGTCGCATGACTCGGTGGCGCCACACGATGGCGTCACCCGGCGGCGGCACCTAGCATCGCCGTGCATGAGCGATCTTGAGGCCCGGATCCGTCGGCTGGAGGACATCGAGGCGGTCAAGCAGCTGAAGGCGCGCTACTGCGCCGCCTGCGACGACGGCTACGACCCTGATCGACTGGCCGCGCTCTTCACCGAGGATGCAGTGTGGGACGGTGGCAACACCTTCGGCGTGGCGCAGGGCCGCAACGCCATCCACCGACACTTCGCCGGCGCGTCGGCTCGGGTCACCATCGCCCGTCATCAGGTGATGAACCCCATTATCGACATCGAGGGCGACACCGCCACCGGCCATTGGCTGTTGTTCCAGCCCTGCACCAACGCCGACCGTGATGGCGAGCAGGCGGTGTGGCTGGCCGCCACCTACGCCGACCGGTATGTCCGAATCGAAGGTGAGTGGTTGATCTCGGCCACCGTCATCGAGGTGGCGTTCTTCACCCCATACGACCAGGGTTGGGTCGATCAGCGCTTCTTGCCCGGCCGCGAGCCGTCGTAGCTGCGAGCTTGACCGTATCCGGCCCGCTCAACCATTGTTTTTCCGATGACTACTTCGGATCATGTACGGCTGGAAGTCGACGGCGGGGTAGCCGTGGTGACGATGGCCAAGCCGCCCCACAACCTTTTGAACGGCGAGTTTCTCGAGTCGCTGATGACCGCATTCGAGTCTGCCGCCGACGCCGGTGGGCGAGCCATCCTGTTGCGAAGCGACATGAAGCACTTCTCGGCCGGCGCCGACACCGATGGCTTTGGGGGCGGCGACGACGGTCCCAGCAGTTCGAGGGTCCAGAGTGCGGCCGAAACCCTGAACCGGTTGGAAGGAGTCGGCCTGCCCACCATCGCCTCCGTTCACGGTCTGGCGCTTGGTGGCGGCTTCGAAGTTGCCCTGGCGTGCGACTTCATCATCTGCGGCGCCTCGGCCCGTTTGGGCCTGGTGGAAACAACGCTCGGTCTCATCCCGCTCCTCGGTGGCGTACAGCGGGTGGTCCAGCGGGCCGGCACCGCCAGGGGCAAGGAGATCGCCATCTTCGGTCGTCGCCACGATCCGGAGCTCCTGGAGAAGTGGGGCGTGGTGAACCTGGTCGTGGCCGACGAGGAGCTCAAGAACGCCTCACTGTCGTGGGCCCGTCAGCTGGCAACCGGCCCAACCGTGGCCTACGGCCAGGTCAAGAAGCTGGCCGCATTGGCCGCCAATGATGGCGTTCACGCCGCCGACCTCCAACAGGAGGAAATGGCGGAACCGGTCTGGGCCTCCGACGACCTTCAGACCGGACTGACAGCCTTCGCAGAGAGCGGACCCGGCTCGGCCATCTTCTCCGGCTCATGACCGAATCATCCGCCGCTGCGCCGGTCAGCACGTCATTCGCCAAGGGCACCAGTTCAGCCCCGCTGTCCGGGGTGAAGGTGCTGGACTTTACGCGGGTCCTAGCCGGACCCCACTGCACCAAGACCCTCCGTGACCTTGGAGCCGATGTCATCAAGGTCGAACCACCGGCCCCCGACACAGGCCGTAGCGGCCAGCCCCACGTCGGGCCGATGTCGCTCTACTTTGCTCAACAGAACGCCGGCAAACGGGCCATCTCGCTCGACCTCAACTTCACCGAGGCCCAGGACATCATCAGACAGCTGGCGGGTGACGCCGACATCATTGTCGAGAACTTCCGGCCTGGCACCCTCGACGGTTTCGGTCTTGGCTACCACGACCTGTTGGCCGTCAATCCCAACCTCATCATGGTGTCCATCAGCGGCTACGGGCAGACCGGCCCGTGGCGGACCCGTCCCGCCTTCGCCCCTACGGTGCAGGCCGAGTCGGGGTTCACCGAGATCATCAAACGACACTACGGCGACAACCTCATCAGGATGGAGAACGACGCCTACAACCACGCCGATGTCTACACCGGCATTCAAGGCGTTATCGCCACCTTGGCCGCGCTGGCCCACCGCGATCGCACCGGTGAGGGCCAGCATGTCGACGTGGCCATGGTGTCCTCGATGCTGGCGGTCAACGACCGGGTCAGCTTCGAACTGTCAGACATCGACAACGAGGGTGAGCCGTTGGCGCTCAGTGCACCTGAGTCGCCCATCTTCGAACTGCCAGACGGGTCCCGGATCACCATCGCCGCCAGTCCCGTCGCGTCGGCAGTTTTCCTTCGCTACTGCGGGATGATGCGACGCAACGACCTTCTTCTTGATCCACGGTTCATCACTCCGGAATTCCGGCAGGAGAATTGGGACGAGCTGCACGCCGAGGTCAGGGATTGGGTTCTCACCTTCCGCACCATCGAGGAGCTTGAGGCGCAGGTCAGCGAGGCCGGTCTGGCCGTTGGCACCATCCGCACCGTGCGAGAGATTGCCGATTCTGAATGGGCGAAGGAACGGGGTGCGATCCGCGAGATCGACGACCGGTCTGGTGGTACCGCTCGGGTCCCGGCTCCGCCGTGGAGGTTTGGTGCCTCGGCGCTCCCTGATGCCGGACAGGCCCCCTTCCAAGGCGAGCACAACGAGGAGATCCTCCAGGAACTGGGGCTCAGCGCGGAGACCATTGCCGAGCTGAAGGCCAAGGGCATCACGGTCAGCGCCGTTCCCACCGGCACTCCCTAAGCCAGAGGTGACGGCCGTCACCAGTTTTGTTGACAGTGGAATATTAACTGTCCACGCTGAGCCCTGTCTTTAGTTGAAGGCTGAAGGCTGAAGGCTGAAGATGAATAGATGTCTGCCACCGAGCCAGCGCTCGAGCGCTATCCGTCGATCGACGTTCGGAAGGTGCCGTTCGACTTCCCAGACGACATCGACCCGGTGTGGAATCCAACCCATCACGAGTGGTCTCACATGATCAACGGCGCCTCGCTGTCGATGCCGTACCTCGAGCCGTTCCTGATTGCCACGCTGCGCGAAGCCGCCAGCGAGATCGAGGATCCTGACGTCCTCGAGGAGATCGCGGGTTTCATCGGCCAGGAGGGTCAGCACTTCCGGGTGCATCGTCGGTACAACGAGGTCCTCAAGGCGAATGGCCACCCCGAGTTGGCTGAGGTCGAGGCCTTGATGAAGGAGTCGTACCAGCGGATTCGGGATCGACGCTCGCTGGCGTTTCGCCTGGCCTACTCAGCAGGCTTCGAATCGATGACGATGGGCGTGACACGCTGGTTGATCGAGGATCGGGTCAAGCTCTTCGGCGGCAGCGACACGCGAGTGGCGAGCTTTGCGCTGTGGCACATGGTGGAAGAGGTCGAACACAAGCGAGTTGCGTTCGACGCCTACCAGGCTGCTGCCGGTACCTACTGGCAACGCGCCCTCGGTGTATTCACCGGGTCGATGCACGTGTTCCTGCTGTCGCGTCGGGGCTGCATAGCGATGCTCAAGGCAGATGGTTTGTGGCGCAACCCCCGCTCGCGCCTTCGCCTCTGGAAACGCACGGGTGAGTTCTTCGCCGCGGTTTTGCCTGGGGCGCTCCGTACTGCGCTGCCGGGCCATGATCCCCGGGACGAGCCAGACCCTGAGTGGGGGCAGCGGTGGATCGCCGGGTACGACAAGCGTCCAGATCCGACCGTCCCGCCACTCATCAACACCCACGACGGACGCCTCGACGTCCCGTTCGACTTGGAAGGCCAGCCAACATGACCACGGAAATCACCCGACCAGACAACGAAGCCGCCGACAGCGGTGACAACATGTGGGTCACTGAAGGTTTTGGCCTGTCGAGTCGAGTCGGTGGCCGGCTGCTCGTGCACTGCTTCATCGTGATGTTCCTTGGGTTCATCGGGGGCTTTGTTTGGCTCGTGCAGCTCGCTGAGGGTGTGTTCCACATCCTTCCCCTCCCCAAGTTCAACGTCGATGTGCCGGACGAGACCGAGCTGCTGCGCAACGCCCACACCGGTCCAATCATGAACGCCACGTACGTGATGGTGATGACGTTGCTCAGCCAGCGGCTGAAGTTCAGCGCTCGGCAGGCGAAGTGGTTCTACTGGGCTGCCATCGTGACGCTCTGGGGGAACACGATCGGCTACTCCGCTGCGGTGTACGCACCCGAACGTGGCCTTCAACCAACGGCGGGATTCGCAAACCTCGTCTCCTACGGCACGTTCTACGCGGCCGTCGTCGGTGCCACGATCACCACTGCAATCTGCCTGAAGAACGCCATCTCGGTATCGAAGGGCCAGTAGGAGCGAAAGATCGATGGGCGAAGACCTTGGTGCACAGCACAAGCCGAGCTGGTTCACGCTGCCGAAGATCTTCGCAAACGCGCCCACCGGGTAGAGTCGGCAGCGTTTTCGATCGCCAACAATGAGAAACGGGATGCGCTGCTAAGTGGCACGACCAAAGATCTCTCCGGAGCAAGCTGCGGACACGCGGGAGGCTTTGCTGGACGCCGCCCAAGAGCTGTACGAAAGCGGCGGAAGTGAGGCGATGTCCTTCCGGGCGATTGCCGACCTTGCTGGGTGCAGTCACAGCAAACTGTACTCCTACTTCGATTCCAAAGCGGACCTCATCGATGGGCTTCGCGTTCGTTGCTATCGGTTGCTGTTCGACACGTTGACCGACGCGGTGGCCGCCGAAGACGATCCGTTGAAGTCACTTGAGTCGCTTGCACATGCCTATATCGCCCTCGGCTTGAACCAAACCCGTTTCTACGGTCTGCTCTACACACGGGAGGGAAAGCTCGCCGAGTCCGAGTCTCCGTTGTTCGAAGCAAAGTCTCGAGCTTGGGCGTGTGCGAGTCGGCTATCGCCGCCGCAGCTGCCGCCGGGGCGCTCGAACTTACGACAGATCCGCTGACCGCAGCGCACATATTCTGGGCGGGTGCCCATGGACTTGTAGAACTGTGCCTTGGCGAGTTCCTTGTTGTCGGCCGCGGCATCGACGATCTGTCGGGCCAACTTATCAGGACGCTTATCAGGGGATTTTCTTCATAAGCGAGCCACTCGATTTCTGCTCCGATGCGGACCCGGCCGGAGGGTCGGCCCTGCTCGCCTGAGCTTCCACGGTCGGTAATCGGTCGGGTTGAAGGCGACTCACGCTGCGGGTCGGACGGCCTCGGCTGGGTCGAGGCGGCTGGCCCGCCACGCCGGATAGAGCCCGGCGAGTGCCCCGAGCACAAAGGCGGCGCCCACCCCTACCGACAACCAAAACCAAGGGACGATGGCATCGAAGTCCTTGTATTGCGCGTAGCCAAACACGATCCCGACGCCTATGGCGACACCAAGCATTCCGCCAAGGAGCGACAGCATCGTCGACTCGAGAATGAACTGTGATGCGATGTGCTTGCGTGTCGCGCCGAGCGACCGCCGTAGGCCGATCTCTCCGCGGCGTTCAATAACCGAGATAACCATGATGTTGGCGATGCCGATGCCGCCCACCGCCAATACGATCAGCGCCAGTGCCTGCAGAATCCTGGCGAACGTCTCATCGATCACCTCGCGAATCTCCAATGCCTCCGTTGGTCTAGACACAGCAACCTCGCCCGGCGCTGCAGGGTTCGCCTGAGCCGGGATGAGGTCTCGGACATCGTCGAGCTGTTCTGGCGGCACCTGGGCGTAGATGGCGCTCGGGGTGTCGGTCGTTTCGAACAGTTCTTCTGCAACCGAAAGGCCGACGATGGCCGTGCGGTTCAGGTCGGTGTTGATTGTCTCGAATTCGTTCAAGACGCCGATGACAGCGAACCGGTTACCAGAGATGTTGATCGTCGGGTGGCCCACAAGGTGGCGAATGCCGAGCCGCTCTGCGGCGAGCGAGCCGAGTACGACACCTGGCACCTCGACGGATGTGGCGTCGTGAAATCGTCCGAACGCAACCGAACCGTTGACCGGCTCGAGTAGGTCAAGACCTGACGACGTGATGGCGCTCACCGTGACCCCGCCTGTTTGCACTTCGGGGATCAGCTCGTTTCGACGAGCACGAGCGTCGACGGGGTAGAGCGCTGCGACGTACTCGAGAGCGTCGAGGTGCGTCTCGAGCATATCTGGGGCATAGGGGAGGAGTTCAGCCTCTTCAGTGATCCCGGCCCCGGCCGTTATGAACAGAAAGTCCGACCCCAGCGCGTCGATCTCGGCCCTGGCCTCGGCCTGATTTGCTTCGGTGATGCCCTGGATGCTGATGAGCGACGCGATGCCGATCGAAATGCCAAGTGCGGTGAGCGCAGTCCGAAGCTTCCGACTCGTGAGGCCGCGCAGCGCTTGAAGGGCGACGTCGATGATACGTAGCCGACTTCGAAGCTTGCGAGGTCGTTCGGGCTGCCCGTCCCGAGGTTCGTTCATGGAGCGTTCAGCTACGGCGCGTTGGGTCATGCCGTGCTCACCTCGCGAGAGCTGATCTCGCCATCCAAGATCTCGACGACCCGCGGCATCGACTGCGCAAGGTCGCGGTCATGCGTGATCATCACGATTGTTGAGCCTTGCTCGTTCAAGTCGAGAAACAGTTGAACGATTTCCTCGGTGGTCTGTGAGTCGAGGTTCCCGGTGGGCTCATCCGCGAGCACGATTGCCGGTTCGCCCAAAAGGGCCCGTGCGATCGCAACCCGTTGCCGCTCACCCCCGGACAGCTTTCCAGGCTTCTGGTCCAGGCGATGTCCGAGACCGACGCGTTCGAGTGCTTCGCGCGCCTGGCGCTTCCGTTCACGCCCACTCATGCCGTGATAGAGCAGGCCTGTCGCCACGTTCTCCGTTGCGCTCAGACCGGCGAGGAGATGGAACTGTTGAAACACAAAGCCAAGTCGGCGGCCTCGCACACCCGATAGGGCTGGATCGCGGAGTCCGTTGACCACCGTTCCGTCGATGAGAACCTCGCCGCTAGACGGCCGGTCGAGCGCTCCCATCATGTTGAGCAGCGTGCTCTTGCCCGAACCCGACGGGCCGACGATAGCGACCAGCTCGCCTTCGGTGATTATGAGGTCAATTCCTTTGAGCACTTCGATCGGTGGCGAACCGGGGTACGACTTTGTCACCTGTCGAAGTTCGAGTACTGCGTCGGCCATGTCAGCTCGTCGCCATCACAACGCGGTCGCCCTCTTGCACGTCGCCTCGGACCTCGACGTGGTCGTCGACAAAGTCGCCGAGCTCAACCTCGATGAGTTGCGTTCCGCCCTCCACGATCAGCTCAACGGCGTGACTGCCTCCAGACAGCGCAATCAACGCTGGAACCGGCACGGTCAGAACGTCGACGCTCACCTCCTCGGTGACAATGATGTCGACGGGTGCCGCGTCGAAGACCTCGTTCGGTTCTCCATCGGCGAAGATGACCGTAATCTCGATTGTCGGATCCCCAGCAGTCCCTTGTTGGTCGACCGTTCGGGTCGCCACAGCGGCCACGTCCGACACGCGACCGGGCACAACGGTTCCATCTGGCAGCTCGATGTCGACCTCGGTGTCCTCAGGCAGCAGTGAGAGATCCTCGGCGTCGAGGTCGAGGGTGATCCGCTGACTGCTCTCGGTCACGCTCAGGACGTTGATTTGCGGATTGATTGACTGGCCGTTTTCCACGTTGACGGCTCCGACCCGGATTGGGGTCGGAGAGAACACAACTCGCCCGACGTCGAGTCCGCCCGTTTCCTCCAAACCGAGTTGATGTTGCATCTCCTCGATCACATCCGCGGTGATGTATGAGAAGTCCACGTCGACGGTGAGGTCGAAGTCATCGGCGTATCCGAAGTCGACAAGGTTGCGCTCGAGCTGTTCGACGTCGAGGCCGTCGGTCATATCGATATCGAACGAGCGGTGCTGCGGTATGTCCCCCGCAAAGAGCAGAACTGGTTGGCCATCAACTGCAAAGAGCGCCTCGCCAAAGCCAATGAGGTCGCCCTCGTCGGGAAGCCCCGTGATGACGCCGCTGGTGTTTGTCGGGAACTGCTGGAGCTCCCCGTAGCCGAGGGTTGCCGAGAAGGTCTTTGTCTGGGCGAGGTCTCGGCGGGCGACCTTGGCGACGTTGAGATCGCTCGTATCGCCTTCGATCAGTGGACTTATGGGTGCTCGGTCGATCTCTTCGGTGCTGTTGGGCTCGCCGCTGTCACCATCGGCGGATTCATCGTCGGAGTCGCCATCCCCGTCCTCGCTGCCGACCTCGATCGCAGCGCTGTTCGCCGCCTGGCAGGTGGCGATTGTAGATTGGACCTCATCGGACTGAACGTCGAAGTCTTGTAGGAGTTCCGGGCCATATCCGTTTCCGCCATTGGCGGCAAAGTCGGGATCGGGCCAGTTGCTCAGGCCCTCGGTTCTCATGCATGCAGCAAACTCCAGTACCGCTGCTTCTTGCTCGGCGACCTCATCATCGCTGGGCTCCGGAGCAAAGGTCTGAAGATCGGAGAGGTTTTCGCCGCACAGCTGGATGGTAGGAACGCCATCGGGGACGGTGACTCCACGTTCACTCAGAAGGCCAAGAAATCGGCCTTGGCCCGTGCCGCTTCCCTCGGTCAGGTCCTCCAGTGAGATATCGGTGAAGTCGGGATATCCGTTCTGGCGCATGCAGTCGGAGAAGTCGAGCAGTACCGCCTGGGCATACGCCGAGATCTCCTCCTCGCTCATCTCGCCGTCACCATCGGTGTCGACCTTCTCCTCCAGGCTTCGGTCATCATCCTCGGTTTGAGCCGCCAGGCCGGCGACCACATCGGGCTCGTTCGTCGACGAGATTCCGCAGGCCGCAGCGGTGAGGGAGAGGAAAAGTGCGAAGCCGATCGCCCCTGTTTTGCTCATGTTGAAGACAGTAGGGATGCAAGGTGTGGCCCACTTGGTGGATTCCTGCGGGTTTCCTGAAGGTCGGCCATCGGCGGCGTCTCCCGAGCACGTCTTCAGCAAAAGCTCAGCAAACGTCCCACCAACCTTCAGTCAAATGCACGATGCTGGAGCGATGGCAGCACAAAGGGCACTCGTCGTCGACGACGAGGAGAACATCTCCTTCCTCGTCGCCTCCGCTTTGCGGGCTGCTGGGATGGAGGTGGAGATCGCCGCGACGGGTCAGTCCGGTTTGGATGCAGCGGAGCGATTCCGCCCCGATGTGCTGGTGCTCGACGTCATGCTTCCGGACCTGGACGGGTTCGAGGTTCTTCAGTTGCTTCGCCGACGGGGTCTGCTCATGCCCGTGCTGTTCTTGAGCGCAAAGACCGAGACAGCCGACCGAGTGCGCGGCCTGACGACCGGCGGTGACGACTACATCACGAAGCCGTTCGCGCTCGAAGAGCTGGTAGCCAGGGTTGACGTTGCGTTGCGCCGTTCCGGGAGCGACGCAACGGAGGCGCAGATCGCAGTCGCCGACCTGGTGCTCGACGATGATGCTCACCTGGTTACACGAGCGGGAGATCCCGTGCAGTTAACACCGACCGAGTACAAACTTTGTCGCCTGCTCATGACGAACGCGGGCCGGGTACTGTCCAGAGAGCAGATTCTCGATCAGGTCTGGAACTACGACTTCGATGGTGAGTCCGCCATTGTCGAAACGTTCATCTCGTCGCTTCGCAAGAAGATCGACCGTGTCGAGCCGCGGTTGATCGAGACGGTTCGAGGGGTTGGATACACGATCCGGCCGCCTCGTTGAGAGCTGTGCTGAGAGTCGTGTTGACAGCCGTGTTGAAGTCGGGGCGTCGACGATGAACCTCCGAAGTCGGCTGCTGGCCGTCTCCGTTGCCATCATGGCGCTGATAGTAGTGCTCCTCATCGGAATTGTGATGAGGCAGCGTGTCATCCTGACCGACCAGATCGATGATCAACTCGAGCTCGTCGCCGATGCGATGGTTCGGCTTGTTGAAAACCAGAACGATCTGCGAACCCAACCATCGACCGGGCAGGCCAACGGGGCGTCGACCGGCGACATGTACATTGCGGCTGTCGGTCCGTCGGGTGCCCTCGTCGTGTTCGCCGAACCTGTGCCCGGGCCGGAGATTACTCCAGATGTCGATCAGGCCCGGGCGCTCGCTCAACCGGTTGAGACCGATGGATCGGTTGTGCTCGAACCATCGACGGTCCAATGGGCGGTTGGCGGGGGAGATGTCCGTGTGGCCGTGGTCGATATCGGCCTCGACCGAACCCTCATCGTCGCTCGTTCGACGACGGGCATCGACGAAGCACAGAGTCAGATCCTGGTGGCCTCAGGTCTTGGTGTGCTCGCGATTATGGCAGTGCTCGTATTGGCGATGTGGTGGGTGGATCGCCTGGGTCTACAACCGATCAGCAGGTTGACGGCGGCGGCAGAAGAGGTTGCCTCCGGCCGATCGGAGCGACGAGTCGTAGTCTCGACCAGCGGCAACGAGACCGACCGGCTAGGCGCAGCATTCAACGCCATGCTCGACGCCCGGCAAGAATCGGAGAGCCGTCAACGTCAGTTCGTCGCCGATGCGTCACACGAACTCCGAACGCCCCTCACCGCATTGCGGGGTTACGCCGACCTGTACTTCACCGGCGGCCTCTCGACACCCGAAGCCATCGGCGATGCGATGCGACGGATTCAAGTTGAAGGGGCGCGGATGGCGGCGCTTACCGAAAATCTTCTGACCCTCGCCTCGCTTGATGAAGGCCGCCCGCTCGACCTCGTCGAGGTTGATCTCAGCCGGCTAATCATCGATATCGCAGCTGACGTGGCGGCCATCCAGCCGGACCGCCGAGTCGACAGCGACGGAGTTGGTGATGGCCTGGTGGTCCGTGCCGATCGGGACCTGCTCACCCAGGCAGTTACGGCCGCAACGTCGAATGCGCTTCGCCACACGCCGGCGGACGCGGGGCTGGAGCTCGTCGCGTCGCGTGAAGGGAACATGGTGGAGATCAGCGTCGCCGATCAGGGACCAGGTATTCCGCAGCCCCAGCAGGGGCATCTCTTCGACCGCTTTTACCGAGGGGACGTCGGGCGTGACACCGCCAAGGGAGGCCGCGGCCTGGGCCTGTCAATCGCAAAGACCATCGTCGAAGCCCATGGTGGCACGATCTCGGTCAGGTCGAACCCCGGGGAAGGCACAACCATCGTTCTGACGCTTCCGGTTGGTGGGCACGAGGCGTAGTAGCTCTCCGTTGCGCCTCGGTGCCCGCGGGAAGCCCTTTGGCGGTTCTCCAGGCGATCTACAGCACTTCTTCAAGAGTCGGCACTGGCTTTTTCTCATACTGGAGAAAGCACTACAGGGACCGCACTTGAGGGAAGGGCGAGGAAATGTTGGGCGAGAGACCCACCGAGGAGCACCGGCACGCCGCCACCGCTGCGATTGATGTGTCGATCACAATGCTTGGCGAGTTTGCTATCCAAATCGACAACCGCCGGATCGGGCTGGAGGCATTCGAGCGTCGAGGGGCGGCAGAACTGGTGCAACTTTTGGCGATGCAGCCCGGCCGCCGCCTCCACCGGGAGCGAGTGCTGGATGCGCTTTGGCCCGGTGTCCCCGCCGACCGCATCTCGAATCATCTCCACAAGGCGGCGTCGTATGCGAGGAAGGCCCTCGAGCTCTCAAAGGCCATTGTGTTGCGTTCCGAGCATGTGTCGCTGCTCCCAAATCATAAGGTAGCGGTCGATGTCGACGTGTTGCTTGCGGTCGATCACAACGATCCGGCGTCGCTGACAACGGCCCGCTCGGTGTACCGC
>CAZSTV010000144.1:0-15027 GCA_964609665.1 uncultured Acidimicrobiaceae bacterium
GTGGAAAAGCTTGGTCGTCCCCCCTGACCTAGCGTGTCGCCTTTCCGATTTCCCACCATTTGGTCTACTACAAGTTGGCCCGCGGCACCACTGGATCAGAAGAATGTTGTGGGCGCGGTGCCGGTTTGGCCTGTGGACTAAAGGGCCCGCGGCACGCCGAGACGTCATGTAGTTGGGAGTGCACTCCCCGTGCCGTAGCCTGAGAGTTCTGGCTGGTGTGGCGCCAAGGTAATTCGAACGAAACACCGAGCCTGACGAGATGTTCCCCCTGCTTGCCAATCGCTTCGCGATTTCGGGTCGAGCCTGGGACATCGTCCTGACGTGCAAGAAACTGCTCGGAGAAGCTGTCGTGAAACGTACTTTTCAACCAAACAACCTCAAGCGTGCCCGCAAGCATGGGTTCCGCTCCCGCACCGCCACCCGAGGTGGTCGCGCCGTGTTGCGTTCCCGTCGGGCCAAGGGCCGTCATCGCCTGAGTGCGTGATCTCCTCGATCGCTCGTCGGCGAACGTTCTCTGAACTTCGCCGCGACGGTCGTAGAGCCCGGCATGGTGCTGTTCGCCTGAGCTTTCTGCCGCTCGAAACCGACAATCCACAGGTGGCATTCGCCATCGGTCGGTCGTTCGGAAATGCGGTGGAGCGCAATCGTGGTCGGCGTCGTCTCCGGGCGGCATTCGTCGAGGTGGCTGATCGCTACGCGAAATCCACAACTGCTGTGGATAAGTCGTTACTCGATGGAGCGTTCTTGTTGACAGGCTCTCGGGGGTTACTCACCGCCGGCTACGGAGACCTGGTCAACGATGTGGAGAAGTGCCTCGAGAAACTGAAGGCGGACCAGGCCTGATGCGTCACACCGAACTAGATACCGAGTACGACAGCCAGTCAGATGTTGCTGTTGATGCCGAGTCTGCCGACCACTGCTGCGTGGATGTGGAGCGAGGGCCGGTAAGCAGGCTCATGCTCAAGGCCATCGGTCTGTATCGGATGACCGCTCCGGTGCGCATGCCCCGTTGTCGCTACCTGCCCACATGTTCTGAATATGCGGCGGAAGCCATCGAGCGTCACGGCGCCGGCCGCGGCACCTGGCTTGCAGCCCGTCGGCTCGGCCGCTGCCACCCGTTCGGATCCTTCGGCTTCGACCCAGTCCCGGAGAAGTAGCAATGTTCAACACGATCAAAGACTTCGCCCTCGAAAGCATCACGTCGCTGCTTGCCTTCTTCTACTCCCTGCCGGTCGTCGGCGGGTCCTATGGCATCGCCATCATGTTGCTCACCGCAACCGTGATGACCGTGCTCATGCCGCTCACGCTGAAGGCCACCCGCTCGACCATCAAGATGACGCAGCTGCAGCCCGAGCTCAAGGCGTTGCAGAAGGAATATAAGGACGACAAGCAAGAGCTCAACCAGGCCATGATGGCCATGTACCAGGAGCATGGCGTCAACCCGGTCGGCGGTTGTCTGCCGATGGTCGCTCAGCTGCCGGTACTCCTCGTGCTCTTCAACGTGCTGCGGGGTCTGACCCGGCGCGTGTCGGAAGTGCCGTACTACGCCATCGCCGATCAGGCTCGGGCGTTGACCGGGGGTCAGGGCAAGGCGCCGGACACCTTCGATCCGAAGTATCTCAGCCATGAGACCGAGCTTTTCCAGGACCTGTCGCAGGACACCGAAATGCTGTTCGGTCCGTTGGATCTTGCCATCGATGCCAGGGCCGCAATCCAGGCTGGCTTCGGTCTTGGTCTGCTGTACATCATCTTGATCTCGTTCGTGGTGGCGACCAGCTACTACCAGCAGCGGCAGGTCTCGGCTCGACGCGGTGCCCAGCCGGAGAACCCCACCCAGCAGCAGCAGACCCAGCAGCAGCTGCTTCGGATTCTGCCGATGATGTCCGCGGTAACAGGCTTCTTCTTCCCGGCAGGCCTGGTCCTGTACTGGGCAACGTCAAACGTGTTCCGCATCGGTCAGCAGGCCTACATCACCCGGGCGCTCTACCAAGAAGATGACGAGGGCGGAGAGAAACTGGTTGCCAAGGGCAGCGTCGCCAAGACTGCCTCTGCCGCCAACGGTTCCGCCACGGACGCATCGGACTCGGCGGAAAAGAAGGACTCGTCGAAGTCTCAGTCGAAGTCGGGATCCAAAGGCAGCACATCGAAGGGCAACACATCGAAGGGCGATACGTCCAAGGACGGATCCAAAGATAAGGACGCCGCGGAAGCGAACGGTGACGGCAAGCCCGCCAGCTCCGGTTCCAAAAACGGCAGGAACGGATCCACCTCGGATTCCTCCAACGGCGACACCGATCGAAATGCCGCCTGGGAGCGGCGCCGGGCCCAGCGGGCCAAGGCACAAGACTCGAAGAAGAAGATTGCCGCCGATGGTGGGAGTCGGACGACTCCGAAGGGGACCAAGCCGTCGGCGCAGAAGAAGAAACGAAAGAGGTAGGCAAGCGTGGAATGGGTAAAGACAACGGCAAAGACACTGCCTGAAGCCATCGATTTGGCTCTCGACAACTTGGGGGTTGATGAGTCCGAGGCCGAGATCGTCGTCCTCGAGGAGCCCCGTCAGGGTTTGTTCGGACGGATGCGTGGCACTGCCCGGGTTGAGGCTCGGGTCAAGCCGAAGGCCATTCGGCCCAAGACCGAGCGCAACCGGAACCGCAAGGGCAAGGGTGGCGAGGGACGCAATCGTTCCGGTGGCGACCGCAACAGGAACCGCAACCGTGGCCGTGGTGGTCAAGGTGGTGGCGGTGGTCAAGGTGGCGGCAACCGCAACGACAAGAACTCCGGCAACCGCAACGACAACTCGAAGCAGAACGACAACCGGTCAAAGGCCGGAGCAGCGTCTGGTGGCGGAGGCGGCGGTCGCAATGAGTCTGGCCAGGGTGGCGGCGGCAAGGGCCGCAATCGCTCCGGTGGAGGCAACGGCGGAGGCGGCCGGAACAGGTCGGCGGATCAGAACGGTCGCTCGGACCGTTCCAATAGAGGGTCTAAGAAGAACGACGAAGCGAAGCCGAAAGAGGAAACACCCGTGGAAGAAGTACAAGAGCACCTGCAGACGTTCCTGAGTGGCCTGACCGAGGCATTCGGCTTCGACAGCCCGGTAACGGTCGACAACTCTGAGGCCGACGTGCTCGTCGGTCGCATCGAAGGCCAGCACGGTCTGCTTGTCGGGCCGAAGGGTCGCACGCTCGACGCAGTGCAGGAACTGGCTCGCATCTCGTGCCAGCGCACCGTGCCGAGCAGCATCCGGATCAAGGTCGACGTCGGCGGTTACCGCCAGCAACGTCAAGACGCACTTGCCGCATTTGCGGCGAAGGCGGCAGACAACGCGGTCGAGACCGGCGGCGAGGTCGCACTTGAGCCCATGTCCGCCGCAGACCGCAAGGCGATTCATGATGCGCTGAGCGAAGACGGTCGGGTTGAGACACGTTCGGTTGGTACCGATCCTCGCCGCAAGGTGCTGGTCGTTCCGGTCGAAGACGCAGAGGCTGATGAGCCGGCCGAAGACGTCGTTGACGAGGTCAGCGAAGATCAGGCGGAACTCGTCGACGCTGCAAGCGGCGACGAGGAGGAGTAACTCCCCCGCTTATGGACCCGGCACTTGCCGAGGTACTCGAGCGGTCTCGTGCCGTTGGGTTCCTAGGACCGGGTCCAATCGATACACATATAGAGCACGCATCGTTGTTCGGCCGGGCCGTTGGTCCGGCCGAACGCCGTTTTGTTGATATCGGCGCCGGCGGTGGTGTCCCGGGTCTGCCGATGCTCGTTGCCAACCCAGCACTGTCTGCGGTGCTGCTCGATGCCTCACAGAAGCGATGCTCGTTTCTGGTGTGGGCACTCGGCGAACTCGACTTGGCTGACCGGGCGGAGGTGTGGTGCGGCCGGGCCGAAGTGATCGGCCGGGAAGTCAGGGCCCGAGAACAATTCGACGCGGTGGTGGCGAGGGGCTTCGGCCCGCCGGCGATCACCCTCGAGTGCGCCACTCCCCTACTTCGATCTGGCGGCCGAATTGTTGTCAGCGAGCCGCCGCTCAAGCGGCAGTGGCCGGGAGACGGCCTGGCCGACCTGGGCCTGGAACAATGCGACAGTGGCCCCGGCGTTGCGGTCTTCGAGCGGACCGGTCCACTGGACGAACGGCTGCCACGAAACACCAAACAGCTACAGCGTTCTCCAATGTTCGAGCTTGATTGACCAGTACTTCGGGCTCGGTCGTCTAATCTCGGTAAAAGGCCGGAGCTAGGTTGATGTTGGCCTACGACCGGGCGAAGATGACGCGAGCATTGAGGAGTGTCTGTTGACCGCTACGGATTCAAAAGAGGCAACCAGCTCGACGGAAGCTGAAAGTGGCGCCCGGCTGATTGCGGTTGCCAACCAAAAGGGTGGCGTCGGTAAGACCACGACCACTGTGAACCTCGGCGCGGCGGCCGCCGAAATGGGCCACCGCGTGCTCATTATCGATCTCGATCCGCAGGGCAATGCCAGCACCGGGCTTGGCATCAACCCCCGCACGCTCGAGTCCTCCATGTATGACGTGCTGCTCCATGACGTCCCCATGGATGACGCCATCGAGGCTGCGGCGGTGCGGAATCTGTTCTTGGCGCCGGCCAACCTGGATCTGGCGGGAGCCGAGATCGAGCTGGTGCCTGCGTTCAGCCGTGAGATGCGGCTCAAGAACGCCATCGCCAAGGTTGCGGACGATTTCGACCTGATTCTTATCGACTGTCCCCCATCGCTCGGTCTGCTGACCGTCAACGCTTTGGCGGCCGCAAACGAGGTGCTCGTCCCGATTCAGTGCGAATACTACGCACTTGAAGGGCTTGGGCAGCTGCTGCGAAATGTGGACTTGGTCCAGAGAAACCTGAACGCCGAGCTTCACCTGTCACACATCGTGCTGGTGATGTTCGACGCAAGGACCAACCTGGCATCCCAGGTGGCCACCGAGGTCCGTGAGCACTTCGGCGACCTGGTCTGCAAGACGGTGATACCCCGCACGGTTCGCCTGTCGGAGGCCCCGAGTTTCGGGCAGCCCATCACCGTGTTCGATACGGCTTCGAGGGGTGCGCTCTCCTACCGAGATCTGGCCCGCGAGGTGGCTGGCGAGGTAGCCGGTGAGTCGACCTGAATCTGAGCGACCATCGTCGCCAGATTTGGATTCACTTCTATCGCTAGGGACGTCGGGCTCGGCTGAGCCCGGCTCGAACGACCCCGGAGCCGCTGGGTCTGGGTTTGGGTCAAGGGGATCGCTGACCGCTGATGGCGGCGAGCTTCGTCACATCGACGTCGAGTCGATTGTGCCCAACGAGTTCCAGCCTCGGCAGCACTTTGATGATGAGGCGCTGGCGTCGCTGACGGAATCGATCCGGGAACTTGGGGTCTTGCAACCGATTCTGGTCCGTCCAGATGGTCCGGATCTGTATGAGCTGATCGCCGGTGAACGGCGGTGGCGAGCGGCCCGAAATGCCGGGCTTGCGTTGATTCCCGCGATCGTGCGCAGCACCGCGGACCAGGGTTCGCTGGAGCAGGCGATTGTGGAGAACCTCCACCGCGAGGACTTGAACGCTCTGGAAGAGGCGGCGGCGTATCGCCAACTGGTCGACGACTTCGGTCTGACTCAGGATGAGGTTGCGGTGCGGGTCGGTAAGAGTCGATCGGCGGTGAGCAACACGCTTCGTCTCTTTCAGCTGAGTCCAGCCTTACAGCGTATGGTTAGTGCGGGCACGCTTGGCTCGGGTCACGCCCGGGCGATCTTGGCCCTGGCGGATCCGGCTGACCAGCTTGCCTTGGCGGAGCGGGCGATTGCCGAAGAACTGAGCGTGCGGGCTGTGGAGGACGCTGTTCGGGCGGTTGTTGTTGACCCGGATTGGCCGGTCGGTGACGCGGGAAGCGCCCGGAGACGGTCGAAGTCGGCTGCCGCGCTTGAGGTGGAGCGTCTGCTTGGAGACAAGCTGGGGACGCGGGTAGAAGTTTCAGAAGCCAGTGGGAACGGGCGAATCACCATCCGATTTGCCGACCGGGACGACCTCGATCGAATCTTCGGGCTCCTGGACGACTGAACGCCGCTGCCGCGGGCCGTGGCCTCACAGGTCACCCCACAGGCTGTGGAAACCACGGGTTGGTCGGTGGACAGACTGTGGGTAGCGGCCGTCGGGTGAGGGTCGGCTGGCGTGGCCGCGCTGTTCGAGCTCGGGCCGGCTGGAGCTCGGTGGCCGTCTGAAAAAGGAAGGAGGAAGGCCTGGGATGTCTGGCGATCCGCGTCCGCCGGGGTGTTTCACGTGAAACACCCGCATTGCCCATGTTTGTCCCCGCACATACCGGGATATCCCCTTGGTTGCGCGATATAGGCCCGACTGTGGGTATGAAAGGTGGAAGAGCTGTGGACATAAACGGGGCGAACGGTGACGATGGGTGGGGGACTGGGGGCGACCGGGTATGGGCTCGATGGACGCCGTGTTCTCGGCGTTTTTGTATGGCGAGCGAGTACGGCACGCAATTAGAGAGAGGGCCATCGAATGGATCCGGCCTCCTGAGGTTGGAGCGGTACGCGTTTCGATCGGTGGAGTAGCTCGCTCCGGTCGCCGCGGACTGGTGGCGGTGATCAACGCTCGAGCTGGCCGTGGCGATCGGGCGGGCGGGGAGCGTGCAGGAGAGCCGCGCGGCTGGTCGCCTTGGTTGGTCGGGGGTGGATCGCTGGCAACGCGGAAGATCGGCCGGAACTCGTGGCTGCTTGGCGAGTCAGTGAACGCACTGCGGGCGCAACGAGATTCGGGTGAACGGGCGAGCGAAAGACGCCGCCGCGCCCGTAGCGGCCCTGTGGCAGCGTCAGGAGGCCCCGAGGGCATTGGTACCGTTCGAACGGCCTGGAGGGCTATCAGGGCGTCCCTGGGCATTGCTGGGGCCCATTCCCGGACTGGTTTGACGCCTGGACCGGCACGCATTGCGGGATCTTCCGCCAACGGCCTAGGTGCCGCGGACCCGTGTTGGACACCCTGATCGCGCCCGCTACTTCCGCGCTCTATACCCAATTGTGGGGATGAGTGCGGATAACGGTGGTGTTCGCCGTGGGTAGTCGGGTACGACAAGGGCACTAGTGTGGGAGCTTGAGGTGGGCCTGAAGTGCTCCGGGGCTTGGGAGGCGGTGTCGTCCCCCACCGAGGTGGCGAGGGCGTCGGGACCGAACGAGGGCGCGACCTCAAGGTCCCTGGTACCGGCGGAACCGAGGCCCCGTGGAACTGTGCGCCTGGCTGCCATCGGTCAAACACGCGGGGGCTGCGAGCCTGCGAAGGTCCAGTGGTCGGTGGTGCCGCGAGGCAGGCTCCATGGCCCGTCGTGCCGTCATGGGATGGCTCAGCGGCTCGTGGGGCCGCCGAGGGGCGTTGCCACGGCCTCAGGCCGAGACCAGCGCCTCCAGGCACACCTGTCGGCATGCAGAGCCTCTGGGCCTCAGGCGAGGTTGCATCCTTGCGAACGAGTCGATCCGTCACCTGTTCATCCCCAGTGTCGCCCGATAGGTACCGCGATGGTGCCCACTGCTGTGTATGTTGTGGTGCAGTCTGTGTTGAAGCGTGGGAGATCTGGGGTTTCGTTGGGTATAAACCTGGGACGACGGGGGATAACGGGCGAACTCGACCGGCCAACTGGGCGACGAGCTGCCGGAGGGGAACGCTCGACTCAGCGGCGGCCTAGCGGCAGTGAGCGGCGGAGTCCGTCTCGTCCGTCGTGACGCCCTTCACTGGAGCGGTCGCAGGAAGCAGGCACGGGTGGCGACGGCCGATTCCACGAACCGTCGAACAGCTCCTGACTGACAACCCGTCGCCCGAACCCATTGCCGCGCACCAAGCACCACCGACCGGTGCCAAGGCGAGGATCGGCGATGGACAGGCAGGAGGAAGCGGGGGAGTAGGCGGGCGACCGAGCCAGCGCGAAGAGGCTGACGATGAGCGCTCCGGGAGGCGGACGGACGACCCTTTCACGGCTGGATGGAGGAACCGGTCTTACCCGCCGGCGCCCCCGACCTACGTCGCTTATCCCCAACTGTGGGTATAAACGTGGCCGATCAAGGTGAACACCGGGGGACGCATCGGGTAACCACAAGGGGTAATCGGGGCAATCGGGCTCGATACAGCGCCTGAACTACTCGGCTGCGGGTTCTGGTGTGCTCAGCAGATCGAGGGTTAACAGCACGGCGACTGTCTCGGATCGGTTCCAGCCGCGGGCCTCGCCGAGCCTGGTCAGTTTGTCGAACTCAACGTCGGAGATCGACAGCCGCAAACGCTGCCTGCCGCGAGACACCAACCGTCCGCCGGCGCCAGCGAAGATCGCATCGCTGTGAGTCCGGTAGGCCGACATCACCACGTCGGCCGGGTTGATGCCCGTCGCTTCGAGCGCCTCAGCAACCGGGACCGGGATGGAAAGCTCCCGCCGCTTGCGCTGTACGCCAGGAACGACGGCCCGGTGTGGGGTGACTGGCGCCGCAGCCTTGACCGGTTCTGCCTCAACAAGTTCGGTCGCCCGGTCCTCGACGCGAGGTGGGGGAGGAGCGGCGTCTTCCACCACTCGCCGGTCTTTACGGCCTCGTCGCCCCTTGAAATCAGAGGGATCGGCGATGGAATTCAGCCCTCTGGCCTTGCCCAATGTCTGTTCACTCACGAAACACTCCCCTCGAGAAGCCGCTCCGCCAGGGCGATCCTGTCATCAACTTCGTCCGCAAGCTCATAGAACTCGCGGGCAAGGTCCGCCAGGTTGGACGGGACCTTGATCTTGCTCCGAATTTGGTCGCCGATGGACACCGTTGAGGCCCATTCCGCATATTCGTGCAAGAAAAGGCCCGCTTTCCGGCTGTCGTCATAGGCCGCACCGGCCTCACGAATGATGGTTTGGAAGGGATCGGCGACGCCTGCAAGGACGTCCGCCACCTCTTGACGAGCCTCGGCACGCTTGCGGTGAGCCGCCGCGCTGATCTTCATCAGCACCACTCCGAGGAGCAAAATGTCCGATTCCAGCTCTTCGAGCTCTCCGGCCAGCACTCTCAGGCCTTCGATATTGTCCACGCCACTACTGGTGGGAACCAGCAGGTACTTGCCGGTCTGCATGGCCATGTCGGCCAACCGGGATGAGCCAGACGGCGGCAAATCAAAGACAATCCGGTCAAATCGTGAGGAGGCCATGGCCTTCTCGAACGGCAGTGCGAACGCTTCGGGGCCATTGGCGGCGGTGACCAAGTGGTTGGACAGCGTCTTGGTGTGTTTGCCAGCGACCACGATTTCCAGGTTGTCCCGCGCTTTCACGGTCACAAGCTCGTCGCCGTACATGACCGAATCCATCAGGTGGCGTCCGGCCCCGTGTTGTAGCGGGTCCAGCCCCACAACCTTTGTGGCCGAGGCCTGCATGTCGAGGTCTGCGATGAGGACCTTCTTGCCTTCGCTGGCCCAAATGCCCGCCAGCTGGGTGGCCAGCGTCGTCTTGCACGAGCCACCTTTACCAATCCCCACCACTACCGAGTCCGGAATTGAACGCATCCCTCAACCACCTTGAGATAGTCCGACGGGGGTCACTCTACTACGACTCCGGGGCGAATGGGGTCTGTTCAAGGGAGAGCGGAGGGACAGCGCGGGCTCCATTGGGTATAAAAGCGGGGCAAGACGGGTGCAGCGGCAAAAGGTCCGAAATGTGACGTCGACTACTGTGACCGGTATGGCGCGGCCAAACATCTTGCTCATCGTCTCGGATCAGGAACGGCAGCGGGACTGGCTTCCGGTCGGGTTTGAGCTACCCAACCGCCAACGACTTATCGATGCCGGACTCGAATTCACCAACCACTACACCAACACCACGCCGTGCTCGCCATCACGGGCCACCCTCTTCACCGGGCAGTACACGGCAAGCCACGGCGTCACCGAGAACTCGACCGGACCAGACAACACCGCGCTGGACCATGACACCCAAACCCTGGGTCACCTTCTGCGAGACCAGGGATATCGAACCGGGTACAAGGGCAAGTGGCATCTCGAAGCGGCCGCGCAGCCAAACATGGATGCCTACGGTTTCGGTGACTGGGAGGGCAACGACCGGGCGTGGCTAGGACTACCGGGAACCGGCACCGAATATGACGGCCCGATCGCCGAGCAGAGCGCCCGCTGGATCAGGGAGCGGGCCAACGATGATCAGCCATGGTTTCTGACCGTTGCGTTGGTCAACCCTCACGACATTATGTGGTACCCGGTGGACCAGGCCTGGTACCGCGACGCCAACCCCGAGTACTTCGAACGTCTCCGCGAAGTCCTCAACGTGGTCGACTGGGGCCGAGAGGACAACCTGCCCGTGTTCGATGAGTCCATCGAGCGTTGGTTCACCGAACTCCCGCCGAACTTCGACGTCGACCTGTTCACCCGCCCGGAGGTGCACCGTCGATGGATGTCTCAGATGGAGCGCTACGGGCAGCCGGGTGAGATGCGACGTGACGACGTCGACGTGTGGCTTCGAGGGCTCGACTACTACGCCCGGTTGCATCAGCTCAACGATGAACACATCGGCACCGTCTTCGATGCGATGGATGACATCGGCGGGTGGGACGACACCATCGTCATCTTCACCTCCGACCACGGTGACCAATGCGGCTCCCAGGGTCTGCGGTCAAAGGGACCATGGAATTACCAGGAGTCGATGCGCATCCCGCTGTACATCGTTGCGCCCGGCCTCACCGAGGCCGGCACTTCCACCGACGCCCTGTCCAGTCACGTCGACCTGACGGCCACCATCGCGCAGCTCGCTGACATCGACGTTGCCAACACCGAGATCGTCGGCTCGTCGATGACACCGCTGTTTACCGACCAATCGACTGCGATACGCGACCATGTGCTGTTCGCCCAGGAGTGGCCGTGGTACTCGGGCGTGGAACATGTCCGCTACGCAAGCACCGGCATCTTCGACGGCCGGTACAAGTACTGCCGGTACTACGGCATCGGCGGAGGCCGCGACGCCCTGGGCCGGCCGCTTACCGGGTCACGGATGCAGGTCGGTCGTGACGGCGCATTCGAGGACCACGACCACGAGTTGTATGACCTGCAGGAGGACCCGTACGAGATTGACAACCTTGCGATGGATCGTGGCCGGCGCCTCGACCTACGTAATCGCTTTGCCGAGCTTCGAGAAATCGAGCACGAGGTCTACGCCAACGGCTACTGACCGGCCGGCAAAACAGAAGCGGAGCCCCCGGGGAGGCTCCGCATCACAGTACTTTGGACGACCGATCAGCCTGACCGGACGTTTGGCCCGCGGGCCGCAGGACTACAGTCCCAGGTCCTCCATAAGGCTGGCCTTGGACTTGGCGCCGATGATGGTCTTGGTGACCTCGCCGTCCTGGAAGAGCAACATGGTGGGGATGCTCTGCACCTGATACTTCAACGAGCTGTTGGGGTTCTCATCCACATTCAGCTTGGTGATCTTGATCTTGCCCGCCTGCTCCGTTGCAATCTCATCCAGGATCGGGGCGACCATCTTGCACGGTCCGCACCACTCTGCCCAGAAGTCGACGAGCACGGGCTCGGACGATCCGTTCACTACCTCGTCAAAGGTCGCATCGGTTATATGGCTTACTGATTCTGACATGCTACGACCTCCGTGGTCTTCTCTGTCCAGCCTCGGGGCACGACGCCCGCTCTGCATGAGACTGACACACTTACTAACACCGTGGGTATTCTCAGCTATTCCCGTGTTCGTTGGCTTCGAGCCAACGTTCGGCATCAATAGCCGCTGCGCAACCGGATCCGGCGGCGGTGATGGCCTGGCGGTAGACATCATCTTGAATGTCTCCGCAACCGAAGACGCCCTCAACACTGGTGTACGTGCTCGGGGCCTTGGTCACCAGGTAACCGTTTTCCTTCATGTCCAACTGACCGACGAAGAGGTCGGTGTTCGGCCGGTGGCCGATGGCTACGAACAGCCCGGTCACGTCGAGTTTCGAGGTTTCGTTGGTTTTCACGTTCTCGACCATGATTCCGTCAACTTTTTCGCTGCCGATGATCTCGCGGACCTCGGTATCCCACATGAAGTTGATCTTCGGGTTGGCGAAAGCCCGGTCCTGCATGATCTTGGAGGCACGGAGCTCATCCCGGCGGTGAATGATGGTCACCGAGGCTGCAAACTTGGTGAGGAAGGTGGCCTCTTCAATGGCGGAGTCGCCACCGCCGACCACCGCGATGTCCTGGTCACGGAAGAAGAATCCGTCACAGGTGGCGCAAGTGGAGACGCCGTGACCGATGAGCTCGGTCTCGTTCGGCAGGTTCAGCATCAGCGACTTTGCGCCGGTGGAGATGATGATGGTCTGAGCGAGGTGGGTGGGTTCCGGTGCGTCGGGATCTCCGACCCAAATCTTGAACGGACGCTCCGACAGGTCAACCTTGGAGGCCTTCGCCGTTTCCAGGGTTGCGCCGAAGCGCTGGGCCTGAGCCCGGAAGTTCATCATCAACTCGGGGCCCATGATGCCCTCGGGGAACCCCGGGAAGTTCTCAACGTCGGTGGTCAACATCAGCTGACCGCCAGGCTGGTCGCCGGTGGAAGAGGGCTCACCCTCTATAACTAGCGGGTTTAGGCTGGCGCGAGCGGTGTAGATTGCCGCGGTCAAACCCGCTGGTCCACTACCCAATATCACGACCTCATGTACGTCGGTCACGTTGTTCTCCTTCCAGGCAGTGTCGGCGATGCCCTGAAAATGTTCGGTGCCTCAACTGCGTTGAGGTCTATGAAAACTGAACCGCCGTCGGGGTCAGCTGATTCCTTAACGAGGTTCCTTCTTACGCCACAACACTGCGCCGCCTGCAATAAAGAAGAACGCCAATATGTAGTACGCCAACCAGGTCTCGCCGTCGTTGACGAATGGCAGGAGCGCTGTAGCGGTCACGAGCAGCCGGACCAACAACACGAGCAGCATCACCAGCAGCATCATGCCGATGAGTGCCATAGCGAGGAGGTACACCGCATACCGTGACGCCACCAGCGCGGGACCGGTTGTCTTGTCCCGAACCGTTCCGACGTACTGCACGATGGTGGCAGACGCTTTTGTCGGCCAGTCGTCGTCGGCCTCGGCCGAGGTAGTGAGGGGATCAATAGACATTGCTGGGAATCCTATCGCCACGACCCCGCATCCTCGATCTGTGCCGGGCACAATCATGCGATGCCAGAAGGACATGTGCTTCATCGGGCCGCTCGACTGCATAAGAAACGCTTCGCCGGACGACCGGTTGCGGTCCATTCGCCGCAGGGTCGTTTCGCTCAGGGAGCCGAGCGACTCGACGGTCACACCATCGCCACCATCGATGCGAAGGGTAAGCACATCTTTTACCGGTTCGACACCGGCGACGTGCTGCACATCCACCTCGGGTTGTACGGCAAGTTCCGGGAGCAGACCGTGCCGTTCCCCGAACCGTCGCCAAACGCCCGGGTGGTGATCGACACCGACAGCCACCGGCTCCATCTGGCAGGGCCGACCGCGTGTGAGGTGCTCGACGACACAGAGGCGGAGGCGGTGGCCAACCGACTTGGCCCGGACCCCATCCTCAATCCGAAGGACGGCGCCGACCAGATGGTCGAGCGTCTCCGCCGCCGGTCGATCCCCATCGGTGCCGCCATCTTGGATCAGAAAGTCATCGCCGGACTCGGAAACGTGTACCGGGCCGAGCTGCTGTTCCTGCTCGGCGTGCACCCGTTTACCAAGGCAAACGAGGTGGCGCCAGAAACGATCGATGATCTCTGGCAGCTGTCGGTCTCTCAGCTCAAAGCGGGGGAGCGGGCGGGCCGTATCGTCACGGTCGACCCGGGTGAGGTTGGTGCCACGTCGGTGCGCAAACTGGCGAGGGACGAACGGCTGTACGCGTACAAGCGTGACGGCCAGGAATGTCGGCGCTGCGATGATCTGATTCGATCTGCCGACATCGACGGGCGCTCAATCTGGTGGTGCGCCACCTGTCAGCCGGTCACCTGACAAGCTCCCCCAGGCCGGCTCCCGGAGACCAGCATCTAGACCCTTGGCGGTCGATCTGGGCGGAGTAGGTGCATGAGGGTGCCGTTGGCGAGTATCGTCGTGGCCCGACGGGACAACCTAGGAGCTCACGCTAGATGACTTCTCAGTTTGATTTTTCGGCCAGCGATTGGAATGTCGTTGCGAGCACGCCGGTCCTTGTGGGCCTGGCCGTTGCGAAGGCCGAGGACAGCGGGTATTTCGGCAGCAAGAAGGAGACGAGAACGCTCGACTCCAACATGGCTGCCAACGGAGACGAGAGCGCCGCACGGTCGCTGATCGATCAGGCCGTAACCACCCAAACCTCACCCGAGGTGGAGGCGGCGATGGCCCTACCAGCGGCCGCGCTTGCCGACGCGGCGGTTGCCGCCTGCGCCGAGTTGACCGAGATCCTGGGTGCGAACGCCGAATACAAAGAAGCGCAGGGCTACAAGTCCTGGGTATTGAACGTTGCCAACGAGGTGGCCGAGGCGGCAAAGGAAGACGGCGTGCGGGTCAGCCCGGGTGAAGCGGCGCTGATCGACCGGGTCCGCGAAGCACTTTCGTTGACCCCCGCCGACTGAGCTACTCGACGACGGCGTCGAGGGTGCGCAGCCGCCAATCGGCGGTGAAGCTGTTCCGCATCCCGCTGACGACAGAGATGATGACCGACGTCACCGCCGCGCCGAGCACCAGGTACATCACCACGATCTGCACCAGGACCGCATCGAGCGGCTCCGCTCCGGCCAACAGCAAACCGGTCATCGCTCCCGGCAGAGCGATGAGACCGACAACGTTGGTCCGCTCGATCTGTGGAATCAGCGCGGTCCGAACAATTTGGCCGCCAACCATCTTCACAATCTGATTGACCGACAGGCCCAGCGCCAACATCGCCTCGAACTGCCCCCGGTTGTCACGCACCTCCGCCATGACCCGGTTGGCCCCAAGGACCTGCGACGGCATTGAGTTGCCGATGGTGATGCCCGCAATGACAATCAGATTGACCGGCTCGTACGGCAGCACCCCAAGCCCGAAGATCACGA
>CAZSTV010000145.1:0-15025 GCA_964609665.1 uncultured Acidimicrobiaceae bacterium
GGGACTCGAACCCCCAACCTTCTGATCCGTAGTCAGATGCTCTATCCAATTGAGCCACAAGCGCTGGCATTGCATTCGGGCCCGGCGGCCCGGGGGACAAGTGTAGGCCACGTCATCCCCAGGGGCACCACAATTTTGGCCGAAACGACTGAATCCAATCAGGCGTCGGTGGTGACCTCGAAGCTGCGGCTGTCAGAGCCCGAGCCCGCAACCCTCGCTCCGTCCGATGCGGTGCCCTTCACGGTTACCACCACCCGGTACGCCGTCCCCGGCTCCAGGTTGAAGCCGCCGAATGTGGGGTGGCTGGGCTGGGGGAATCCCCCATGGGTCGGGCCGTAGCAAATGTTGCCGCCGGTGTAGCTGCCAACCAGGGCGCCTCCGTCCACTTTGTAGACCTTGAAGCTCCCGGTGCCGCACACATCGTTAGTGGTGTAGTTGAAGTGGAACTTGTCTGACCCGGTCGAGTTCACCGTCGGCCCCGACACAATCTCGATTGGCACGTCCACCGGCCCGATGGTGACCGGCGGCTCGGGGGCTGTCGTCGACGTAGTGGTCGTTACCTTGGTGGTCACGGTGGTGGCAGGCATGCTCGTGGTGGTCGACTTGGAGGTGGTGACCGTCGTGCTCGGTTCCGCAGCAGACGTTGTCGGCCCGGCGGGACCTTCGGTGGTGGTGCCGACTGCGTCGGTGGTAGCGGTGGTCGGCTCGCTCGAATCGCCGCCGGATCCGCCGTCGGTGATCGACGTTGGTGTCAGCGTGCCCTGGCCGCTCGAGCCGTCACCGTCTCGGCCGCCGTTGCCGCTGCTGCCATCCGCCACCGCGGTGCTCGCCGTGGTTTGCTCACCATCGCCGTTGGCATCTTCGCTGGTGCCGGCATCGATCAGGGTGCTGTCGTCGCCCCCGGCAACCTCGTTGCCGTCGCCACCAAGAGCGAAAATGGCGACACCGGCAATTGCTGCGATGGACGCCGCAGCAACGCCGATGACCGCCAACCGCCGAACTCGGCGGTCGCCGCCAAACCCGGAACCGCTGCTACCGGTGGTGGGAGGTAGCGGTGCCGGGGGAGCGGACGAAGTTGATCCGGGCGGAGCGGGAACGGAACCCGCCGCCCCTAGGAGTGCTGGTGCCAGGGGTGCTGGCGGTGCGAGATGGTGAACACCGGGCACGGGATCGCCCGACACCTGCGGGGCATCGAACAACCCGGGTTCGGCCTGAGGCTCAGGTTCAAGCGCGGGCTCGGGCGCAGGCACCGCTTCGCCACCGATCGGTGCGGGGAGCGCAACGTCGGTAATGGTCTCCGAGAAGGCGTTGACGGCAGGCGCGTCCGCGTCCATGACGATGGTTTCGGACGAGTCGCTGGGGTCAGAAAATTTCGCGGCTGCGACACCGGCCGCGACGACGCCGGCGGTGCCGACTCCGTCGTCAGCAGGAGCCGCAGCCGCGCCCTCAGAGGACTGAATGGACTGAGCGGCCTGAGCTGACGGAGCCGTGCGCTCGATGGCGATCGGTCGAACTGCGTCGTCGATCTCCGGCAGGATTGCCTGAAGCCGTCGCTGCACCTCTACCGCGTCGGGCCGGGCCGCGGGGTCCTTGGCCAGCATGTGATCGATCAGCAACGCCAGTTGCTCCGGCACGCCACCGATGGCGGGCGGTACGTCCATTGCGTGAGACTTGAGTACGGCGAAGGTGCCACCCTCGTGAAACGGCGCAGTGCCGATCAACAGCTCAAACATCAGCGCACCAAGCGAATAGATGTCGGCCGGGGCTTCGGCGCCCCGCTGGTCGGCCGCCTCGGGCGCCATATAGAGAGGTGTGCCAATGGTGGACGACGTCTTGGTCATGGCGTCACTGACCAGACGGGAAATGCCGAAGTCGGAGATCTTGGGCCGCAGCGATCCGTCAGACCGCTCGGCAATCAAAATGTTGGCCGGCTTGAGGTCACGGTGGACAACGTCGACGCTGTGGATCGCTTCCAGTCCGGCTGCCACCTCGGCGGCGACAGCCATCGCCTGACGGGGCGAGAGTGACTGCGCATCGACCCGCTGCTTCAGGTCCCCACCGTTGACCCGCTCCATGACAATGCCAAGCTGATCTCCCTCGGCAACGAGGTCATGGACCCGAACCACGTTCGGATGGTCGATGCGGTTGAAGATCTGCCGCTCCTGAACGAACCGGGCAACGGTCCGATCATCGTTGGACAGCTCCGGTCGGAGAATCTTGACCGCCAGCGGGCGGTTGTCTCGCGTGGTGGCGGCATGCACTACACCCATGGCACCGCGGCCGATCGGTTCGGCCAGGAAGTACTTTGACCCCAACTGTTGTCCGGGGTCGCCCGTGCCCCGATTTGTCTCCACCACCGCTTCGTCCATTGCAGCAGTCTCCACCATGACGCCGTAAGGGCATGTCAGCCAGCTGACACAACCATCAAAAACTCGTCGCGGCTTCGTCGCGCCCGGGTCACCGTGTATCACCGAACGGGTCTTCGTTTCGATCAGACTCGCTCCTGGCCCTAACGTGGCGTCATGGCAGGAACCTCACATGCGATAGATCAAACCCAGGTCAACAAGCTGATGGAGCGGGCCCGGCGAGAGGTCGACGATGGTCTGTTGCCCTCGGCCCAGATCGCCCTCGGCTACCAGGGCGAAATCGTTGCCGAGGAGACCTTCGGGGACGCCACCATGGATTCTCGCTACTGCATCTTCTCCGCCACCAAGCCGTTCGTCGCCTCGGTGATCTGGACGCTGATGGCCGAAGGCGCAGTAGACCCCGCCAACAAGGTCACCGACTACTTCCCGGGCTTTGCTGGCGACGGGTCGGATGCGCAGAAGGCCGCCATCACCGTTGAGCAGGTCATGCTCCACACCTCCGGCTTCCCCCACGCCCCGATGGGCCCACCGGCCTGGCTGGACCGCGGCGAGCGGGTGGCTCGCATGTCCAGCTGGCGTCTCAACTGGGAACCCGGCACCCGCTTTGAGTACCACCCAACCTCGGCCCACTGGGTCCTTGCCGAGATCATCGACGCCGTCACCGGTCAGGACTACCGAGACGTGGTGGAACAGCGCATTACCGGCCCCGCAGGACTGCCTCGCATCGTTGGCATCCCCGCCGACCGACACGACAGCATCGCCGATCTAGTTCTGGCAGGCGACCATGCAACCCCCGATGAGCTGGAGGCGGTATTCGGCGTTCGGGAGCTGCCGGCAACCGAGGTTAACGACAGCCTCATCAACCGGTTCAACGACCCTGCAACCCGAGAGCTTGGCGTGCCCGGCGGCGGTGGCTACGCCCGGGCCCGAGACCTGGCGCTGTTCTATCAGGAGCTGCTCCACAACTCCCACGACATCTGGGACCCGGCAATCCTGGCCGACGCCACCGGCAACGTCCGCAACTCACTGCCGGACCCGATGGGAGTGCCTGCCAACCGCGGGCTCGGAGTGATTCTGGCCGGCGACGACGGTCTGTCCAACATGCGCGGCCTCGGCCGCACCGTGTCACCGGCAGCGTTCGGTCACAACGGCGCCGGCGGTCAGTTGGCGTGGGCCGACCCGGCAACCGGGCTCTCGCTCGGCTACGTCACAAACGGGTATGACCGTCACGAGATTCGCGAACCTCGCCGCGGTACCTCCATCTCAAGCATCGCCGCCAGCTGTCTCGCCGCCTAACCTTCCCTGGCCGACGCGCCGGAACATGGCGGTCATCACCAACTAGATTGCACTCCATGCGGTGGGGCCTGGTGTGTGTCGTGTCTGTTCTGATGGTCGCAGGAGCGTGCGGATCCACCGACGAGAGCATTGGGTCGACGAGCGTCGAGGCTGCGACCGAGGCCGACAGTGTGCCAGCGCACGGTCTCGCAGGGAACGACGGCGACCAGTCAGCCAGCGACGCCACCGGCTCCGGCGACGGCGCCGATCCGGCCGCGGACAACTCCGCAGAGTCCGAGACTGACGACTTTGAGACTGACGACTCTGAGACCGACGAATCGGGGTTCGAGATCTCGGAACCTCGGTTCGATCCGCTGCCGATGCCCCCCAATCTGGATCAGGCGGAAGATGTCTTCGCCAGCCTCCTGGGTCCGACCGATGACTTCGTCACCCAGGTACGGCGGGTCGCCCCCGACTATCGCCAGCTCCCAACGCCACCCGGGGCCAACCTCCACCTCGTGAGGATCTCCCGGACGATGCCCGGTGAGGGATTTGATCCGCTGGACACCACCACGGTGCTGCTGACCTCCACCGAGGATCCTGACACCTTGGCCGTGTCAATGGAGGAAACGATATTGGCCGACAACCCGGACTGGGAACGTGATCTGCGGCCAAACTTCCGCTCCAAGGCCGAGCACCTCATCTCGTTCGATCTTCCAGACCTGGAATCACCCGGTGGTGCCGCTGGCCTGGTGCCGGACTTGCGGCTGGAGATCGACTACGCCGGCAGTGGGTCCGAAGTTCGCATCACGGTTACCAGGTACGGTTCCCCGCCGTGGGTCGTCGATCTCTACACCGGCTGGCAGGACGAGTTTCCGATTCCAGCTGGCAGCGTCCTGTTCGGCGCCTCGATTGATGTGGCGATCGACGTAGGTGGCACCGACGCCACCATGAACTACCGCGCCAACCACACGGCCACCCTCACTGAGCTGGTCGACTACCGGAGCGAGTACTTGGCGCTACTGGCCGACTGGGGCCTCACCATCGAAAGCGAAGAGGTGGTGGAGGACGGCAAAAGCAAGTTCACAGTTTCTGGCCATGACCGGTTCAGCGATCTGCGAATCGAGGCGTGCTGCACCGACCATGCCTATGTCAGCTCGACGCAGCTGACCTTCAAGGCAACAACGGACCTATAGCAACCGCCGAGCTCAGACTGCCCGCCGAGCTCAGCTGCCCGTCCGGCTAGTCGTTGTCGGTCAGACACTCATAGACCTGGGCTCGCCCCGCGATCTCACGGGTCTGCTGGTCGTAGACATCAATTTCGATGCGTCGATAGCCCGGTCCCTCAAACTTGTCGAGGCGGTCCCAATGGCTCGACCACTTGTCGTAGATCAAGACGCTGACCGGAACCTCGAAACCCTCCGGATCGGGAATGAACCCCGGGTGTCCTTCGGCCCCTCCCCACGTCACGTCAAAGGTGTAGCCGAGGATGTAACCGTCGACCCACTCACCTTCCATCGCCTTGACCGCGTGGTGGTTGACCTCGCCCGGTAACAGGCTGCCGTACATGGCGAGCGCGTTCGTCGGGTCAAATGTGGGGCCGCCGGGCGTTGCGTCTTCCATATCCGCCTCGACGGTATCCAACGATCGGGCTGCATCGAACACGGGAACCTCTCGAGTACCAACCAATTTGAATGATCAGGAAATGACGAATCCCTCGTAGTCGTTGGCGCTGACCTCATCGGCCTTCTCCCGGTAGGTCGGTAACCCCGCTGCGTACAGCAAGAACCGAGGTGTCTGGCGGCCCTCGATGTTGGAGTTGATGCCCATGAACCACGAGTTGACCTTGGTGAACAGCATGCGTTCTCCGGAGGTGACCACGTGTTCGCCCCAGGCGTCCATCGCTTCGACCGTCGGCTCCACCCGGGTCTTGCCGTTGCTTTCCAGGTACCGGAGAAACTCGGTTACCCAGTCAACGTTCTGCTCGATGCAGCGCGGCATGTTGCAGAACGTCGAGGCGTTGTTTGGCCCGACCAGGGTGAACATGTTTGGGAAGCCCGAGATCTGCATCCCCAGGTAGGTGCGCGGTCCCTCGGCCCACAGGTCGGTTAGCGCAACCCCATCCACGCCGCGAATATCGATGCGTTCGAACGCCCCGACTACCGCGTCGAAGCCGGTGGCGTAGATGATCAGATCGAACTCACGGTCAACCGGTTCACCGTCGGTACCGGTGGTTCTGATGCCCGTCTCGGTCACCGAGTGGATCGGTGTTTCCTGCAGGTCCACCAGCTCAACGTTTGGTTGGTTGTAGACCTCGAAGTAGTTGGTCTCCATCGGCACTCGACGGGTCCCGAACCCGTGGTTGGTGGGGATGAGTTTGTCAGCCAGCGCCGGATCGTCGAGGCGCTCCCTGATCTTGTGGGCGACAAACTCGCTCAGCAGCGCGTTGGCTTCCTCGTTGACCAGGATGTCTCGGAAGTTGGCCATCCAGATGCCGAAGCCGGGCTCACCCCAGAGCCGTTCCCACAGTTCCTCTCGTTCCTCGGCCGAAATCTCCAGCGCCTTGCGACGGTCCGGCACGTGTTGGAAACCGGCGAACGTGTCGTTGCAGGTGTCGAAGATTTCCTGGTACCGAGTCTTGATCTCGTCCATCTCGGTTTGTTCGATCGGTCCGTTGTGCAGCGGGGCGCACCAGTTCGGCGTCCGCTGGAAGACGCTCAGCTCGCCGACGGTTTTCGCAACCTCGGGGATGAGCTGCACCGCCGTGGCGCCGGTCCCGATGACGGCAACCCGTTTGCCGGAGAAGTCCACCTCTTCCTTGGGCCAATTGGAGGTGTGAAACGACGGACCACCGAAGCTGTCCATTCCGTCGAGCTTTGGCAGCACCGGCATGGACAGCGCGCCAAGCGCGGTGATGAGGTAGCGGGAGGTTGTCTGAAAGCCGTCCTCGGTTTCAACCGCCCAGTGATTCTCGGCCTCGTCGTAGACCGCTGCGCTGACCCGACTCTCGAACCGGATGTCACGACGCAGGTCGAACTTGTCTGCAACAAACTCGAGGTACCGCAGGTTCTCCGGCTGGGGCGAAAATCGCTCGGTCCAATTCCATTCCGCCAACAGCTCCGGCGACCACGAGTAGCCGTAGGTGTAGCTCTCGGAGTCGAACCGGGCCCCCGGATATCGGTTCCAATACCACGTGCCGCCGATGTCGGTCCCGGCTTCAAGCACCAGCGCACTCAAGCCAAGTTCCCGCAGCCGGTGTAGCTGATACATGCCGGAAACGCCGGCGCCGATCACCACAGCATCAAAGTGCTGCTGACCTTCCCCCTGGTTTTTCGCCATAGCCGCGAGGCTAGATCACGGCCCCTGTACAACGCCCATTGGCCAGGGCCGCCGCAGCGCTGCTAACGGCCGGAGTGTATGCGGAGTGCGTGCGGTCAGGCAGAGACTTTGGTGGGCTCGGCCAACTTGGCAAGGTCCGCAAGTTCGGCCCGGTGACCGGTGGTCACCTGGGTGTTGAGCTGCTTGATCTTGTCACTGGCGGAGGTACAGCACATCCCCGGGACCAGCGCGTGCACCATTGCCTTGGCGCTGGCGCCCGCCAACTCTCGGGAGTAGTGCGACGCAACCCGGAAATGCTCGAAGTACGTCTCGTCGACCGAGGCCGGATGGTCGAGGAAGGCCTTGCGGAAGCGGTTACGAAGTCCCATACCTCGAAGGTACCGAAAGCGCCGAGCACGATCCGGTTGAATATTGGGACGAAATCGAGCCGATTCGAAAAATCATGCTCTCAAGAAGGCCATCCTGTAGAATGGGTTCCTATTATGGACCCAGTAGATCAGGAAATCCTTCGCTTGTTGCAGGAGGATGCCTCCCTGTCGGTGCGAGAGGTCGGCGAGGCCGTCGGACTCAGCTCTACGCCGTGCTGGCGCCGCATCCGCAACCTGGAAGAGGCCGGCATCCTGGCCAAACGGGTGGCCCTGGTGGACCCGCTCAAGGTGAACCTTGCGGTCTCGGCCCTGGTCTTCATCCGTACCAATGAGCACAACCGGGATTGGCTGGATCGTTTCATCGCCGGCATCGAACGGTTCCCCGAGGTTGTCGAGGCGTACCGCACCAGCGGCGAGATTGACTACCTTTTAAAGGTGATGGTTCCCGACATCGCCGCCTACGACGAGTTCTACAAGCGGCTCATCGAAGAGGTGGACCTCTACGACGTTCGCTCAACGTTTGTGATGGAGCCGATCAAGCACACCACGGCCATCCCCCTCCACTACGCGTAGCGTCCAGTACCCGGCGCCAAGGTTCGGGTGACCATGGCCCGTTAGTCGACGATGGCGGTGGCTTTCACCTCGGCCCGTGTGCCGGGGATGGCCAGGCTGGTACAGCCGATGGCGGTCCACGCCGGGTGCGGTTCGCTCATTACTGCGGCCTTGGCCTTCATGAACGCGCCGAGTTCTTCGCCGATGTTGACGTGGAACGATGTCAGCTCGACCACGTCGGCGAAGCTGGCACCGGCGAGTTCAAGCGTTTCGCCGAGTTGAGCGAAGGCGGCGTCGAACTCGGCCCCCGGGTCGTCCAGTACCGAACCGTCCGGACCGGTGCCGATTATGCCAGACACAAAGATCATGTTTCCCTTCTTCACCGCAGGGGCGAACTGGAAACGCTCGTAGGTGAGTTCGGTGCCCTCAGGAATGATCACGTCGTGGTTAGCCATGGCTATGGTCTACCGCCTTGGGGCGGCGGACTCAAGCCTCGATTTGAGCCATCGCCAAGCTATGTCGGCCAGCGGGCGTCAACTCGCTCCTCCGATTGCCAGGCCCTAACTTCATCAGGGTCCGATCGTTCCACCTGGAGGATTTCGCCATGAAGTACACCCGCTTGGGAAACACCGGTCTTGACGTTTCACGAATCTGCCTCGGCTGCATGAGCTACGGCTCACCGACGCAGGGCTCCCACGACTGGGCACTCGATGAGGAATCGAGTCGGCCGTTCATCCGTCAAGCGCTGGACGCGGGCATCAACTTCTTCGACACCGCAAACGTCTACTCACTCGGCGCAAGCGAAGAGGTGCTCGGTCGGGCCATCGCAGACATGGCACGGCGGGAAGATGTGGTCATCGCCACCAAGGTCGCCGGGCAGATGCGAGAGGAACGGAACGGGCGTGGCCTGTCCCGCAAGGCGATCATGCACGAGGTGGACGCATCGCTTACCCGCCTGGGCATGGACTACATCGACCTGTACCAGATCCACCGGTGGGACCCCAGAACGCCAATCGAGGAGACGCTCGACGCGCTAAACGACGTGGTGCGATCCGGCAAGGTTCGCTACATCGGCGCCTCGTCGATGTGGGCCTGGCAGTTCGCGAAGGCGCTGTTCCTCCAGGAGCAAAACGGCTGGGCTCGTTTCGTGAGCATGCAGAACCACTACAACCTCCTCAACCGTGAAGAGGAGCGAGAGATGATGCCGCTCTGCGAGGACCAGGGCATTGGCGTCATCCCGTGGAGCCCGATGGCCAGGGGCCGCCTCACCCGAGAGTGGGGCGCTCAGACCGAACGAACCGAAACCGACCAGTTCGGCAAGACCCTCTATGACCGCGAGGATTCCGACCGGGTGATCGTGGACCGGGTCGGCGAGGTTGCGGCCGCCCGGGGGATATCGCGGGCCCAGGTCGCGCTGAGCTGGATGCTCGGCAAGCCGTTCGTGAGCGCCCCGATCGTCGGTGCCACGAAGGCCCAGCATCTCGATGACGCGGTGGCCGCGCTGGACGTTGAACTGACCGACGACGAGGTGCAGCTGTTGGAGGGCCCGTACACGCCTCATGAGGTAGTCGGTTTCGCGTGATGCAGGGTCGTCGATGTTCGCCCTCGTCGATGACCGCATCAACAACGTACAAGCCAGCGCCTCGACACACCGGGAGAATGGCACCATATGAGCCCACAGAAGATTTCGCTCGCCGTCCGTAGCGACTTGGCAACCTGGCAGAAACTGAACGTCACAGCATTCCTCACCAGTGGACTTGGCGCCGTGCAACCGGAGGTGATCGGAGCGCCGTACGTCGACGCCGACGGTCGCGAGTATCCGCCGATGCTGGCGATACCCGTCCGGGTGTTCGCCGGAGATGCTGCCGCACTGCGTCGCAGTTTCGATCGCGCTCTCGACCGGAGCCTGCTCGTCAGCGTCTACACCGACGAGATGTTCGCCACCATGAACGACGACGACAACCGTGCCGCGGTCGCCAGTGTTCCGACTGCACAACTGACCATCGCCGGGTTCGTCGTCGTTGGCGACAGCAAGCAGGTTGACAAGGCGTTCGACAAGTTGAAGCCTCACGACTGACGACCTGGAAATACGCAGGCTGCTTCCGGTGGTCTGCCGTAGCATCAGGTCGTGGATGTTCGACAGCGGTTCTTACATGGATTGGCAGACAAGGCTGGGTTGGAATACGAGCTGCTGACCCGGCCCGGAACGTCGATCCGACCCAACGAGGAGCGCCGCGGGGCCCGCATCGTGGTCTGGTACCAGGCGGGGGAGCAGTCGTTGATCTGGTGTGACCCTGAGCTGAGCGATCGGTTTGCGGACCTGGCCCACGACGAACGTTTCACCGACCAGGCGACCGTTAGCGAACGGGTGACGAGCCTCGGGCTTGGCTTTGTCGCATCGGCCAACATGTACGTGCTGCCAACACCACCCGAGGCTCCGGCCCCGATTGATCCCGCCTACACCCAGCACTGGCTTCAGGACGACAACCCCAAGCACTACGAGCTGGTAAAAGCCTTCGCCGATCGGTCCGACCCCGACGACGTCGAGGAAGCGGCGCTCGACGAGCTCGACGGCATCGAGACCTTCAACGAGGAGGCCATCAACGTGCTGACCGTCACCGGCGGTGATCCGGAGCAGCTTGTGGCCTACGCATCGGCCGTCAACTGGGACTGGGACACCGACTTTGCCGACATCGGCGTCATGGTGGACGCGGCCCACCGTCGTCGGGGGCTCGGGGTCCAGGTGGTGGCCCACACCGTGGCCAAGCTGCAGTCCCTCGGGCGGCTACCGCTCTATCGGCACGGCCTCCACAACGCCGGCTCGCAGCGGATCGCCGAACTCAACGGGTTCGACGTTGCCACAACGCTGGCGTTCTTCGCCCCGTCAGACGACTGAAGATCACCCGAAGGCCACTCGGCAGTAACTCGATGGAACTGTTCGGGTCCTTCGACTCTTTCGGGCAGCAGACGCAAGAGTAGGATCGGTTGATGCGAGTTGGAGCTTTTCTGTTTGGTGGGGTCGAGATGGACGATGCCGGGGCCGGTCCTCCGGCACCGACCGACCGTCGCTACAGCAACGAGGCCATGTGGCGAGCGTCCGAGCAAATGCTGGACATGGGCGTGCTCTCGGACCAGCTCGGTTACGACAGCTACTGGCTTACTGAGCACCACTTTCAATATGAGGGCTACGAGGTGGTCCCCAACGGTCTGATGTTCAGCGCCATCCTGGCCGAGCGGACCGAGCACATTCGTATCGGCACCATGTTCAACATCGTCGGGCAGTGGCACCCGCTGAAGCTGGCCGAGGACTTCGCCACCGTGCACAACATCTCCGGTGGCCGCGGCATCCTCGGCGTCGGCCGCGGCACCGTGCCCCGTGAAGCTCAGGCGCTCGGCACCGACATCGGCAGCTTTGACAATCCTGACCAGGCGGCGGCGGACGCGCTCAACCGGCAGCAGTTCGACGAAGCGATGGACGTCATCCAACTGGCGCTGACCGAAGAATCCTTCAGCTTCAAGGGCGAGATGTTCGAGTTCCCGCCACCGGGCATTCCCGATCGTGGCGGCTTCGTCGAAACCCTCACGCTGGTGCCCCGTCCGCTGCACCCGTTCGAAACGTGGCAGGCCATCACCTCGCCACCGACGCTTGACTACGTGCCCCGAAAAGGTTGGGGTGGCGTGTTCTGGCTCAAGCATCACAGCTTTGCCAAGCAGTTCTGGGACACCTACGCCAGCAACTACGCCGAGACCCACGGCCGGGAGTTGGTACCGGGGGAGAAGCGGTTGCTGGTGGTGAACCCGTGGATCGCAGATTCGAAAGAGCAAGCCATGGCCGAGGTCCGCGACGGCCACGACGAGTTCTGGAAGTTCCTCGGTCCCTACGGCTGGAGCCGGGGGTACATGGGCGAGGATGGCAAGCCGATGGAAGCGGGCCGCATCCCCACCCTGGAGCAGTCGATCGAGAACAAGACCTGGCTTGTCGGCACCGCAGATGACGTGGCCGAGGAGATCGACTTCTACCGCGAGCAACTCGGCGGGCTGGAAGATCTGGTGATCTTCCCCAACATGCCCGGCGACCCGTATGAGAAGACGGCCGAGCAGCTGACCCGGTTTGCCGAAGAGGTCATGCCAAAGCTGACCTAGGCTCTGGCAACACCGTACCCAACACCGTGCTCAGACTTCTCAACGCAACCCTTCACGACGGCTCAACGGCCGACGTCACCATCGACGGCGACCGGATCAGCACGGTCGATCTAATCGACCCCGGCAAGACGGTCGACCCAGTCGACCCCGGCAAAACGGTCGACCCAGTCGACCCCGGCAAAACGGTCGACCCCGGCGCCAGCCCGCTGGCCACCTCGGACGGCATCGACCTGACCGGGTACCTGTTGACCTCGGCGTTTGCCGAACCACACGCCCATCTGGACAAGGCCCTCACCGCAGACCTGGTGTCCAACCCGGCCGGTGACCTTATCGGGGCGATCGAGGCGTGGCTGGCATACCGCACCACCATCACCAAGGCCGATTTCGCCAGCAGGGCTACCGCCGCCGCGCTCCTGGGTCTGGCCAACGGGTGCACCGCCATCCGCACCCACGTCGACATCGGCCCAGACATCGGCACCACCGGGGTTGAGGCGCTGCTAGAGGTCAAAGCGACCCTCGCGCCGAAGCTCGACCTGCAACTGGTTGGCCTCATCGGCGGTTTGACCGGACCGAGCGCCGCCGATGCCATGGCCGTCCTCCGTGATGCTTTGTCCATGGGCCTCGACGTCGTCGGCGGTGTGCCCCACAGAGAAGATGATCCCGCCGAGGCCATCGAGCGTGCCTTCGCGGTTGCGTCCGAATATGAGCGCCCCGTAGATCTGCACGCCGATGAGGCCATCGACCCGACCGCTCATGACCTGGAGCTGATGGCGGACCGGGTGACCGCCTCCGGCTTCGAACACCAGGTGACCGCCAGTCACTGCGTTGCCCTCGGCATGAAGCCGGAGGCCGATCAGCGTCGCATTGCCGAAGCGACGGCCACAGCGGGCATCAACGTCATCACCCTGCCGCAGACCAACCTGTACCTCCAGGCCCGTGATGTTGCGGTGGCCCCACCCCGTGGGCTTACTGCGCTCGGGCCGCTCGAACAGGCAGGGGTGACCGTTGCCGCGGGCGGCGACAATCTACAGGACCCGTTCTGCATCGTCGGGCGGGCCGACCCGATGGAAACAGCGTCGCTCCTGGTCATGGCCGGTCACCTGTCGGCGGCTGATGCCTACCGGTTGGTGTCCAGCCGGGCCCGGTCGGCAATGGGTTTGGAACCAACGGCGGTGACCCCCGGTGGTGTCGCAGAACTGGTGGCGCTGCCGGCCCCGTCACTGCGCCAAGCCGTTGCAGTTGGACCACCGGGGCGACTGGTGATTCACCGGGGCGTAGTGGTGCACGACGGTCGTACAACCACGGGCTGATACTCAGCCGACGAAGGCGATGCCCTCGGCCAGCAACGCTCGCCACCTGGCCTCGTCCATCTCGGTGACCGCCAGCCACTCTTTGAAGACCTTGCCCGCCGGAGCGAACGATTCGCCCGCCCCATCGTCGATGAGTTCGCTCACCCGCTCGGCAGGCAGCTTCACCACCATCCCCTGCTTCTTGTGATGGTTCATGGCCAGAAACTCCTTGCCAACCCGAAGGCAGGCCGAGCCCATGATCGTTCCCTCGACAACCCGATCATCACCGGCTTGGAGGTCGGCTGCGATGTCCCAGAAAAGGGCCTCAGCGCTGCCATCTGCTTCAGTTTCAGAGGATTTTGACATGGTGCATCCTGTTCGGCCCGTTCGACGTGTGTGACGATGTGCACGTGGCTGGTACCCGTGCCCAGTGAGAGATTCGTGAACTTCTTCCGTGAACATTGTGTCAACTTGAACGCTTGGAATCCACGGTCGGGTCCAGGACCACTAGGATCTGCTCGGTGGCTGGGCACTGCGCGTTTCGCGCATCGGAATCGGGTATTGGAGGCGCGGGTTGAGTGAAGCACCCACGTCCCTTGACGCGACGAAGTCGCTTCGGTTCGACTCGGTCGGCAAGATTTTTCCCGACGGTACCGAAGCGCTCGCCGACGTTTCCTTCCTGGTCCAACCCGGAGAATTTGTCACCGTGGTCGGGCCGTCGGGCTGTGGGAAATCAACGCTGCTGCGCATCGCCTCGGGGTTGGATGAGGCTACAAGCGGCTCGTGTGAGGTTGACCGGTCCAACATCGGCTATGTCTTTCAGGATGCAACGCTGTTGCCGTGGCGGACGGTGAAGCGCAACGTCGATCTCTTCGCCGAACTCCACGATGTGCCAGAGGCCGAACGGTCAAAGACCGTCGCCGATGCCATCGAGCTTGTCGGCCTCTCGGGCTTTGAACGTCACTACCCCCGGCAGCTGTCTGGCGGCATGCGGATGCGGGCATCCCTGGCCCGGTCGCTCGTGATGAAACCGCCGGTGTTTCTCTTTGACGAGCCGTTCGGTGCTCTCGACGAGATCACCCGTGAGCGTTTGAACGAGGAGGCGCTGCGCCTCTTCGCCCACGAAGGCTTCGCTGGGCTGTTCATCACGCACTCAATTTCGGAGGCGGTTTTCATGAGCACCAAGGTGCACGTGATGTCGGCTCGGCCGGGGAGAATTGTCGCCAGCTACGACATTCCGTTTGATTACCCTCGCGGGCCGGAGCTGCGGTTTGACCCCGCCTTTGCTGAACTCAGCGGGCAGATCAGCCATTCGCTGCGAGGAGCGCACGAATGAGCGCCAACGACCAGGGCCTGCCGCCCGCGGCCGACCTTGCCGGTGGCCACCAGGCCGTGTCGGCACCGTCGGCGCCCAGCCGGTCCCGAGACTGGCAGGCAAAGATCGTTCCGCCGATCCTCGTATTCTTCGGGTTCATCGCCCTGTGGTACGGATATGCCCGCTTCCTACTGGACGAAAACGGGCGAAAGACTGCCCTGGCCTACCCGCACTCGGTCGTGTCGGAGTTCTTCGGTGGCGCCCAGGGCGAGCAACCTTGGCAGTTGCTTTCGGCAACGTGGCTTACCTTTATCGTTGCGCTGGCCGGACTGCTCATCGCCATGGCCGGAGCGCTCAGCCACGACATTTTGTCCGCGG
>CAZSTV010000146.1:0-13711 GCA_964609665.1 uncultured Acidimicrobiaceae bacterium
GAACCAGGACGAACACTACGAGTGACTATAGCTGGTGCTCGGGACAGGAGTAGGTGGTCCTGCCGCCAATTTCTCGTCGTAGCAGCTCGGCACCATCGCGCGGGCAGTGACCGCCCCGCGTCCTGGCCGGTTGCAGCCGCCCGGTATGCGAGCCGCCGTCGGCCATGAAGTCGTCGAGAACGGTGCGAAGATTGCGATGCAACCGGCGCACATCATTCTCCGACAGTGAGTCGGCGGCCCGAGCGGGATCCAGTCCGGCCCGCCACAGGGTCTCATCGGCGATGAGATTCCCGATGCCGGCAACCCGAGATTGGTCGAGCAGCCGGGTCTTGAGCGCCATCTTCCCGACCAGCACACGGTCCTTCATCTGGCCAATGGTGATGGAGAACACGTCCTGGCCGAGGCGTTCCTCGTCCGGATCAAGTTCAACACCGCCAAGTCGCCTCGGATCTCGAATCCGCAGGTCAAGACCGGACTCGAATCCCAACTGAAACCGGTCCCAGGCCGGATCGTTTCGCTGAGAGGAATACTCCAGATACTCGATTGCGGAATCTTCACCGACGATCAAGCGCCCGGTCATCCCAAACCGCAACCCCAGCCGGTTGCCTGACGACAGGTCCAAGATCATGAGCTTGCCACGGCGTCTGGCCGCGGTGATGGTCGTCCCGATGATGGTGTCTAGCAGTTCCGGTTCGGTAGTCTCGCCCTTCAAGAACCACTCGTCGGAGGCGACGACCGAGGCAATGGTCTCCCCCACCGCCCGCTCGCCGTGGAGTCGATACATCTCGATCTCAACACCCTCGGGCATCGCTCACCTCAGTGAATTGTTCGGATCTAACCATCCGTGAATTGTTCGGATCTACCATCCGTGGATTGTTCGGGTCTACCGTTCCTCAGCGCTCGCTCAGGACTTGGACTGCTCCGCCAGAAACCCGTCGACGATGGGATTGAGCTGATCAAACTCGATCAGGAAACCATCGTGGCCGTGATCGGACTCGACCACGTCGTAGCGAACATCCACACCCGCCGCGTCCAACCCATCGACAAGTTCCTGCTGCTGTCGGGGTGTGTAGAGGGCATCGGAATCGATGGTGACCACCAGCGCGGGAGCGGTGATGCGGCTCAGGGCCGACTCCATTCCGTTGCGACCACGACCGATGTCGTGCAGGTCCATCACTTTGTTCAAGATGAGATAGCTGTTGGCGTCGAACCGTCGTGCCAACTTCTGACCGTGGTAGTCCAGGTAGCTCTCCACCTGAAAGCGGTCCCACAGGGAGATGTCATCAAAGCGGTCAACCGTGGCCCGGCCGAACCGGTCACTGAGCGACTTGTCACTGCGGTAGTGAATCTGGGCGATCCTGCGGGCAAGCATCAGTCCGAGGTGCGGGCCCTCCCCCGGTGCCGCGTCGTAGTAGTGCCCGTCGTTCCACTTCGGATCCTGCACGATGGCCAGGCGACCGACCTCGCTCCAGCCGATCTGCATGGGACTTGCCGACACCGCCGAAGCAATGGAAGCGAACGATGCCACCCGTTCCGGGTACATGACGGCCCACTCCAGGACCTGCATGCCGCCCATGGAACCGCCGACGACCGACAGCCACTTGTCGATGCCGAGCCCATCGGCCAACAGTGCCTGGGTCCGCACGATGTCTCTGGTGGAGACGATCGGGAAGTCCGAACCGTACACCTTGCCGGTTGACGGGTTGATCGAACCGGGACCGGTGGTCCCCTGGCACCCGCCGAGCACGTTGGCGCACACGATGAAGTATCGATCGGGATCGAGGGCCAACCCTGGCCCGATGAGACCGTTCCACCAGCCGTCGGTGGGCTGACCGGGACCGGAGGGACCTGCAGCGTGGGCGTCACCGGTCAGTGCGTGGCACACCAGGACAGCGTTTGATGCGGTGGCGTCAAGAGTGCCCCATGTCTCATAGGCCAACGTGATCTCGTCAAGGCGTCCACCAGCCTCAAGAGCGAAGCACCGGTTATCACAGACCGTCATGAACTGACGCCAACCGGCATGATCTCCGACCTTCCAACCGCCACTGGCGGGGATGTCACGTTCGGAGTCCGGCGGCTGACGCTGTAGGGCAGACACGCTTTGATACTACCGAGCTGGCCCGAGCGACAGGCCGCGTTTCAACTATCGGGTCTTCGAACGCTCCATCCACCAGGCCAGCACCGATGCATCGGCCCCGTAGGCGTCGTTCATTGCGGCCGCCACCTCACAGCTGACCGCCCAGCCCTCATCAACCGAAGCCGCTGGCGCGTCGAGGATCATGTCGGCCGCGCGCTCCCACGCCGCCCGGTCGGTTGGCAGCGGCAGCTCGGCCACCTGCCGTGCCGCAAGCTTGAGCGCATCAACCGCAAGCGCAGAGCCAAACCACTGCTGCCAGGCCCAGGCCACCACCGGTGGGGCAAGGAGAACGGCGGCGACGAGCGGCAGGTCATCAACGTCCGCGTGGAGTGCCAGCAGCGGTGTTGCCGGGACGAGTGTCCCACTGCGATCCACCACCGGTTCGAGCAGCTTGGACTGGGTGGCCAGGACCACCTTGGGGGTGAGCCGACGCTCGGTCCAGGTGCGAACCTTTGGCGACAGCGCGTCCAGATCAATGGTGGGACGAAGCCACTTCGCGCCGCCGAAGCGGCACGACTCGACACCCCAGCAGCTGGCGAGCGGTTCAACCGCTCCCACCGTGACCAGGCGGTTCGGCTCCTGGCCGACGGGCCCCTCCCACTCACTGCAGGCCTCGACAAGACCGTAGTACTCGTCACGAAAGCCCGCGGTGGCTTCGATGAGCGCACCGAGTCGGTCAGCACCGGTTCCCGCCGCACCGGATCCCGACGGAGCGCTGGCAACCGTCAGCGCTGCGGGCAGTGTCGGCGCCCCCAGGGATCGAGCGGCATACGTCGGCCATGCGGATTCGTTCGCTGCATCTTCCGCCGGCACGGTTCCACCCGGCTCCACGGTCGGCCCTGAGGCCAGCCGGACCGTTTCCGGCCGTCGAGCCCCCGGGTGCAGCACGGCGGCGCAGGCCCGAACCCCGGCATCGAACACCGGCTCACGGGCGGCCCACATGGCGGTCAGTGGCGCCACCTGCTCACAGTGGGTTCGAAGCAGTCCAGTGTCACGACCGGCCAGGATCGACTGCGGTTGCACCAACGCAACCACCGAGCCCTCGGCGCAGCGCTCAACCGCCGCCAGCAAGTGCATCGCGGCCAGGTCGGTGTACGGCCCGAGCAGGTGCTCCCGCCCCTCTCGGAACGCCGCCACCTCTTCCGGCACGGCCCCGGTCCGCAGCGGCGTGGCGAACGGCGGGTTGCCAACCACCAGAGCGGCTCCGGGCCACTGCGGCGGATAGCCCCGCAGCGCATCTCCGGTCACCACGGTTGAGGTGAGGTCAACGTCTTCCAGCCCATGAGCCGCGGCCCACAGTGTGAGCGACCACCTGGAGGCCTGCACCGCGCCGGCGTCGATATCCATGCCCGCAATCTTGGACAGTGCGTCAACCGGCGTGTCGCCCAACTCTACAAATCGGTCGGCGGCGGCGAGGAGGAACGCGCCACCACCACAGGTCGGGTCGACAGCAAAGTCTGGCACCAGCTCCTGGGTGGCCAGGGCGACCAGGCCACGCACCACCGGCTCCGGTGTGTACCAGGCGCCGCGCGCGCTTCGATCCTCGGCCGACACCGCATGCTCGTGCACCGCGCCAACCAGCCACGGGTTGGCCCACCCTCCGGGCGGCGTTGGCAGCGCATCATCTAGTTCAGCGACAGCGCTGCCGGTACCCGCTCGGTGAGCGGAAGTTCGCTGCTCGGCGACAGCGGCAGCAACGAGATCGACGACCTGATGGACAAGGTCCATCGGCGCCGTCTTCGTGTTGTCTTCGACCAGGGACCGAGCCCAGCCTCGTAGCGAACCAGCGCGAGAACGGCGGCTGACGGTCACGTACCGCGAGCCCTCCGACCGATCAGTCGGCCGAGGGGTCCCATCCAAAGAGGTCCTGCAAACGAACGTCGTTCGAGAACATCTCAACGATGGGGATATCCAGGGCAAGACGCTTCTGCATGCGCTTCACCTCGAGCTCCTGGTTCCAGAGCACCAACGTCACCGCAACGCCAGAGCCACCGGCTCGAGCGGTACGACCGGAACGGTGCAGATACGTCTTGTGGTCATCGGGTGGATCGAAGTGAATGACAACGTCCACGTCATCAACGTGAATGCCGCGGGCGGCAACGTCGGTGGCGACCAACGCCTGCAGCTCACCATTGGTGAACTGCTTGAGGGCTTTCTCCCGCTGACGCTGCCGGAGGTCGCCGTGGATCGGCTCCGACGCAACGTCCAGCTTGGCGAGATCTCCCGAGAGGCGATCACAGGCCCGCTTGGTGTTGCAGAAGACCATGGTCCGCTTGGCGGACCCGACGATGGCGGCCACCACCTTCTTGCGGTCCATCTCGTGGACCGTGATGAAGCGGTGGGCCATCTGCTCGACGGTGACCTCTTTGCCCTCCACCTCATGGCGGACCGGGTTGTTCTGGTAGCGGGTGACCAACGAGTCAACCGCTCCGTCGAGGGTGGCGGAGAACAGCAACGTCTGGTGCTCACCTTGGATCCGACGAAGAATCCATTCGACCTGGGGCAGGAAGCCCATGTCGGCCATACGGTCGGCCTCGTCGATGACGACGTGACTGACGTCGTCCACAGAAACAGCACCCCGCTCCAGCAGGTCGATCATGCGGCCCGGGGTGGCAACGATCAGCTCGATCCCACGATCGAGAGCCTTGATCTGCTTCTCGATGTCTGCGCCGCCGTAGATGGCGATAGCCCGGAGGCCCTTTACCTCGGCGAGCGGCTGCAGCTCTTCAAAGACCTGCGTTGCCAGCTCACGGGTTGGCACCAGGATGATTGCATCGACGTGATCCGGCTTGGATTCTGCGATGCGCTGAACGGTCGGAATGCCGAAGGCAAGGGTCTTCCCGGAGCCGGTCTTGGCCTTGCCGCACACGTCGCGGCCCTGGAGGGCATCGGCAATGGTGAGTTCTTGGATTGGGAACGCCTCGGCGATTCCCTTGGCGGCGAGCACGTCGACCAGCTCGGGGGCTACACCCAGCTGGGCGAATGTCTTAGTCAAGGTCTGGCCTGCCGTCTGGTGAATATCATGGGTACTGTGGAGTTCGTTGGACATGAACCTGTCCCGATTCGGAAGATTTCAGGGTACCTAGCCGTAGCAGTTCCTACGAGCGAGGTTTCAACAGAGTTACGACTACCGTGACCGCAATGGGGCCGCAGGAAGCAATCGAAGCCTGGCCGGTGACTACCGTAGCCGCCGGATGGCGGGCTGCGGACGATGCACCAACAAGCATCGGGGCCGCATCGCACGTACTTTCGCTCGCATCGGTGACCAAACCGCTGGTGGCTCTGGCGGTCCTTGTCGCGGTGGAAGAGGGCTCTCTCGCCCTCGATCACCAGGTTGGTCCGCCCGGGGCAACCGTCGCCCACCTGCTCGCCCATGCCTCCGGTTTGGCGCCCGAAGACACCGAAAACGCCACGCTCAGCAGGCTTGCGACCAGGAGAATCTACTCCAATCACGGCTACGAGGAACTGGGCCGGGCAATCGAAGACGCCACCGAGTTGGACATGGCCACGTACCTCAAAGAAGCCATTCTTGACCCGCTCGGCATGGCGGACACCTACCTGGCCGGATCACCGGCGCACGGCGCATTCAGTTCCGTCGATGACCTCCTCAAGCTCGGCGCGGAGCTGCTACGACCCACGTTGCTCTCAGGCGAAACGATGGCAATGGCGACCAGCGTCCAGTTCGGGGACCTGACCGGGGTCCTCCCCGGCTTTGGCAGGCAGAGCCCGAACCCCTGGGGCCTCGGATTTGAGATCAAGGGCCACAAGACCCCCCACTGGACCGGCGCCACCAACTCCCCAGACACCTACGGCCACTTCGGCCGATCCGGCACGTTCTTCTGGGTGGATCCAGCGCTCGACCTCTTCTGCGTGGCGTTGACCGACCGGACATTCGGCCCGTGGGCCGCTGAGTCCTGGCCGACGTTCTCCGACCTGGTGATCCAAACGAACTCATCGGACTAAACGTCGCTAAACCAATCGCAGCTGCTGGCCGATGATTGTTGTGTCTATGCCGCACTCCAATCGACTGGCCGAACTACGAGCGCGAACGGCTCTGCAGGAATCCGGGCTGCCCCATAACGGTCCGCTGATGCGTGCAAACAGCACCCGCAACGAGGTCTACATGGCCGCCGGGCACGTCATCCGTTTCAACCAGCAACCGAATCAACGCCTGCAACGTGAGGCCGAGGTCTGCGGGATACTCCCAGACCGTCCGTGGACGCCCCAGGTGGTCGCCTACGGCGGTCGACCCGGCGCCGACTACCTGATCGTCGAGCGACGGCCGGGCGTCTCCCTCTCCCGGGTGTGGCCGCAGATGTCCAACGCGCAGCGACGCGATGCCATCCAGCAATTCACACTGCTGCTCAAAGACCTCCACGATGTCGAGACCCACAGCCAGCTCGGCGGTCCCGATGAGCCGCCGCATCTCCTCGGTGGAGCGTCGCCGACAAACGCGCTCCTGGCCGGCCTGGATCGCCTGGAAGAAATCCCCACCGTCGACTCCGGCCTGATTTCGTCAACCCGTGACATCGTCCACAACGCCATGGACTCGCTCTCGGACTACGACGAGTCGAAGCTGATCCACGGCGACCTGACGCTGGAGAACGTGCTCTGGGACGGGAACGAGATTACGGCGATCGTTGACTTCGAATGGTGTCGGGGCGGTCCGGCGGACCTGGACCTCGACGTCCTCGGCCGCTACTTCGCCATTCCCCAGGCGCACGTGTCTGCCGAAGCCGAGGGCTGGCAACACACCGAGGACTACTTTGAAGTCCCGAGCTGGATGGCCGAGGTCTACCCCGAGCTGTTCGACCACCCCCGCTTCGCCGAACGGCTCCTGGTGTACGCGCTGGCGTTCGAGGTTCGAGACGTGCTCAACAACCCGCCGCCAGACAACAAGCGCAACCTCAATGAGCTGCATCCGTACTACCGGTTGGACCATCTTGTTGCCACCGGTGGACACGTTGAAGAGCTGGTCAGCCACCTCGGCCGGGAGTTCCAACTCACCTGAGCGGCAGGCCACCGACCTTGGCGTGTGACCCGCGAATCGGTGCGTACCAAACTAGATTAGTCGGGTGAACAAGTCCGAAAGCGAAGCCGCAGCCAAGACCGAAGCGTGGATCGTCAACCCGACCGGGCCCCTGGTCGGCGATGTCGCCGTTAGAGGTTCGAAGAACGCCGTAACGAAGCACCTTGTGGCTGCGCTGCTCGGCAACTCCCCGTCCACCATTTCTAACTGCCCGGACATCGGTGACGTCGACATCACCATTCAGATGCTCGAAGCCCTCGGGTGCGAGATCGACCGCACCGACGGTGACGCCGTGGTTGACGCCCGACCGCTGTCGAGCAGTCGGGTCCCGCTGACCTTCAGCGGCATGAACCGCATCCCGATCCTGATGGTCGGTCCCCTCCTACACCGGGTCGGCGAGGCGTTCGTCCCGCTGGTCGGCGGAGATGACATCGGCTCTCGTCCCCTGGACTTCCACGTGGACGCCCTCAGCAAGATGGGCGCAGACATCGAGATCACAAGCGAAGGGTTGGAGGCCAAGGCTGGCCGTCTTCGTGGCGCCCACATCGAACTGCCATACCCGTCCGTCGGTGCCACCGAGACCGTGCTGCTGACTGCCTCGATGGCCGAAGGCCGGACCGTGCTGGACGGTGCCGCCCTGGAACCCGAGGTCGTTGAGCTTGCCCTCTTCCTACAGCGGATGGGTGCCCACATTGAGATGCGGCCCAACCGCCGCTTCATCATCGACGGCGTCGAAGAGTTGACCGGAGCCAGCCACAAGCTGAAGGGCGACCGCATCGAGGCGTTCTCCTACCTCGTGGCCGGCCTCATCACCGGCGGTCAGGTCACCGTGCACGGCTGCAGCCAGGACCGGCTTGTGACCGCCATCTCCACGCTGTCCCGCATGGGCGCCGAGTTTGAGATCACCGACAAGACCGTGTCCGCCAAGGCGACCAAGCTCAATGCCGCTGCGGTTGAGACCGACACCCACCCCGGGTTCATGACCGACTGGCAGTCACCAATGGTTGCGCTCTTCACGCAGTGCGAAGGCCTTTCCGTGATGTATGAAACCGTCTACGAGAACCGCTTCACCTATGTGCCGGCGCTGAACAAGATGGGTGCGCAGATCGAGGCCTACAACACCCCGCTCGGCAGCATCAAGGGTCGGTTCGTTGGTTCATCGACCGCCTGCTCGGTCATTGTGAACGGACAGGCGCCGCTGGTCGGCACCGACGTGGTCGTCCCCGACATCCGTGGCGGTTTCGCCTACGTGCTTGCGGCCGCCGCGGCCGAAGGCACCACCACCATCACCGGCACCCACCACCTCGACCGGGGGTACAACAACCCCATCGAGAACTTCGCCGGCCTTGGACTCAACATTGAACGGGCGATGGTGGACGCCCCTTCCGCCTAGCCGACGATGCAACCGGCCGAGCAACTGATCGCAACGGTCTCGGCTCACATCGCAAAGCGCTCCGGGCCCATCATCGTCGCGCTTGATGGGCGCAGCGGCGCCGGTAAATCGACCATCGCTGCACAGGTCGCTCCGAGGTTGGACGCCGTGGTGATCGAGGGCGACGACTTCTACGCCGGCGGCACGGCCGCCTTCTGGGACACTCAGTCGGCCGCTGACAAGGTGGCGAACGCCATGGATTGGCACCGCCAGTACCGCCTGTTGAGCGACCTGCGGGCCGGCAGGGGCGCCACTTGGTACCCGTTCGACTGGGATGCCTTTGACGGACGGCTCTCAGAGTCGCCGATGAGTTGCGAACCGGCCGACGTGGTCATTCTCGAAGGGGCGTACAGCGCCAGGCCGGAACTGGCCGAGCTGCTCGACCTTCGTTTCCTGCTCGACACACCGGAAGACGTCCGCAGCAGACGGCTACGAGAACGAGAGGGTGATGACTACAGCGAGGACTGGGAGGGCCGGTGGCGCGAGGCCGAGGATCACTATTTCGGAGTGATCATGCCTCGGTCCAGCTTTGACCAGGTGCTCGGAGCACCAACTCGCTAGTCGTCGGTGCCGAACGACAGGGGCTGCGAGTCGTCGTCGCGGTCGATGATCTTGGGCTTCTTCTCGCGAGAGAAGAAGGACGGAGCAGCGGTCTGTTGCAGCAGTACCAGCACGACGATTGACGCCAGCACCGCTATCCCGCTGACCCAATGGTTCACCCTGATGCCCAAGATCAGCGTTGCGGGATCGATGCGGACACCTTCGACGATGAACCGGCCGATGCCGTAACCAAGGATCTGCAGCGGCAGAATCATGCCCTTGCGAAGCACGCCTCGGCGGTCGATCCAGATGAGGAACATCGCCAGCGCAACATTCCACATGGCTTCGTACAGAAACGCCGGGTGGAAGGTGGGCTCTTCGACGAACTCGGCGGGACGGAACCGCTCATCGATTTCCACCGCCCACGGCACGTCGGTCGGCCGCCCGAAGATCTCCTGGTTGAACCAGTTGCCGATGCGACCGATCGCCTGGGCAATCGGAATCGACGGAATGACCGCATCGATGAGGTTGCCGACATCCATGCCACGTCGCTTGGCGGCCCAATATCCGGCCAGGGTGCCGAGAACGAGACCGCCGGGGATGCCGAGGCCGCCTTCCCACACCTTCAGCCACACACCGATCGGGCGCCAGTCGGTGATGAGGTGGTAGATCCGTGCGCCCACAAGGCCCGCAGGAACCGCCCAGGTGGCGACGTAGCCAATATCGTCAGGGTCGCCACCACGAGCCTGCCAGCGGCGCTGGCTGATCAGCACGGCCGCTACCACACCGATGCCGATGCACAGCCCGTAGTAGTTCAGCGAAATGGGACCGATATTCAGCTGATTCGAGGACGGGCTCGGAATTGCCGCCAGCGCGTTCGAGACCGAACCAAACGCTAATCCGGATTGAAACACCATTTACCTACCCGAGTTGAGCCGGATTCAGGGCAAACAAATCCCCTGCACCCGCCGTTACTGAACCCTCAAGCGCTACTGCGCTGGGGAGAAGTTGCTCGCCGAAAAACTTCGCCGAGACGATCTTCGCACTATAGAAGCCCGCAGCGTCTTCGCTTTGTTCCCCAGCGATGAGGGCAGATTTGGCTAGCAGGCCGCCACAGATCACGGTGGCCAGCATCCGCAGGTACGGGGTGGACCCTGCGAGGGCGTCGTTTTGGTTGCTGGAACCCTTCTCAAGCAGCCATTCGGTCGCCCGCCGAGTGGCCGCAACGGCGGTGATCAGGTTCTCACCGAACATGGCGAGTGACTCATCGGTGGACAGAATCTTCGCCCGCTCTTCGATGACGTCGAGCTGGTCGGTGACCACCGCACCGCCTCGCATCGGGAGCTTGCGGCCGACGAGGTCGGCGGCCTGAATGCCGTTGGTGCCCTCATAGATGGGAGCGATACGGACATCGCGATAGTGCTGGGCGACACCGGTTTCTTCGACGTAGCCCATGCCGCCGTGGATCTGGACTGCCATCGAGGTCATTTCGCTGCCGAGGTCTGTGCAGAGGCTCTTTGAAAGCGGAATCAGCAGGTCGGCCCACTCCCGTGAGGTCTCGGCCTCCGGGCCACCGCTGGCGGCACGGTCAAGCGCCGCAGCGTTCTCGTAGATGAGGCAGCGCATCGCATCGATCCAGGCCCGCTGGGTCATCAGCAACCGCCGGACATCGGCATGGTCGATGATGGGGCTGGACGTGCCGGGGGCGGAACCGACGGCGCTGCCCTGGAGCCGCTCCTGTGCGTACTGCAGTGACTGTTGGTATGCCCGCTCCGAGAGGGAAAGACCCTGGAGACCGACCGACAGCCGGGCGTTGTTCATCATGGTGAACATGTTGCGCATACCGGCGCCTTCGCCTCCGATAAGCCAGCCGATGGCGCCACCATTGTCGCCATAGCTCAAGACGCATGTTGGGCTGCCGTGGATGCCGAGCTTGTGTTCCACGGACACGCAGCTCACATCGTTGAGGTCACCAAGCGAACCGTCGGGATTCACGAAGTACTTCGGTACAAGGAACATGGAGATGCCCTTGGTTCCCGGCGCAGCACCCGGCGTTCTGGCCAGGACGAGGTGAACGATGTTCTCCGCCATGTCGTGGTCGCCGTAGGTGATGAAAATCTTCTGACCGGTGATCTTGTATGACCCGTCCCCCACCGGTTCGGCCTTGCTGGTCAGCGCGCCGACATCGGACCCGGCCTGGGGTTCGGTGAGGTTCATGGTGCCGGTCCATTCGCCGGTCAACATCTTCGGCAGGTACATGGCCTGCTGCTCGTCAGAGCCGTGGTGGTAGATGGCCTCGATCGCACCCTGGGTCAGCAGCGGGCAGAGGGAGAATGCCATGTTGGCGCTGCACATGAATTCCTGGATGGCGATTGCCACGGTCCAGGGAAAGCCGCCGCCACCGAACTCGGGGTCGAACGGCACGGCGCCGAATCCCGATGACACGTACTGCTCGTACGCGGGCTTGAAGCTCGGCGGCGTCGCGACGCCACCCTCGTCGGTACGCAACGAGCCGATCTGGTCACCGTCACGGTTGGTGGGGGCGACCACTTCAGCCATGAACCGGCCGACTTCGGCAACGACCATGGCAACGGTCTCTGCATCGAGGCCGTCAAACCGATCTGCCGAAAGGAGGTCCTCCATGTCAACCACATGATCCAACACGTATTGGACGTCATCGATGGGAGGTGAATAGTCAGTCAACGCGCTACCGCTTTCGGCTCTTGAACTGTTCAGAACTACTTTTCCTACATCTAGATCCTAGACGTTGATGGCCCCATCGGTCCCGTTTGACACGGCGTGAGGCCGCTCGGACCGGGTCATCACGGCTACGGTCTACGGGCAGATCATGAACCTCGTAGAGCTTGACCAGGGCGTATTCGCCTACGTGCACCCGAACCCCCGCTTTGGCTACTCCAACGTCGGGCTCATCATCGATGCCGACGGGCTGACCGTCTTTGACACCACGGCAACGCCAAACAGCGGCGACCAGGTCAAACAGGCGATGGTCGAGTTGACCGCCCAGCTCGAGCTGCCGATCAAACGAGTGGTCCTCAGTTCAAGCCGGGTGCCCTTCAGCGGCGGCGGGCAACCGTTCTGGGCTTCGGCGTTCTACGGCAGCGAAGTCACGAGCGATCAACTGGACGCCCCGCCAAACCCCCATGCGTTCCGCAGGCTCCTGCCGGACTTTGCGGCCGACTACCCCGACGATTTCGCCACCCGGCCGATCACCCACACCGTCTCGGAGCCGGCGTGGCTGACCAGTTCCTGCTACAGCGTCCCGTTGGACGGTGAGTCCGCGGGGAACCTGGTTCTGCATCTCCCCGGGGCGAACGTGGTGTTCTGCGGTGCGCTTGCCAGCTTCGGCGTGACGCCGCTGGCGTACGATGCCAACCTGTCAGCGTGGATTGAAAGCCTGCAGCAGGTCATGGAGATGGGCACCACCATCATCCCCGGCCACGGCATGCCTGGCGGGCACGCAGATGTTGGCGACCTCATTGGGTACCTTGCGGCCTGCATCGATGCCGACGGTGACCCGGGGCGCATCGGCTCGGGTCCGTGGGATAGCTGGAGCGACCGTCGCTTCGACGCGGTGAACGTGGAGCGCGCTGCACTCCTGGCGCGGGGGATCAATGAGATACCCCAGTCAATGTTTGCGCTGTTGGGGATGGCCTAGCGGCGTTGCCGGCGGGCCGTTGGACCGCCGAAGCGGTTAGACCAGCTGTTCCTCGACCTGATCCATGGCGTCTTCCTCGCTCACGTTCAATGCGAACGACAGCTCGGAGACCAAGACCTTGCGGGCCTTGTTGTACATGGTCTTCTCGCCTGCGGAAAGTCCCTTGGTCTTTTCACGAAGGCGAAGGTTCCGCACCACTTCGGCCACCTGGTAGACGTCTCCTGAACGGAGCTTCTCCTGGTGGTTCTTGAAGCGACGACTCCAGTTGGCGGGTTCGCGCACGTCACGCTTGCCGAGCAGTACGAAGAGGTCCTCGACATCCTCGTGGCTGATCGGAAGCCGCATGCCGACCTCATCCGCCATCTCAACCGGGACGCGAACCGTCAGGTTGTCATGGACGGCCTGGAGGACGAAGTACTTCGTCTTCTTCCCGTTGTGCTCCCGTGTCTCGGTGCGCTGTATTACCGCAGCCCCATGGTGGGGGTACACAACACGGTCACCGGACTTAAAACTCGACATCAGTCTCCTTGACACCTATCCCTGGGGGACGACGGGGCCCATCACGCGGTCTTACTAGTTAATGATGGCGCATAAATCGCCGGATCGCACTAATTCAGGCAAATGCCAATGCAAACGAAGCAATTGTGCTCAGGACCATGGCGAGAACGGCCACCACGACGACCCAAAACATGACTGGCCTGCGTTCCCGAAGACTCGGAAACTGGTTCTGTACGGGGCGCTGTGCCCCTTTTGCGGGCTCAGAGCCTGCCACACGGCTTGCGCCGGTTCGCCTGACCATTGTTCGCTATCCCTCCACAACCAGGGTTTTGCCAACTTTGTCCCACGGCGTCTGGTGCTGTGCGTCAACGAACAGCAGAACCAAGCCGGCGACGGCAA
>CAZSTV010000146.1:13755-14897 GCA_964609665.1 uncultured Acidimicrobiaceae bacterium
GGATCAGCCCGATGAAGATGAACGCGATGTAGAGATACATCCGCCGGAGGCCGGTTTCGAAGTCGGCCGCCGAGCCGTCTTCGTTGACCACCTTCATGCCGAGCAGCAGTTTGCCGGCGGTGCCACCTCTGGTACCCACCATCACTACTTCGTACGCAACGATCAGAGCACCGACGACGATGTTGCTGATGATGCCGCCGCTAAGCGAGTTGGACCCGAAGAGCAGCAGCCCGAAAGCGGTGATGATGACCCAAATGATGCCGTCGATAAGACGAGCGCCGATTCGCTTGACCGGCTCGGCCAGATTCCCGGCCACCGAGTCGGCTACGCCGACATCGGCACCGGGGACCGGTTGTGGGCCACCCTGCCAGCTCGATCCGTCCCAGTACCGCTGAGTACCGGGCGGATCGCCCTGTGCGTAATACCAACCAGGGGGCTGGGTTTGTGGCGCGTCCGACATCTGATGGCTACCTCTTGGGGTGTTGACCGGTTCTTGACGAGACACCCGCGCACACGGATGTCCAAGACATCAATGTTAGCGCGGCCGCTCAATTCCAAGTGGTCGTACCAGGTAACCCTGTCGAACGTTTAGGCGTTGATAACGCTGAAGTTCAGGATCTTGTCGGTGAGGCGCTTGTTCTGGTCATCCCAGAGCGGCCACAGCACGTCAAGCAGACCGCCGATACCGCAGGTCACGAACGACAGAAGCGTTGCGACGAGCAGACGAACAAAAGCCATGCCTGGACCAACCGGCTGACCGGTGTCGTCACGAACCAACTTCAGGTTCTGCTGGGTCTTGCCCAGCGTCTGGCCAATCTGACCCTGGCGGATAATCGAGTTCCAGATGGTGAAACCGAAGTATCCGAGGAATCCTAGAATGCCGACGATCGTTCCAAGGCTGTCGCTGATCGCGCTGGCGATCGCCGCCAAGATGATGAACGCGATGTAGATACCAATCGTGATACCGAAATCGATGAGGTAGGCGATGAAACGCTGCACCCACTCTGCCGGTACCCCGCCTGCTACACCGCCAGCGGAATCCTGTGGTTGTCCAACGGCTTGTGGGCCGCCAACCCACTGCGCGCCGTCCCAGTATCGCTGCGTGCCCGGGGCGTCCCCTTGCGCGTAGTACCAACCTGGCT
>CAZSTV010000147.1:0-14794 GCA_964609665.1 uncultured Acidimicrobiaceae bacterium
AACGCACGCGAGATGGGCCTGCTGGCATACACCAGCCGGGTCACCACGCAGCGCCGCAGTGGCGGGCGTCGCGACGACCGTGACCGCGGTGAACGCGATGGCGGTGGCGATCGGGACTCTCGTAACTCAGAATCGACGGAAGCCTCAGCACCGAGCGAAGAGGTCGAAGAAACAGCAACGGTCGAGACCGACGGCACCGAAGTCGTCGAGTCAACCGAAGCCGAGACCCCGGTGGAGGCATAGTCGTGCGCATCGTTCTGCATCAGAGCATCGAAGGACTCGGCAACCGCGGAGACCTCGTGGACGTGGCCGATGGCTACGCCCGCAACTCACTTATCCCCAAGGGACTGGCCCAGCAGGCCAGTGCCGGTGTTGAGGCTCAGGCCTCGGCAATGAAGCGGACGTGGCAGCTTCGCAACGCCAAAGAGCGTGAGGCTGCCGAGGAGATCGCCAAGGTGCTGGTCTCCCGTCCCATCGAGATTCCGGCCCGGGCCGGCACCGAAGGCAAGCTCTTCGGTTCCGTCACCTCGGCCGACCTGGCAACCGCCATTCAGGAACAGACCGGCGTCGAGATCGATCGCAAGATGATTGACCTCGGTGATTCGATCCGGACCACCGGGTCGCACTCGGTCACGGTGAAGCCGCACCCCGAGGTGCAGTTCCCGATCATGGTGTCGGTCGTCGAAGCCTAAACAAGGGCACTCAGACCACTCAGTAACTGCGTTGGCCGTCCGGTAGTCGCCGGGCGGCCAATGTAGGACCAGTTGAAGCAGGACATCTGCTTCGACGCGCCGATATCCACGTAGTTATCCACAGAAATTCCTCGACGTTCGGGGGATTTCCACATCTCCGTCCACGGGACGGTCCGGGGTTATGTACAACTTGCTCACAGGTTTCAGGACTAGTGATCCACAGGCGATCTGGAACAAGATTGCTCGGTGCTCATTCCGGGCACGGTCTGCTGCGTCTGGAGTGTGTGTGGTCAGGGCTTGTGTACATGTGAGGTGTCGAACCGTTGTCTGATGCCCCACCCCCCGTCGTTCCCACCAGGGTCCCGCCGAGCAACCTTCGAGCGGAGGAGTCCGTACTCGGCGCCATGTTGTTGTCCCGAGAAGCCATCGCCGAGGTGGTGGAAACCCTCGATCCGGACCATTTCTACAAGCCGGCTCACGGCCACCTGTATGACGCCATCATGGGCCTGTACGGAGCGGGGCAGCCGGTAGACGCGGTGACCGTTGCCGAGGAGCTGCAACGGGCAAGCCTCCTCGAGGAGATTGGCGGACCGGCCCTCCTCCTGGAACTACAGGCCTCCACTCCGGCCATCAGTAACGCAGCCCACTACGCAAAGATTGTGGAAGAGCACGCGCTCCTGCGGCGGCTGATCTCGGTCAGCAACGAGATTGCCGAGATGGCATACGGCGTCCCCGATGATGTGGTCAAGGCCATCGATGATGCGGAGTCCCGCATGTTCGAGGTCGCCCAGCGCCGCGTCACCAACACCACCGCCCAGATCAAAGACCTGCTCTCGGCAAACCTGGACCGGCTCGAAACGCTCTACGAAAAGGGCGACGCCATCACCGGCATCAGCACCGGCTACCTCGACCTCGACGAGATGTTGGCCGGTCTGCAGCCGAACGCGCTCTACGTCATTGGAGCTCGGCCCGCGATGGGCAAGGCGCTGGCGCTCGATACCCCCATCCCAACCCCTTCCGGCTGGTCGACAATGGGAGACCTCGAAGCGGGAGATGACGTACTCGACGAAGCGGGCCAGCCGTGTCGGGTGACCTACAAGAGTCCTGTGTTCACCGACCATGACTGCTATGAGGTCGAGTTCGACGACGGGTCGGTCATCATCGCCGATGCCGAGCACCAGTGGTTCACGTGGGACAACCGGGCGTGGAAGTCGAAGCGAGCGGCCGACTCCCTCATTGCCCGAGGTCCGGCCGCCAACCCTCAGTTCTCCCATGACCAGTCCGGCAAAAGGGCCCGGCCAGCCGTCCGCACCACCGCCGAGATTGCCGCCACCCTCAGGGTCGAAAAAGACCAGCGACCCAACCACCGGATCAAACTCGCTGAACCTCTCGATCTTCCTGACATCGATGCCCCAATTGACCCGTACGTACTCGGGTGCTGGTTGGGTGACGGGCACACCGGCCGAGCGGCGATCACCACGATGGATGCCGAGTTGGTTGCCGCCGTCGAGGCAGAAGGGTGGCTCTTGGTCGAAGCTGCGTCGCAGAACTCGGGGCGGGCAACGACCTACCAAATCCACCATCCATCGGACAACGGTGGAGGGAAGGGTGGCGGCAAGCTGCGCTTCAGCTCGCTCCTGACCGAGATCGGCCTTTGGGAATCATCCAAGCACATCCCTGCGCTCTACCTCCGGGCGTCGATGAAGCAACGGCTGGCACTCCTGCAGGGAATCATGGATACCGATGGGTGCGTGGTTGCCGGGCAGACCACTTGCCAGATCGCCCTCTCAAACCGTCGCCTTATCGACGACGTGCGAGAGTTGGTGCTCTCGTTGGGCTGGAAGGCGGGCCAGCTGAAGCACAAGACCACCAACTACAACACCGACGTATGGACCTTGAACTTCTCGGCCACTGACCCGGTGTTCCGCTTGTCCCGCAAAGCCGAAGCCCAGCAGCTCGTCACTCGCCAAAACAGCAAGCCGATGTGGCGAACGATCGTCGACGCCCGCCCGGTGGCATCAACCCCAACCCAGTGCATCACTGTCGACTCTCCGAACCATCTGTACCTCGCCGGCAGGGAGATGATCCCAACCCACAACACCGCATTTGCTCTTGGCATGGCATCGAACGCCGCCATGAAGGACGGGAAACCGGTGCTGTTCTTCTCGTTGGAGATGGCCCAGCTGGAGCTCTCGCAACGCATTTTGTGCTCCGAAGCTCTCGTGGACTCCAGCCGGGTGAAGACCGGCCACATCGAAGAGCCCGAGTGGAACCGCATCAGCCACGCGGTCGGACGCCTCGCCGAAGCGCCCATCTACATCGACGACAATCCGCAGACCTCTGTCATGGAGATTCGGGCCAAGGCTCGTCGCCTGAAGAGCCGGGTCGGAGACCTTGGCATGGTGGTCGTCGACTACATCCAGCTGATGAGCGGCCGCAGCAACGCCGAAAGCCGTCAGGTCGAAGTGTCCGAGATCAGCCGTGGTCTCAAAATTCTGGCTCGTGAACTCGAGGCCCCCGTCGTCGCCCTGGCCCAGCTCAACCGTGGCTTGGAGCAACGGGTCGACAAACGCCCGATGCTGTCCGACCTTCGTGAGTCCGGTTCACTTGAGCAGGATGCTGACGTTGTGATGTTCCTCTACCGCGATGAGGTCTACGACGACCAGTCGCCGGACCGGGGCGTTGCCGAGGTGATTGTGGCAAAGCACAGGAACGGGCCAACCGGCAAAGCCAAGCTTGCGTTCCGAGGCCAGTACACCCGGTTCGACAACATGGCTCGTTCGGCGCCTCCCGGTGGACCCCCACCGTCTGCGGAGCCGCCGCCCCAGGATTTCTAGTTCACGCCACGGCCAAGCCGCGGTTTAGCTAGTCTGGATAAACAGCGCCGGTGGGTCTGCATAGGGAGACCCGGCGTCAACGTTGTCAGACCCGGTCTGCAAAGCAACGCCGAGCAGTCCGGTGATGAGCGCCAGAGCGAGAACGGCTCGGAGGGTCAGACGAGGTCCGTCGGCGAAGTTCGAGTTCACTTCCTCACGAGCTTCCACGGTGCTTCGGCCTCTCAGTCGATGCGTCTGTCGGACACAATCGGAAGGGAGTGAGTGGAAGGCGCCGGGCGTCGACACCCGAAGGTGCCGTGGCGATGCGTGTGGAGGAGTGACACCTCCCACTGCACTTCCCCGATTCCCGGTGGAGGTGATCGCCACCGGTATAACTACCATCGTCGAAGGTGCAAAAAATCTTGAGCGAAATTCGGAGCCACCATGTTCCTCGGTGAAAACCTGCTTCCACTGTTGACATTGGCTATCGGTGGCGGCCTGGCGGTCGGGACCATCATGGCCTTCATCCGTCCCCGGCCTGACGTCCGTGACGGTGAGCTTGAACGGCCACCGCTTGTGCGTTCCATCATCCAAATCGGCATCGGTCTGACCGTGTCGATCTGGGCCATCGCGTCGCTGCTCAGCTAGCAACGAGCTTGGTCGTACCAGCGTGGTGGCCTACGTTAGGAAGCCGTGACTGCAGACCCGAATGACCAAGATCTGATCCCCGCCGCCACCGTGCTCCTGCTTCGGGACAATGCAGACTATGCCGGGGCCCCCGCCGGAGGCAATACAGGCGGGACCAATCTTGAGGTCTTGATGTTGCGCCGTAACTCAAAGCTTGCCTTCGGCCGCATGTGGGTATTTCCCGGTGGCCGGGTCGACGCAGACGAGGTGGTGGAGGGTGACGTTCTGGCCTCCGCTCGAAAGGCCGCGGTCCGCGAAACCGATGAGGAGACCGGCCTCACCATCCACGCCGACCAGTTGCTGACGTGGTCGTACTGGGTGCCGCCGCCAATGCCGTCCATGCCGACAAAGGGCCCCCGCCGCCGGTTCTCGACGTGGTTCTTTGTGGGCCCCGCCCCAACCGGAGATGTGGCCATCGACCATGGGGAGATTCACGAGGACCGCTGGCTGTCACCAACCGAGGCGCTCAGCCAACACGCTGCCCGAGACATTGAGTTGGCGCCACCGACCTGGATCACGCTGACCCAGTTGTCTGCTCATAGCACCGTCGCCGAGGCGATGGCCTGGGCTGAAGCGACCGAGTCAGACGAGTTCCGCACCCGACCGCTCGGCAAGGATCCGCTGACCATCGCCTGGGCCGGCGACGCCGCGTACGAAAACGGCGATGCCAACGCGGAAGGTCCCCGACACCGTTTGGTGATGCACAGCGACGGCTGGGTGTACGAACGAACCTGATTGCTTGGTCAGCGATACATCGCTTGACTACCGATACATCGCTTGGCGGGCGAGTCGACGCTCGATGGCGGCGAGCCAACTGCGTCGAATCAAACCGCTCGGCAGACGAATGAGCGCCCAGTACGGGGCGAACTTCTTTGTGCTTGCGCTGTCGGTGCCGATGATGCCGGTCTCGGTCTCGATCAGCGTTACGCCGTTGTCGTCCTCGAACGCTTCGAGCCGAGCAATGGTCTTTGCATAGTCCGGCTCGGAGAATTCGAGGAGCTCCGTTGGCGACATGGCGAGCGGCGCGTTGTTTGTTGGCGACCAGAACTTGCCGACGGCGCCGAAGAGGATGGTGGCGCGCCCGTTGACGGGGACCTCGTCTTTGCGGATGAGGACAAACCCGTTGTCGACGAACACGTCGATCAGTGGCTTTGGCGCACCGACCGGCACCTTCCGGCCGCGGCCAAGCAATTTCGGCACGTCCCGCAACGTCATCAACGGCCCGAGGGTCCTGACCTCTTTCGCGGTGGTTTCGAGACATGCCGGCCACACCTCGTCGATGGGACGGTCGATGACTTTGCTGTGCAGCTCCGAGAACGGCGCATGCGGTAGCGCCGTTTTGAAGTCCAGGTCGTTTAACAGTCCGGTTGAGGGTGCGGATGAGAGTCCGGGTGCCGGGGCATCACCGTCGAGTAGCTCGGCCAGGCGCTCCGGATAGACCGTGTCCGTTGTCGCCCGGAGCTCTGCTGCGGTCCACCACCGGTGTTCGGTGATCGTGCTCCGCTCGGTCTCGGTCCAGCCGTCCGCAGTGGGCTCAAACCGTTCGACCTGCACCTTGTAGTACGTCTCGACCGTGTGGAAGAACACCTCGTTGAACCAGAAGTCGGCCTCCCGGCGGTGCACCGCCGGCCCGAGGTCGCCGACCTGGTATCCCGTCTCCTCGAAGACCTCTCTGGCCGCTGCCTGCTCGAGGGTCTCGTCACCCTCGACGCCGCCACCGGGAGCGAACCACCATGAGCCCACCTCGGGCCTGGCGGGATCGCCGCCCCGAAAGAGCAGTACCGACCCATCCGGGTCGACCATGAGCACTTTGGCCGATGCCCTGTGTTCTCCCGACTCGCTGTGTTCTCCCGAGTCACTGTGTTCTCCCGAGTCACTGTGTTCTCCCGAGTCACTCATGGTCCCACGATAAGGCGCTAATCGCCGGGGCCGATGTGTTTCAGCGCCTCTCGTTTACTCAGACCGGAGAGCCGGTCTGCGTTCGCGGCGACGAATGCCCGCACGGCGTCCGGGTCCTGTCGGGCGTGTTGGCGAAGCGCCCAGCCGATTGCCTTGCGGATGAAGAACTCGGAGTCTTCGGCCCTGGCGTCCGCGTAGCGGAACAGCCGCTCGGTGTCGGTCTCCTCTTTGAAGCTGAGCTGATGGATGATGGCCGTCCGCGCCAGCCACATGTTCTCAGAGTCGATCCACTGGTCCATGACTTCCGCCAGTTCACGGTTGGCGAACACCAGCCGCCCCACGCTCCACGCCGCAAGTGAATCGACGGTGTCCCACCAGGACTTGGTGGTGACAAGTCGCTCCAGATCCTCGATGTGTTCCGGCTCGAGGGTGGTGATCCAGCGCCGAAGGGTGATGCAGGCCACATACTGGAACTCCCGCTCGGGTTGCTCCCAGCATCGGTCGGCGAAGGAGAGCAGCGTGTCGGCATCGGCGTCTTTCCCGGCTGCCAACGTTGGCTTGGCCGCCGCCCGTGCTGCTGGCGACTTGACCCCGAGGAACTCGAAGTGGTGCTTCATGTACGCCGCCATCGCCTCGGCCTGCTCCGGCACGGCAACCGCTTCCAATGCCTCCCGCAGTTCGTCCACGTCCATCGCCCCACAATAGTCGGGGCGCCTGACGGCAACGGCTCGCTCCTAACCTGGGTCGGTGACACCGAAGCCCTCGCCACCTGACACCATTGTCGGGTCAAACCTCGCCGTGCAACAGAGCGCCGGGATCGGTGACCAGGGGGTCGCCGTCGGCAAGTTCCTCGGCTGGCGAATCCTTGCGATCGCGGTGGTCAGCGCCATCCTCACCGGCCCGGGCCAGACCATCGGGGTGTCGGTCTTCATCGACCCGATCGTTGCTGCGCTCGGCGTGAGCCGGTCAGCGGTGAGCACTGCCTACCTGATCGGCACGCTGAGCGGCGCCTCGGCCATGCCGTTCTTTGGACGGTTTGTCGACCGTCGAGGAATTCGCCTCTCACAAACCCTGGTCGGCGTTGCGTTCGCTCTTGCGCTGGTGAACATGGCGGGCGTCCGGAACGTGGTGTGGCTTGCCATTGGCTTTGGCGGCATACGCATGATGGGCCAGGGTGCGCTGTCGATGATCACGACGGTGTCGGTCTCGCTGTGGTTCGAGCGTCGGCGTGGCATTGCGATGGGGATTCTTGCCACTGTCGCCGGGGCGGGCATCGTGGCGGTACCGCTTCTGCTCGACGCGGTGATCAGCGCAACGTCGTGGCGGGTGGCGTGGTTGGTCGCCGGTGGGGTCATTTTCGTCACCGTTGTTCCGCTCGGATGGTTTGGGTTGATCGACCGACCGTCCGACGTTGGCCAGCAAGCGGACGGCACCATCTCGGAGCCGAAGCCGAAGCCGGAGTCTGTGTTGAAGTCTGAGCCGGTGCCTGAGCCTGTGTTGGCCTCCGACCAGTCCGTGGCCGGACAGCCCGCAGATGCTGCTTTTGAGTCGGACAGACATGTTCCGACGGCGTCGTTCACCCGCGGTCAGGCGGTGCGGACCAGACAGTTCTGGATCCTCGCCGCCATCAGCACGGTGACCGGCATGTTGATCACCGGTCTGAACTTTCACCAGATCGACCTGTTGGCCGAGGCCGGTCTCAGCTCCGGTGAGGCGGCGGCAATGTTCCTGCCTCAGATTGTCGGGTCGTCGGTGATGGGCATCGGCGTTGGGTACGTCATCGACCGGGTTGGCGTGCGCTTCGTGCCGGCCTTCGCCATCTCGCTGCTCATCGTGGTGCACTTGCTCGGAGCCGGTATGCGCCCCGGTCTGATGGTCTTCGCCTATGCGGTCTCGCTCGGCGCCACCGGGGGAGCAGCGCGGGCCGCGCTGGCCACCATGCTCCCCGGTTACTTCGGGACGGATCACATCGGGGCCATCCAGGGCGTGATGACGGTGACCAGCGTTGCAGGTTCCGCGGTCGGGCCGGTCACGCTTGCCCTGGTCGAAAGCAGCCTGGGAAGCTACCGGGCCGCCAACCTCGTCTTGCTGGTGTTGCCGGTGCTGGCGCTGCTCTTCACGCTGACCAATCGCAGACCCTCGGCGCCGATTCCTGGCACCTGATCAGCGACGTACGGTTCGCGGGGTATTCCGGTCTGACTGGGCGTGCTCGTGACCACTCCGATGACATAACCTCCTGCCATGAGCACCTCGCCATCCTCGCCCGCTGATGACCCAGGCGCCGCGCCGAGCTGGCCACAACCGCTGGCCACCGTCACCGGACCGTTCTCCGAGGAACGAATCGACGGTTCGGCGGATGGCATGGGCCAGTACGGGCCCGCGACGAGGGCCGTTGTGGCTGCGGGTTTTGTACAGCCGGACCTGTTGACCGGGATGACGCTGTTTCTGTTGGCCCGTCAGCCCCGACCCGCTTCCCGCGGCGGTGGGTCTGGATCGCGGCCAGGCAAGGCGTCACCGATCGCCGGTGGGGTGTGGGTGCGGGAGCAGTTCACCATCCATCGTCCGCTGGCCAGAGATGATCGGTTTGTGCTCAACGGTGCGTCAACCGGGCGCTACGTGCGTAAGGGCAGACGCTATGGCACCACACAATGCTCGGCCGTTGGCGAGGATGGTGTGCCCGTTACGACGAATCTCACCACCGGTTTGTTGTCCTACCGGGCCGAAGCCGGGCGGGCCGACGAGGTGGAGGGCATTCCGCTGGAGCAGACCCCGGCGCCGGAACCGGACTGGGCCGCTGCGGCCAACAACCCGCACCTGGAACAGCTCCGTACCGCACAGCAAGGGGACCGGCTCGGTGGGGAGTCGGTGACCGTTTCGCTGGCGATGATGGCGGCCCGTGACACCTCGACGCCAGACAACCCCATCCACAGTGACCCTGAGCAGGCCCGCAAGGCCGGCCTCGACAAACCGATCGCCGGTGGCTCCCATGTTCTGGCATTCGCCCTCGAGCCGCTGCTCGCAGCGTGGGGGCCACACTCGCTGAGCCACGGCGCAAAGTTTGACGTTCGGTGGCGAGCCCCCACCGAAGCCGACGCGACCATCGTGGCAACGGCGACGGTGACCGAGGTTGCCGATGACCGCTTAGTCGTGGAGCTCGCCGTCGATCTGGCCGATGGGCCGACTGCCATGGTCGGCTCCATCACCGTGCCGCTGTAAACACCTGTCACCCCGCAACACCGTTCTGAAACCGAGGGAGAGACGCAATGAGTACCCAAGCCGAACGTCGTGCCGCAGGCATTGACGTGATGACCACGCTTACCGGAACTACCGACCCCGAGCGGGCCGCGGCAAGTATGGAACGGCGTCACGGGGCGCTCGGCAGCTTTGCTGTCGATCATGTGCTTGGGAAACTGTGGAGCCGCCCGCAGCTGTCTCGCCGTGATCGGAGCCTCATCGTTGTGACGTTCCTGTCGTCCATCGCCGCCGACGCCGAACTGGCAACCCATGTCGAAGGGGCCCTCAACCATGGGGTGACGAGGGACGAGGTGCGAGAGATCATCAACCAGGTCGCCGGGTACGCAGGGTTCCCCATGGCCATGCACTCCACCCGAATTGTCGATGAGGTGTTCGCCCGACTGGACGGCGTTGACCGGTTGCCAGCGAAGTCGGCGGGTCCACCGATTGATGACGTCGACCGGTATGTCGCCGCAGCCGAAGTCATGGGCGGCCTGTTTGCCGGTCGGACAGCCGTCGATCCTGACGAGGCGCGGGCCGGTATTGTCGACGCGCTCGGCGGGGTGGGGGAGATGGCGTTCGACTGGGGGTTCGGTGAGCTGTGGGCCAGGACCGAACTGTCACGGCGAGACCGCAGCATGGTCACCGTCGCCAGCTTGGCCATAACCAGCAGAACCGACGAGCTTGCGATCCACGTACCCGGCGCGCTGAATCACGGCTGCACCCGCGAAGAGGTGGAGGAGATCATGGTGCAGCTCACGGTCTACGGAGGGTTCCCGAGAGCGGTCGAAGGTATCCGGGCGGCCAGGGCTGCGTTCGCAAAGATCGACGATCGCAGCTGAGCGGCTAGTTCACAGCGGTTAGTCAAACTCATGAAGACCGTTTTCCTGCATGCGCTGCCGTTTGACGGACGGATGTGGGACGAGACGGTCGCTGCATTTGACGGCGAGACGTTTGACGGCGACACGTTGGCTCCGGACCTGTTCACCCTTGGAGACTCGGTCGAGGCATGGGCGGCAGCGGTGGTGGATCTCATCGGTTCCGAGCAGGTGATCCTCGTCGGGTGTTCGGTCGGTGGTTCGTGCGCGCTGGAGGTGGCCCGGGCCGCTCCAAAACAGGTGGAGGCACTGGTGCTGATTGGTGCGAAGGCCGGGGTCAATCCCGAGCCCGACCTGCGCGATGAAGCGGTGCGTGTGCTCGAAACCGAAGGCATGGCCGCGGCGTGGGACCGGTACTGGCGGCCGCTCTTTGCCGATACCACCGCCCCGACGGTAGTCGATGCCGCCCGTGCGCTGGCGATGAGCCAACCCGTCGCCTCGGTCGTGAACGGGGTCCGGGCTTTCCATGACCGTCGGGACCTTTCGGCGTTCGCCGCCACGTGGGATGGTCCACTGATCGGCATTAGTGGCGACCGTGATTACGCCCCGGGTCCGTCGATACTGCGGGCCCTGGCCACCGGCGACAACCGCATGTTTCATTTGGTCGAGAACTGCGGACACTACGTAAACCTTGAGCAGCCGGCCGCATTCGGTGAATTGCTCGAGGGGATGAACGACCGGGTGATTCGGCGCTGACTCGCGGATGACCGCCCGCTGTAGCCGCTGATCGCTGCGGTCCCGGTGATGCGGTTACGATCTTGTCGATGATCGACTGGGCCCTCGACGCGTTCTCGACGATGGAGGAGTTCATCATCGACGCTTCAAACAGCCCGTGGTTTCTGTTGCTGCTGTTCGCGGTGGCACTATTCGACTCGGTCATTCCCATCGTTCCGTCGGAGTTCAGCGTCATCGCTGGGGCTGTGGCCAGTGGGGCTGGTCGGCTAATCGACGATCGGCCGGTGGAGTCGCTGCTCCTGGTGATCGTCATCGCCGCGCTTGGGGCCTACACCGGTGACTCGCTGGCGTACTGGATCGGCAACAAGTCGGATCGGCTCATCAAGCGGGTCCTGTTCCGCGGCGAGAAGGGGGCTAGGCGGCTCGAATCGACCGGGCGGCAGATCCGCAAGCGGGGTGGCCTGCTACTGGTTACCGCTCGATTCATCCCCGGCGGCCGGACCGCGCTGACGGTGTCGTGCGGGTTGACCGGTCAGCCGTTCTTGGCCTGGTTTACCCGCTGGGATCTGCTGGCCACCACCATCTGGGCCAGCTACGCCGGTCTGCTCGGGTTCTTCGTCGGCGATGCGGTCGAGAACCAGTCGACGGCGCTGTGGTTGGCGTTTGGCCTGGCCCTCGGTATTACCGCGCTGATCGAGATTGGCCGCTGGCTCCTTGAGCGTGTGCGAGCCACCCCGGAGCTTGGGTAACGAAGCGCAAGGGCAGAGCGCATAGGGCAATCTCTGCGGCGATCGGTCACAATGGCTCCATGTGTCGCAACATCACCATTCTTCGAGGTCTCGAACCGGAGGCCACCCCGGCTGAGATAGAGGCCGGAGCCCGTCAGTACGTTCGCAAGATCAGCGGAATCCGTGAACCTTCGGCGGCAACCGTCGAGGTGTTCGAGGCGGCCGTGGCGTCAATCACCGTGGCGACGACTGAACTGCTGCGGGAGCTCCCACCGCGTAAGCAACCGCCGACGACCGTGCCACCAATGCGTCGCCACGGGGGACGCCCGTGATTGCTGTCGATGGTCGAGTGGTCATGTTGTCTGGTCCGGCGAGAGGCATCGGTCGTGCCGTGGCGGAACGGCTACGGACCGCCGGGTATCGGTTGAGCCTCGGTGGTCGAAACACCGATGCCATCCAGGCAATGGTCGACGGATGGGACACCGGAGACGCCGGAGACGTCGGACACACGGCGGCGCCGTCAGTGTCGGTCCACCACTTTGACGCGGTCGATGGTGACTCGGCCAAGCAGTGGGTCACCGAGACCGTTGCCGAGCACGGTGGAATCGACGTGTTGATCAACAACGCCGGCATCTTGGAAGGGTTCGGTCTCGATGACTATGACGAGGTCGCGTTTGATTCCATGCTGCAGGTCAACGTGAAAGCACCGACGCTGCTGACCCACCTGACGCTGCCACACCTTCGCGCCTCCGGTCATGGCCGGGTGATCAACGTTGCCTCCCTGTCCGGCAAGCGGGTCAAGGGCGGGTTCTCGCCCGGATACGCCATGAGCAAGCATGCGATGATGGCCCTGACCCACGCCACGAGACAGCACGGTTGGCCCGATGGCATTCGGGCCACGGCGATCTGCCCGGCCTTTGTCGGCACCGAAATGATCGCTGATGTCGACACCGGGGACGAGCCCGTGATCGACCCGGTGGACATCGCTGAATTGATCAACACCGCCCTCTCAATGCCGAACCACTCGTCGGTGCCAGAGATCGCCATCAACTGTCGGTTGGAGGACATGTTGTAGCGCCCTGCTCGGCAGCGTTGGTCTGCCGCTAGCCTGGATGGTTGGTTGCTCCGTTCTACCCGAACTTGTCTGGGGCAGAAAGTGGAGTAGTAGTTGTGTCGCAAGTAAGTTTCGCCGAGCTTGGCTTACCGAGTGAGCTGGTCGACGTTCTCAGTCGCAAGCTCATCACCGAGCCATTCGATATTCAGGCGTTGGCCATTCCCGACGCGCTGGTTGGCAAGGACATCCTCGGTCGGGCCCCTACCGGTTCCGGCAAGACCTTGGCCTTCGGGCTGCCCATGTTGACCCGCCTCGAAAAGGGAACAAAGAAGCACCCTCGCGGCTTGATCCTGTCGCCGACTCGGGAGTTGGCCGAGCAGATCTGCCGAGAGCTTGAACCGCTCGCCGCCGCCATGGACCGCAACGTGCTTGCGGTGTACGGCGGTACCGGACTCGATCGCCAAATCAAGGCGCTGCGGCGCGGCGTTGACGTGCTGGTGGCGTGCCCCGGCCGGTTGCTTGACCTGATTGAGCAGCGAGCCGTGCAACTCGATGAGGTGGACATCGTCGTTGTCGACGAGGCAGACCGCATGGCCGACATGGGTTTCCTGCCCGATGTCCGCAAGTTGCTCGACCAGACCAGCGACGTCCGTCAGACCGTGTTGTTCTCCGCCACCCTTGACCGCGACGTCCAGGTCCTCACCGACAAATATCAGGAGGATCCCGTCATCCATGAGGTCGGTGAAGCCGAGCCGGACCTCAGCACGATGCAGCACCGTTTCATCAAGGTGCAGAAGTCTGACCGGATCTGGTTGTCCGCCGACGTCATTGCCGAGGCCGGACCGACAGTCGTGTTCTGTCGCACCCGCCATGGCGTCGACCGCCTCGCCCGCCAGCTCAAGGCCGAAGGCATCAAGGCCGGGTACATCCACGGTGGCCGCAGCCAATCCCAGCGTGACCGGGCACTGAAGGTCTTTGTCGACGGCAAGGTCGATGCGCTGGTCGCAACCGACGTTGCCGCCAGAGGAATCCACGTCGATGGCGTCGCCTGCGTGATCCACTATGACCCTCCTGCGGAGATCAAGGACTACGTGCACCGGTCCGGCCGTACCGCTCGGGCCGGAGCGGCGGGCGTTGTGGTCTCGTTCCTCGACGGTCCCCAGGTCAAAGAGTCGCAGAAGATGCAGCGCAAGCTCGGCCTTGAAGCCGAGCTTGAAGGACTGCCGGAGCGCCAGCCCCGTTCTTCTCGGCCCCAGGTGGTCGAGGATCGTCGGGAGCAGGCCCCAGCCAAGTCGAAGCGCCGATCCGGCCCGAGCGACAAGCGCTCAGACAAGCGATCTGACAGCAAACGCACAGACACCAAACGATCTGACAGCAAGCGCACAGACAGCAAACGTACCGACAGCAAGCGGTCGGACAGCAGGCGCTCTGATGATGACAAGCGGCCACGGAACCGGAAGCGATCTGACGATCGAGCTGGCTCCCGATCCGAGGGTGGCGAGCGCAAGCACCGGTCGGGTTCCTCGCAGTCATCGGAGCGGTCCTCCAAGCGGTCGGACTCCCGTGGCGACTCCCGATCTGAATCCCGGTCGGATTCACGGTCCGCTTCAAGCTCGCGCTCCGGGTCAAAGCCAGCGTCTCGTCGAGGGGCGGGTCCCAAGCCTGCGGGCGGCAAGTCCGGTGGCCCCAAAGCGACCGGTGGCAAGCCGAGCGGTGGCAGGAATGCAGACGGCAAGCCATCGAAGTCTCGCAGCCGCTCCGCATCCGCATCTGCGTCCGCGGGCAAGGGCAGTGGCTCAGACGGCCCAGGCGGTCGCAAGAAGAACAAGAGCTCCGGCCCGACCGCTGGCAAAGCGGTCGCCAAGGCACCGAAGTCCAAGCGGTCAGGAAAGCCTCGGCCAAAGAACCGGAAGAACAAGCCAAAGAGCACGGGCCGCCGCTGAGCGACCGATAGTTGTCCGCTGAGGGGCAACGACTCAGGTGTCATGTTTGGGTGTTTTCGGTTCGCGTTGGGGACGGTAGCGATGTGGGGTTGGGACTGTCTTGTGGTGGGTGTTGTCGGGTTTGTGGATTTTTAGGGTCCGGTCCGGCAGCATTTTGATGGTCCATTGGCCTTCGTGTACTCGGTGGT
>CAZSTV010000148.1:0-4817 GCA_964609665.1 uncultured Acidimicrobiaceae bacterium
CGCCTTCTGCTCGATCGACCGCCCCTACGGCCGCTTCCTCGACCTGGTGCACCATCACATCGGCTCGACCCACGCCGCCCATCATCTCTTCGCCAGAATCCCCCACTACCGGGCAGTGGCCGCCACCGAGGCGCTCCGGGACAACTACCCGGACCTCTATCGTTTCGATCCGACGCCGGTGCCGAAGGCGCTGTGGCGGGTGTCGAAGCACTGCATTGCGGTCACCGAGACCGACGACGGCTGGCGCTACACCGACTTCTAAGACCGGGGTTCGGCCAGGCGCCGAACTGAGCGTCGCCCGGCTCTCAAAAGCCGGCCCAAAACGGCCTCTTGCCGACCACGTCGGACCCCGTGGGATCTGGCGTAGTCGGCAAGGGTCGGTTCCCGCCGAACCGGTGCCACCGCCTGAGCGATGGCCGGCCGTGTGCCGGCAGTGCCGGCGATGAACTACTAGTAGACGATCACGCCTCGGATGTTCTTGCCTGCGTGCATGTCGTCGTAGCCCTGATTGATCTCGTCCAGGCTGTAGGTGTTGGTCACGAGCTCATCGAGCTTGAGCTTGCCTGCCTGGTACATGTCGAGCATCCACGGAATGTCCTTGCTCGGGCTTGACTCGCCGAAAAGGGAACCCTGGATTCGCTTCTGGAACAGCGTCAGCTCGAAGGCGGGAACCTCCACCTTGGAGTCAACGGCGCTACCGAGACCGGTGACAACAACGGTTCCGGCCTTGCGGGTTGCAGCAAACGCCTCGGCAACGTGGTGGTTCTCCAGAACGCCGACGGTCACGATCGAGGAGTCTGCACCCTGACCGTTTGTCATCGACTGCGCAAGCTCCATCGCCTCCTGCATATTGCTGCAGGCGTGGGTGGCGCCCATGGTCTGGGCGATCTCGGTCTTGAAGCTGACCGGGTCAACGGCGATCACGTTGGTTGCGCCTGCGTGAGCTGCACCCTGTACGGCGTTCATGCCGATACCGCCACAGCCCATCACGATGACGGTCTGACCTGGCTTGACCTCGGCGGAGTTGACCGCCGAGCCCCAACCGGTGCCGACGCCACAACCGACCAGGCATGCCTTGTCCAGAGGGATGTCATCCGAAACCTTGACCGCGGAGGTGGCGTCGATCAGGGTGTGCTCACAGAAGGTAGAGATACCACACATCTGGCCTGCGCCGACGCCCTCGACCTTGCCGCGGAACGAGCCGTCAGTCCGGGTACCGGCGAGGATGAACGCACCGAGATCACAGAGGTTTTGCTGACCCGAAGCGCACCAGCGGCAGCGACCACAACCGGGAAGGAACGACATGACCACGTGGTCGCCGACTTCCCAACCGGGAGTGTTCGGTCCGACCTGCTCGACGATGCCGGCACCTTCGTGCCCGCCGATATACGGCGTCTCGACCGGGATATCACCGGTGGAGGCATGGTCATCGGAATGGCACATGCCGGAGGCGACCATCTTGATCAGCAGTTCGCCCTGCTGAGGTTCGTCCCACTCGATGTCGACCACTTCCCACTTGCCGGGTACTTCGCGCAGGATGGCGCCTCGTGATTTCATCTGTAGATCCCCTTGATAGATGCAACTGTGTAGCTAGTTCTAGCATCGCTGACCGGGATCGGGCCAGGCGGCGAGACGATTGTTCACCAAGGCCGGACCGCTGTGTGGACCGTTTCCCTAGCGAGGAGCGAGATCCTTGATCGCCTGGCGAGCGTCGACGCCGGCAAACCCCATGATCGACAGTGCAGGCGTATCCACACCAGCCTCTACGTAGCGCTGTATGTGCTCCCGACAGGCCTCGGGCGAACCGTGGATGATCAGTTCGTCGACCACCTCGTCGGAGATGGCGGCCAGGGCGGCCTTGCGGTCGCCCGCTTGCCACGCATCCCACATGCCCTGCAGCTTGTCACCTCGGCCAACCCACTGGTGGAACGCGGCGTAGACCGGCACGTTCAGGTAGGCAGCGATGGCGAAGCGAGCCTGCTCACGGACCTTGTCAGCGTCGTCACTTGGGCACACGAAGATTCTGGCCACAATCTCCTTGGTCTTGCCCTGCTTCTCACCCTCGGTGTGAACGATGGGCGCCACCTGCTTCACGTCTTCTGCGGACAGCCAGTTGATGATGGCGCCGTCAGCCTCGCGCCCGGCCATTTTGAGCATTCCCTCTCGGAGGGCGGCAACGAGAATTGGAGGTTGCTGCTCCGGCACGATGCCACAGCGGAATCCCTTGATGTCGAAGGTGTCATAGGTTTCGGTGACCTTCTCACCGCTCATGGCCGCTTTCATGAAACGAACCGCGTCCTTTGTCCGCTTGTACGGCTCCTCGAACGGGATGCCGTTCCACCGCTCGACGATGACGTTCGACGACGAGCCGATGCCCATCACGAAACGTCCGGGGGCAGCATCGGCCAGCGCCGCAGCGCTCTGGGCCAGCAGCGCGGGACCTCTGGTGAAGGCGGGGATGATGGCGACACCGAGCCGCAGCTCCGGAGCCCAGGCCGCGGCGAGTGCCAGCGGGGTGAAGCCGTCAGAGCCGTCGGCTTCAGAGGACCAGACGTCGGTGTAGCCAAGATCCACCAACTCCCGAAACAGCTCTTGGTGCTCTGACAACCTGGCTCCAGCCAGGGGGACCGACATTCCGTAGCGACTCATGCTCACAACGTAGTCAGTCACCCCCGACCGGGCCAGCTCTGGCCGCCCTGCACCAGGGTCCCAGCCAGAGGGCGATGCCTTACGGTGGTGACCCGTTTTGTGGCATCGCCAGATCTGGTTGTGCGAATCGCTTTGAGAGCGATGGGAGCACGTAGCCGAGCCGCAGCAGGCCGAGGCCGATCACCATGAACAACCCGACCCGCCACAGCGTGTCGACCTCGGCAAGGTCAACGCTGAGCAGCTTGGCCAGGACAAGCGCCAGGGTGCCGAGGCCGACGGCCCGGACCACAGCCTCATCGATGCGAACCCCCGCCACGATGGCCGAACAGGCGGCGATGGCCCACACGATCGAGACCGCCACCTGGCCCTGAGGAGCCGCGAGCAGCACCGACGCCAACCAGGCGAGTGCGCCGATCCAGGAGGCAACGAACAGCGTGCGGGCGATGTCTCGTTCCTCGCCGATGGCCCAGACAATCCAGGTCACGCCGATCAGAGCAGCGACCACGCTGAGGTTGGCCAGGTGTCCTAGAAGATCGGTGCCGTTATCTGCAGCGTCGAGAATGCTGAACGCCGTGCCAAGGACGGTTGCCCCCATGGCCGCAAGGCCGATCGAGAACACAAGCGGTCCGAGTCGCTTTGCTGCAAGACCGGCAAGGCCCGCAACGACGCCGACGACCAGCCAACCTCGTTCCTCGACGTATGGGGCAATCACGGAGACCGAATAGGCCAGCCCAGCGGTCCAGACAATGCCGTTCACCACGTGGCTGAAGCCGGCCCGTTCTCGACGAGCGGTCAACCATGCCATGGCGGCCAGGGCGGCAACGACAACACCGTGAGCGATGTTGTCCTCGGTGACGGTACGACCAAGGTCAACGGTCTCGGCCAGCCCAACCAGCAGCAACAGCCCGGCGATGGCCGCAAGCCCGTACGCGTTGATCTTGAGCCAGCTGTCCGGGTAGTACCCGGCGAGCACAAGGGTGGCCAGGGCCTGACCGGCCAGCACCACCATCAGCAGCGGGCCACCGACCCAGGCCACGATGGCGACGGTTGCCAACAGAGCGGCCCCCAGCAGATGCGAGGTGAACGCCTGGTCCGAGATCAGACGTTCCAGAGGCCCTGCCACGAGGGCGAGCACGATGAACGCCGCGGCGAGAGCAAGGCCGAGCACACCGCCTGGCTGGTCGGCGGACCAACCGCCGAAGAAGAGCACCGACCCCCACGTCCAGACTGGGACGAGCAGTGCCGCCCGATGTTCGAAGCCTGCCAAACCCCTGTTGAGCGGCGTGACAGCGCCGGCTGCGCGACCCCGGGCCTTTCTGTCGGCAAGCGCGGGATTGAGCCAGAGCACCACACCGACGACTGCGACCAGCGCAATGCCCGCCACCACGTTGTCGGTGTTGTCACGGGCGAAGAGCAGCGCAGCCAGGCCGAGCACCCACAGCGCGGTCGACCAGGTGGAGACAATCCGGTAGATCGTCCAACCGCGATCCAGGCCAACGAGTGAGGCCGCAACGGTGAAGGCGCCAAGCCACATCCCGGTGGCGAGGACCGGTGCCTCAGAGATGATGTCCGCCCAGGTTGGCACCAACAGCATGACGATTGTCGCCGTCACCGCCACCGATTCCATCCGCAGCCTGGCGGCGGCGAGCACCGCTATGACCGCGGCAACCGCCACCATGATCAGCCCGGTCAGCGGGTTGTACAGGTCAAGCCAGATGTGGGCCGCTCCGGCACAGATGATCAACACTGCGGAACCGCCGTTTGCCGCGGCCAACGCATAGGGCCGCCGGGCGTCGGGAAGCCACAATGCGGTGCCGATCAGACCAACGCCGACCATGGTGGCACCGAGGAGCTGTAGCTCAGGTCCGATCCAACCCCGGCTGATAGCGCTACTCACCAAAAACACCGCGGCCAAAACCACAAGCGAGATACCGGCCCACCGCAGGATGGCCTCGGTGCCGACCTCGAAACTCGGACCAGCAGGCTTCACCCGGGACTGGGCGGTGGGGGGCGGCGGTTGTGGGGTGGCGCCCTCCGGTGGGGCGACCGGCGGGGGTGGCATCGTTGCTGGCGGTGGTGCCGAAGCAGCCGTCATCCGCGCTGCCTCCACCTGCGGCCCAGCCTCGACAATCGGAGCTGCCTCCACGACCGGCGGCGGAGGCGCGTCG
>CAZSTV010000148.1:4917-14780 GCA_964609665.1 uncultured Acidimicrobiaceae bacterium
CGGCCCAGCCTCGACAATCGGAGCTGCCTCCACGACCGGCGGCGGAGGCGCGTCGGCCTGCACTTCACCGATCCGTCGTTCAAGCACCGCAACCCGAGATCCGAGGTCGGACTCGATGTTGTCGACGCGACGACGCAGCTCGGCAAACGCCTGATCTTGTTCCATATCTCCATGGTGATGGCTGGCCGCCGCGCTGTCTCTCACGGAAACCCCCCAAATTCGCCTAGGGGGTTGGCCGCTGCGATCCATACTGGTGCGATGAATCAGGACCGGGGGCCACAGCGATTCCGTGCCCCATGGGCCAAACGGGGCACCGAATGGGCCTATGTGCGCTGGGGAGCGGCATTTGGCGCTGCGCTGCAGGGGTTTTGGCTGATTACCAGCATCTACATCGTGGTGGAGGTCGGTTTGACGCCGGTGACCCTGCTCCTGCTCGGCACCGCCCTGGAGGTCACCATCCTCCTCGCCGAGGTGCCGACGGGGGTCATGGCCGACACGGTCAGCCGCAAATGGTCACTCGTGGTCTCAATGCTCGTGACCGCGGTTGCGTTCATCATTGCCGGGCTGGCCGGTTCGTTCGCGCTGCTCTTGGTCTCGAAGATCCTCTGGGGAATCGGTTACACCTTTTCCAGCGGCGCCGATGTGGCGTGGATCACCGACGAGCTGGCGGTCGAGGGCGGCACCCAGGAGGACGCCGAGCGGGCGATCAACCGCAAGGCTCGGTGGCAACAGCGGGGCGGTGCGGCCGGGTTGGTCATCTTCGGGGTGCTGGGATATCTCACCACGCTCTCTGTCGCCATGATCACCGCTGGCGCCCTGATGGTCGGGCTCGGCATCTGGGTGGCGCTGCTGTTCCCCGAGGAGGGCTTCCGCCCGGCGTCTGCATCGGAGGAGACGAACCGACGAGGTGAGTCGGCCAGGATACTGCGGGCCGGGATTGCGCTCGTTCGATCGGAGCGGGTGGTCGTCACGCTGCTCGCAGTCACGGTGCTGTTCAACCTCGGAGCGGAAGCCATGGACCGCCTGACCGAACTGCGGCTCATCGAGCTTGGGCTCCCCGGCAACGCCTCCCCCGTGTTGTTCTTCACCGGCCTTGGCATTCTCGGGCTGATCGCAGGCGCAGCACTGCTCAAGTTTGTGGAGCCCCACCTGTCCGAGGAAGGCTCGCCGAGCAGCAACCACGGCCGTGACAACGGCCTTCAGAAGAACCGGGGCCCTCGGTTCCTCTACGGCGCCATGTCGTTGCTCGCCGCCCTCGGCGCGCTGATCGTCACCGGCGCTCCAACCGCTGCCGTCGCCGCCATCGGCGTGTTCCTGGCCCGAGGTCTGGCGTGGTCGGTCCTGCCGGTCGTATCCGCGGTGTGGATCAACCGGGCCACGGCGTCGGAGACCAGGGCGACCGTTCAGAGCTTCCTCGGCCAGGCCACCGCGGCGGGCCAGATCCTCGGCGGACTGCTTCTTGGGGCGGTGTCGGCGGCGGCCGGACTGACAGCCGCCATCGCCTTGGCTACCGCGCTGTTCGCCGCAAGCGGGATTGTGATTCTCCGTGGTGGCGCGGCGCCAGGTCGGCCGACGAGCACCTAACGTTCGGGTCAGGTCAGGTCAGGTCAGGGACTGCTGCCGGTGCTGACAGCAACCCGGGCCTCGGCGACCGCCAGGTCGAACGATCCGGCGGTCGGCACAATATCGACGACGGTACTCACCCCCGTCGAATCGGTGTAGAGGCCGAGCCACAGCACGCTTACCTGTGCCTCGAACACCCCTCCGGGCACGATGTTGGACGAGTCGAGATACACGTGGCTGCAGTCGCCCGGATCCTCAGGGACAAACCCCATCTGAGAGAGATGACAGATGACTGGCTCGGACCCGTCCCCGGGATCGAAAGCGAGGTGGGTCGGTATTGCGACGAGGTCCGCCCACAGCGCACTCGACGCGCCAGCGCTGTTGATGTACTCCACCTCGGCGTGGGCCGATTGGCGCACGAGCGAGGAGCTGGCGATGGCGAAGTTGGTCGGGACCTGGACGTAGGCCCAACCCTCGTCTCTGTCGACTGGGATGACGATCGGGACGGCCGGTGGCAACAACTCCGAAACGAAGGCCTGCAGGTCCGGCAGCAGAATACGAGGATTGTTGATCCGCGGTGAGTAGATCACGCCCGATGGGCACGACGCACTCTGAAGCTCCGGGGAGACGTACCACGGGTCCCACCAGAGATCGTCACCGGTGATCGGATCGACGCCGCGCTGAATCAGCGGGTAGTTGTCGTTGGTCTCATAGCGTGCGAGCGCCAACTCGATCTCTTCTTCTGTCACGGTGTCAGGGTCCACGCCTGACAGTGGTCCCGGCAGGAAGACACCGAGATCGTTTGTGCCGACAAGCCGGAGACGGAGCTGATCCAACCAGCCGTCGAGGCCTTCCACCTCGCCGATGACGTGCGCATCCTCGTCGCTGATGAGTGGAACGATGAAATCCTCGTCGACCTCACCGTCTCCATCGAGGTCGGCCTCAGAGATTGGCACCAACTCAACAGTTGAGGGGTCATCGTCATCGGACCCGCCAAATATTGAAGAAAGTCGGTCCAGCAGGGATCGGAAGAGTCCCGGGACACTACGAACCTCGGTGGTGCCGGTACTTCCCGGCCAGCCACGCTGCCAGGGGCAGCTGGTGTAGCCGCGCTTGGCTCCGCCACTGGCACCAACGCTCACCCAAATGGCGTTGCCTCCTGAACCACCGTCAGCGTGTGGCGACGGGTTCCGCGGGTCGTGGGCAGCAGCAACCGGAGTTGCGGCCAGCGTCAATGCCACCGCCGCCGCTACCAGCAGCGAACCTAACTTCGTTACTCGAGAAACTCGTCGCAATTTTCCGCCCCCACTTGGTCAGCCTCGTTCGGCAACACCCGTACGATCCGCAATGAGCCGTCTGCAGTCTCTTCCATCACAAGCTGTTGGAATTCCGGCGACAGCGGGCCGGCTTCCTCCACCACTTCAACCTCGCCGTCCGCGTCGGTGCGTATCACTTCGAAGCCACCGTTCATGATGCAGATCTCGAGGGCGTAGGTCAACGGTGAGTCGGCCAGAACGTCGTGACGGCGATACCCCTGGGTGGTGTCCAGGTTGCGGAAACTCTCGCCGTTGGTTGACCACGTCTCCACCGCTCTGGTCAGTTCAGATTTCAACTGACCGGCGACGTAGGAGTCAAGACTTGCCTCGACATCGCAGGTGGCGGTGTCCCCCAAACACTCGGCGTATGCCAGCCAGTAGTTGTTGGAGACGTCGAGCAACTGATCCTTGATCGCTGCCTCCTCTTCCGCCGCAGACAACGTTGCCTCGGTTGTCTCGGTTGTTGAACTAACGGTCGATTCGGTGACCGTTGTCGAGTCGGCTGTGGTAGAGGTTGTCGGCTCCCCGTCCTCACCCTCCGTCTGCTCCGAAGAAAAGGACACGTCGTCATCGGTGCTGTCAGAACCGCACCCGGCAGCAAGAACAGTTGCGACCGCGACCGCAGCGGCCAACGTGAAACGCCGCTTTAGCGAGAGCTCGCTCATCGACCGCCACCTCCGTGTGCGCCGCATCCTGGACGCCCGCCAGCGCCAATGCCCCCGCAAGAGCCGGAGCGTGATGAATGGTAGTCCCAACGGGTACAAGATTGCCACGGGTTGTCGCTGCATTGAGGTGAGCGCTGGATCATGGGGGAACCTTAGCGGCCCGCGTTAGGACCGAACGTTCGGCGACTCGGGTAGAGCCGCGGTTGCTATCGCCAGTCTGAACGATCCCCAGCGACGGCGACATCGGGATCGATCCCCACCCCCGGATGAACCTCTTTGCGAAGCCGAATCAGCGAAGCCGAATCAACAGGTCGGCCAGGCGGCCAACACCCGTTCCTCCGGGCTGGGGAGCGGGCGGTTGGCCAGCATCGCAAGATCGTTGGCGAGGACCCGCCTGGTGTCGGCCGGGTCGATCATCTCATCGATTCGCATCGTTCCCGCCGCCTCGTACGGCGAGGTGGCCTCGCCGATGTCAGACACCATCTCCACTCGGGCCGCTTCACGCTCGTCGGGGTCGGTGATCTTGGCGAGCTTGGAGCCGTAGGCAACGTTCACGCCGACCGCCGGATCCATGAAACCAATCTCGGCTCCCGGCCACGAGTAGATGCCCATGCTCGGCATGCCCGCTCCGTTCATTGCCTGCCAGGCCAACCCGAACGCCTTACGGATACAAACGGTGAGGGTGGGTGTTGTGGCGTTTTGGAGCGCCTGCATCATCCGCATGCCCCAGTGCAGCATCCGGTCGTGCTCCACCCGCTCCCCGACCATGAAGCCGGGCACGTCGACCAACCAGATGACGGGGATGTTGTAGGCATCGCAGACCGTCGCCATGCGGATGATCTTGTGACAGGCCTGGGGATCGAGCGCTCCGGCCTGGAACATGGGGTTGTTGCCAATCACCCCAACCGACCAGCCGTCGAGCCGGGCCATCGCGCACGTGACGTTGCGGGCGTAGCCGGGCTGCATTTCCATCACACTGTCGTCGTCGCAGATCCGGGCGATCAGCTTGCGCATGTCGTAGCCCCTGGTCCGCCGGGACGGCACCAGATCCGCAATGCCCTGGTCAGCTTCGATGACACCGGCGGAGTCGGCGCGGGGCGCCCGCTCGTACATGTTCGACGGGAGATAGCTCAGCCACCGACGGATGGCGGCATAGGCCTCCTCGTCGGTCTCGACACCAAGGTCGATCTGACCGGTGTGGCGGGCGTGCACGTCAACCCCGCCGACGTCTTCGAAGCTGATGACTTCACCCGTGGCGATCTCGAACACCTTGGGCGAGGTCACCGCAAGACACGATCCTCTGGTCATCACCACAAAGTCGGACAGGGCCGAGAGGAACGATGAGCCTCCGAAGGACTGGCCGATGATGGCGGTCGCCATCGGTACCCGATGTTTGCGTGTCCCGAAGTGCTGGAACAACTCACCGGCCTCGGAGATCCCCTCGGACCCGATCAGGTCCGGGATGCGGCCGCCGCCGGTCTCGCCGAAATGCACGATGGGAATGCCCATCTGGATTGCCCGCTCGTAAAGCCGGACCTCTTTACGTCCCCCAACGATCGAGCTGGAACCGCGCAACACCGTGATGTCGTCACCGAACACCGCTACCGGTCGCCCATCAACGTTGCCGTGGCCGCCGATCTTGCCATCACCGGGCGTCTTGTCCCGATCCTCGATCCGCATCGAGCGGGAGAACGTACCGATCTCTCGGAAACTACCGCCATCGAGAAAGCCGTCGATGTGGCCGCGAACAGTCTTTGTGCCGGCGGCGGCCATCGCCTCAACTTTGGCCTTGCCACCCATGTCGGTCCGGATTGTCGCCGCCCGGTCGTGCATCTCCGCGACGGGGTCGTTGGTTGGTTCCTCACTCATGGCAGCGGACCCTAATACACACTCACCGGGCCATACCTAGCCCGTGGCGCTAGCGGCGGGTCCGCGGGTCGGCCATGAACATCACAAGGTCGACGATGGCGTTGAGTATGACGTACACGCCGACGGTGTAGACGGTGAGCCCAAGGATGACGAAGAGGTCACGGTCGAGGGTCGCTTCGAGCAGCACCTGGCCCAGCCCACCGATACCGAAGATGATCTCGATGATGACCACCCCGGACAGGAGCGACCCGATGGTCAGCCCGATCACGTTCATCAGTCCGAGCGAAGCGGGCCGCAGCACATGTCGTGCCAGCACGTAGCGCGCTCGCAGACCTTTGCCGATTGCCGCGGCGATGTAGTCAGACTGCATGACGGTGAGCGCATCGGCCCGAATCACCCGACCGACGATGCCGATCTCGGCGAACACCAGTGCCGCCAACGGCAGCAGCATGTTGCGAACGTTGTTGACGAGTGAGTCGCTGATCCGGACCCAGCCGACGGCGGGCAGCCATTGCAGCCGGATCGCAAACAGCCAGATGAGAAAGATCGGGGTGAGATACACCGGGATCGACTGGGAGAAACCGAGCAGCGTGTTGACGATGCGGCCAAGCCTGGTTCCGGCCCTACCCGCAGCGAAGAGCCCGAGAGGCACGCCGATCAACACCGTCAGCACGACAGCGACGAGCGTTATCTCGATTGAGATGGGCAGGCGGTGGGTCAACACCTCAAGCACCGGAGTGCCACCTCTGGTCGATCGACCGAAGTCACCCTGAGCCACACCGAAGAGCCAGTCGAAGTAGCGGGTGAAGATGTTGCCATCGAGCCCGAACGCCTCGATGATCTCCCGAGCCCGCGGTGATGACTCATCAATCCCGGCCGGGAGCACCGTGGACCGGAATCCGCCGGGAATGGAGATCTCCACCGCGACGAAAACGGCAAAGGTTGCGGCCACGACCGTGCCGACCATCCGCGCCGTCAGCCGCAGGAGAGATCTCATTCCGCAAGCGTAGGGGTTTGATGCCGACTACCATTTATGCCGTAATCAAACCGGAGGGACGCCAACATGGCCGATCGATTCAGCGTTGAACGAACCGAGACAATTGCCGCATCACCGCAGGAGATTTTCGCCCTAGTGGGCAACTTGCAAGGGTGGGACGAGTGGTCTCCATGGGCCGAGATGGACCCGAACATGACCAAGACCTACGGGGGCGAACAGGGCGAGGTTGGCTCCAGCTATCACTGGACGGGCAACCGCAAGGTCGGCGAGGGTCAGATGACCATGACCGAGGTGACCCCGGGTGAGCTGGTCGAGATCGACCTCCGCTTCATGAAGCCATTCAAGTCGGAGAACATCACCGAGATCGTGCTCTCGCCCGAGGGCGATGCCACATCGGTGACATGGCGCATGACGGGACCAAACACCCTCATGACCAAGGTCATGGCCATCGTCGGCAAGAACATGGACAAGATGGTCGGGCCCGACTTCGAAAAGGGTCTCGCCAAGCTGAAGCGACTCTCCGAAGCGTAAAGCCCACTTCGACAACCGGCCTGGACGGCCTGAACGGCCTCCGAGAAGTGGCCGCTCAGGCGGGTTCGGTTCTAGTCTGCGCGCATGGACGTCAGGCTTGACAACAGAACCGCACTCATCACCGGCGCGAGCCTCGGGCTCGGCCGGGCGATGGCCACCGAGTTCGCCCGGTCCGGCGCGTCGGTGGCCGTGGTCGCCAGGCGTCGCCCGACCATCGATGAAGCAATCGAGCTCATACAAGCCGAGGCACCGGACGCGACGGTGCGCGGCTATTCCTGCGATGTGCGCGACGCCGAGGCCATCACGGCGACCCACGCCGCCGTCGTCTCCGATCTTGGCCCGGTCGACATCCTGGTGAACAACGCAGGCACCTCGGCGGCAAAACCGTTTCTCGATGTCAGCGATGAGGACTGGTACAACGACCTCGACCTGAAACTCATGGCCGCGGTTCGGCTCAACCGGCTCTGCATTCCCGCCATGATCGACAACGGCTGGGGCCGGATCATCAACGTGTTGAACACCGCCGCCAAAGCGCCGGGAGCCAAGACGGCACCAACCTCGGTCAGCCGGGCGGCGGGGATGGCCTTGAGCAAAGCCATGGCGAGCGAGCTTGCGCCACATGGCATTCTGGTCAACGCCCTCAACACCGGCATTCTTGTGACCGACCAGTGGCACAAAATGCACGAGCGCATCGCTCCGGACAAGACGTATGAGGACTTCCTGGAATCGAGCGGCCGCCAGGTGCCAATCGGCCGGATGGGCGACGCATCGGAGTTCGCCAACCTCGCATGCTTCTTGGCATCGGACATGGCGTCCTACATCACAGGCACCGCCATCAATGTCGATGGTGGCCTGGCCCCAGTCGTGTAGCCCGAGTGGTCCAATCGGCCTGCCGAGGCTGGTAAATCCACCCGTCGTGATCACGGGTTGCTTAATCGTAGAGTTACGTTAGGTCCACGCTGCGCGGCGTTTTTAGAGAGCCCTGGGGGAAATTGTGCGAAAGATGGCCACGACGTCTGTTCTGGTTCTGTTGTTCAGTGTGTTGGCCGCCACCACCCAACCCCTCGCCGTCGGCGCAACGCCCGCAGGCTTCGAGACAACCAACGTCATCACCGGACTCAACCGACCGACCAACATGGAATTCGCCTCGGACGGGCGGATTTTCGTCGCTGAGCAGGGTGGCCTGCTGAAAGTGTTCGACGGCATCGACGACACTACGGCCACCATCGTCGCCGACCTGCGTGACGCAACCCATGCCGTCGACGGACGCGGCCTGCTCGGCCTGGCCCTCGATCCCGACTTCCCGAATACGCCTGACATCTACGTGATGTACGCCCACGACGCCCCGATTGGCGGCACCGCACCGACCTACGGTGTTCCTGGCGCCACCAACGATGAGTGTCCAAACCCGCCCGGACCCGGTGAGTGTGTGGTCAGCGGGCGGATCTCGCGGCTGGTGCTCAACGGAGATGTCGCCGTCTCCGAAACCGTGATCCTCGAAGACTGGTGTCAGGAGTGGACAAGCCACAGCGTTGGTGACCTCCGCTTCGGTGCCGACGGCTCGCTGTTTGCCACCTCCGGCGAGGGCGCTTTCGCCGGCCAACCGGACTGGGGCCAACGGGGCCAGAACGGGTGCGTGGATCCACCAACCCCCCACGGCGGATCCAACCAGTCGGCGGCAACCGGCGAGGGCGGGGCGTTCCGGTCCCAGGACATGCGGACCACCGGTGATCCCACTGGCCTCAGCGGCACGGTGATCCGTATCGACAAGAACACCGGCCTGGCGCACCCCGGCAACGTCAACTTCGGCAACGCCGATGACAACGTGGCCCGGATTATCGCCTACGGCCTTCGCAACCCGTATCGCACCGCCTTCCGACCGGGAACCGATGAGCTCTGGATCGCCGATGTCGGCTGGAACACCTGGGAGGAGATCAACCTCCTCGAGAACCCGGACACCGAAGTCCTCAACTACGGCTGGCCGTGCTACGAGGGCTCGGACCTCGGCTACGACATCGGTAGCAACCTGTGCAACGCGCTCGTCGCCGAGGGGCCTTCCGCAGTGGAAGCCCCGTACTACCAATATGAGCAAACCGTTGCCATTGTCGACGGGGGCGATCCGTGTCTCAACAACAACGGCTCACCAAGCGCCCTGACCTTCTACGACTTCGGCGCCTACCCGTCCGAGTACGACGGGGCCTTCTTCTTCGGTGACTACTCGCGACGCTGCGTGTGGTCGATGTTTGCCGGACCGGACGGACGGCCAGATCCCAGCACGGCCCACGTGATGATGGAGGACATTGCCGTCACCGACCTCACCCGCGGTCCCAACGGGGACATCTATGCACTCAACATCTTCGGCGGCGGTGGACTCGGCGGCACCATAGTCAGGCTCAGCTATCCGGCCGGCGGCACCAGCCCGTTGGCCAGGCTGACCGTCACCCCGGACTCGGGCCCCGTTCCGCTGATGGTCACACTCGACGCCAGCACCACAACCCCAGGTGCTCCCGGCGATGTCCTGAGCTTTGACTGGGACCTGGACGGCGACGGCAACTTCGGCGACGCCACCGGCGCCATCGTGAACCACACCTACAACACCGAGGCTCAGATCACCGCCCAGGTCAAGGTGTCGGACCAGAACGGCGAGCAGGCAACCGCGTCGCACGTGATCTTTGCTGGAACGCCGCCCACGGTGGCGATCACCAGCCCTAGCGGCGGCACGTCGTGGGCCGTCGACGACATACTTCCGTTCGCCGGATCGGCCGTCGATGGGCTCGGCAATCCCATTCCGGCCTCCGGCCTTTCCTGGGACCTGATCCTCCATCACTGCGAAACACTCGACGACTGCCATACCCACAACATCGGCACAATCGAAGGTGTGGCGTCCGGTGACTTCTTCGCTCCGGAACATGAGTACCCGTC
>CAZSTV010000149.1:0-14467 GCA_964609665.1 uncultured Acidimicrobiaceae bacterium
CACCCCGGTGGCACGGTGAGGATCACCCCGGTGGCACGGTGAGGATCACCCCGGTATCTGGGCCGATCTACGGAATTTGATCACCCTCAGCCACCGTTGGGCGCGGAGAGCTATGCTGTTGTCCGCCAAATCGGCAGCGGGCTCCACTACAACACACCAGTTCATCCTTGTAACGACAGGTGGATTGGTGCTCTTCGGAGTGTCGCAAGTTTTGGAGCCGTCGCACCGCACTACAGAAAGGTGGGCAATCTCATGCCTTCCCTACTCGAATCGGTCACCGCCCTGCTGGGTGAGGGTGACACGCTCGACAAGCTCGGTGAGCTTATGGGTGGAGACAAAGAACAGGCATCGGCGGCAACCGGACTAGCGGTTCCCGCTGTCCTCGGTGGCGTCGCCGACAAGGCAGCCGAGGACTCCGGGTTGGACGCCGTGATGGGAATGCTGAGTTCGAATGACTCAGTATTGGACGATCTCGGCGGCTTCCTCGACAAGGGGCAGAACGAATCGGGGAACGGTGTGCTCGATGCCGTCTTCGGCGATGGCCGGGCTGACGTCGTATCGTCGCTTGCGTCAAAGGCCGATGTCGGAAGCTCGATGATGGGCAAGTTGCTACCGATGCTCGCCCCGATGGTGATGGGTGTCATCGCCAAACGCAAGGCCGACGACGGACTCGATGATGCAGGGGTCGGTGTCCTGTTGGCCGATGAGCGAGCGAGCCTTGAAAAGGACGGCCTGTTCGAAAGTGCCGGGGCCACGCTCGCCGGCGCCGGTGCGGTGGCAGGCGGAGCGCTCGGCGGCGCTGTCGCGATGATGGGCGGCGCCAAGGACAAACTTGGCGACGCGGCCGAGGGCGTCGGCGATGCCGCTTCCGGCGCTAAGGATGGGGCGAAAGATGCAGCCTCCGGCGCTAAGGATGCGGCGAACGATGCGGCCTCTGGCGCCAAGAACGCAGCCAAGGACGCGGCAGGCGACACCGCTGACAAGGCCAAGGGCGCGGCCGGCGCCGTGAACGGTGCTGCCGGTGCGAAAGCAGCGGGGATCAAGGGACCCGGGGGTGGGTCCGATGATGACGGCACCGGAACGCTGGGCTGGCTCTGGTGGGCGCTCGGCGCCGTCGTGCTGGTTCTTCTGCTGGCCTGGTTGTTGTCCACCTGCAACGACGAGACCACCGAGGCCAACGACGCCTCGGCGACCAGTGCCGACGCGGACGCTGATGCCGATGACTCCGATGCTGATGCCGACAGCGGCGACGCTGGTGATTCCGACGACAGTGATTCCGACGAGGGCGCCGACCTGCAGGCGATGGTCGACGATGCCCTTGCTGGCACCGGTGTGACCGGAGTTGCCAAAGACGGCGACGTCACGCTGACCGGAACGGTCGACAGCGAGCAGATCTCGTTCGACGCAGAAGACGCCATGATTGCGCTCGATGGGGTCGAATCGGTCGACAACCAGATCGAGGTGGCCGACGCCGATTCTGACGATGCTGCGATGGAAGACGAAGATGACGCAGACGCAGAAGACGCCATGGAAGAGGACGGAGATGCCGACGCCGAGGCCGGCGACACGATCAATGAACTCCTCGACCTCGATCCGGTAACCTTCCGGGTCAGCTCCGCTCGCATCACCGACGAGGGCATCCTCGTGCTCGACGATGCGGCCGAATTCCTGGAAGCGAACCCGGACGTCGAGATTGAGATCGGTGGACACACCGATGACGACGGAGCCGAAGCCGAGAACCTGGACCTGAGCCAGCGTCGGGCCGAATCGGTGAAGGCGTACCTGGAATCGCAGGGCATCGACGGTGACCGGATGGAGACAAAGGGCTACGGCGAGTCACAGCCGAAGGTCACCAACACCTCGGCGAGCGCCAAAGCGGAGAACCGCCGCATCGAGTTCACCATCCTCTAGCGGAACGTCGTAATGGAGCTGCGGGTCCGGTGTGCTTTTGCCACCGGTCCCGCTGATCCATAGGTTTGAGCGGTGGCAGAATCACCGGCCGTCTATCCGCCCCCGGACCAGATTCTCAGCGCGCTCGGGATTGAAGTGACATGGCGTGATGACGAGACCCTGATCGGTCGGTCCACGGCGGACGTTGGGCTGCTCGGTCGAGATGGTGCGCCTCCCGGCATGGGGGCGCTGTCGCCGGTGGTTGATCTGGTCGCCGGTTCGCGTGCCTCCGCCACAGCGGAGGGCGATTGGCTTGTCACCTCGGACCTTTGGATGCACGAGCGGTCACCGCTTGTCACCGGCCCGTACCTTTTGGAGACCCGCCTGCTGCGGTCCGGGAAACGGTCGACGGTTGTTGCAGTTGAGGTGCTGGACGGCGACCGGCCAGCGGTGTCGTGCACGGTTGAGTTCTCACGGATTCGACGTGATGCGTCGCCGCACGTGACCTCTAGGCCGAAGCCCGACCAGCAGTGGGTCCGGTTGGGGTCCGGGGATCTGCTGAGCCGGTCGCTTGAAGAGGCCTGCGACATTCGAGTGCTCGATGTTGGTGCGCTCGGGCGTGACGGAGCGGTGTCTGCGGCCGAGGTGCACCGTTCGCCATTCGTTGCCAACAGTATTGGCACCTTGCAGGGCGGTGTGGTCGTGCTGGTTGCCGACGCTGCCGCGTCCGCAGCGCTTGGGCCTGCGGCTCGGACGGTCGACATGCAGTTCCGGTTCCTGGCCCAGACCGGTGATGGTCCCGCCCGGGCGACCGCCGCGATCGTTCGTCGCGAGGGATCTGCAGCGACCGTCAACGTCGAAGTCGTCGACCAGGCCGACGGCACCATCGTTGGCTGGGCGGTCTGCCGGGTGGTATCGGCCTAGATCCGGCCGCCGATTCCGGTGGTTTCATTGTTGGTTTCATTGTTGGTCTCATTAACTGTCACAGGCGGTGTCTACTGTGCGATTTCATGGTTGTCGCCCTGTTTCTCGCCGTCCTTGTTGCCATCGCGCTCGGTATCGGGCTCGGATGGTTCTTTGCCACCCGTCTCGCCACTGACGCCGCATCAGATGCTGCCGCCCGCGCCTCCGCCCAGGCGGTGGAGGCACTCCGTGCGGAGCAGGGGGAGAACATGCGCAACGCGGTAGACACCGTCATGTCTATGGCCTCGTCAAAACTCGGTGATCAACTGGCGGCGGGCAAGATGGTGATCGACCGGGAGCGGGAATCGGTGGCCACCCAGGTCCATTCTGTTGAGTCGGAGCTTCGCCGGGTCGGAGACATGGTGTCTGCGCTCCAAAAGGAACGGGCGGAGCAGTCGGGTCAGCTGTCGACCGGTATTGAGCAGGCCATGCAGGTCACCTCCGCTCTGGCGGACACCACCCAGTCCCTGCGAGAGGCCCTGGCCTCCCCGAAGGCGCGCGGACAATGGGGGGAGCGGATGGCCGAAGACGTGCTGCGTGCCGCCGGGTTCCTCGAGGGGACCAGCTACCTCAAGCAGACGAAGTCGGCCGGTGGTGGCATCCCGGACTACACCTTTCCGCTGCCGACCGGTCACGTCGTCAACATGGACGTGAAGTTCCCAATCGACAACTACCTGCGTTGGCTCGAAGCGCCAGATGATCCAACCCGCCAGCAGTTACAGCGTGCGTTCCAACGTGACGTGCGCAACCGGGTCAAGGAACTGACCGAACGGGCATACGTCGATCCGGAAACCACCGTTGACTACCTGCTGCTCTTCGTCCCGAACGAGAGCGTGTACGGGTTCCTCCATGAGCATGACGCTGACCTGATCGACTTCGCGCTCGCCCGCAAAGTGGTGCTGTGCTCGCCAACCACGCTCTTCGCCGTGCTGGCCGTGATTCGCCACGCGGTGGACAACTTCATGGTGGAGCGCCGCAGTCATGACATCCTCGGTGCGCTCGGTGAGCTCCGGGTCCAGTGGGAGCGCTGGGAGGAGCCGATGGACAAAATGAAGCGAGGACTGGATTCCGCCCAACGTGCCTACGACGATCTCACCGGTGCCCGCAAGCGCGGCTTTGAACGGCAGCTGGAGAAGCTGGAAGGGTTTCGTGACGGCGGGTTGCCGGACACCCGGATCGGCTCCAGCCAAACGCTGCGCCAGGTCATCTGATCGGTGGGCGCCGCTAACCTCGGGGCGTGAACGAATTTTCTTCAGGTCAGCAGTTTCGGGCGGCGGCGCATGTGGTTTGACAATCACTGCCACCTGACAAGCCTCAAAGAGGAGCCGGAAGCCGCGGTGGAAGCTGCTGCTGCGGTCGGCGTCACCAGGTTGCTTACCGTTGGCTGCACCGTTGCGGACTCAACCGCGGCGGCGGAGATCGCCACGCGGTTCCCGAACGTTTGGGCCACCGCTGGGGTACATCCCCATGACGCAAAGGACGGGCTGGAGGGTCTGGCCGAGTTGCTCGACCACCCCAAGGTGGTTGCGGTAGGGGAGTGTGGCCTGGACTACCACTATGACCATTCGCCCCGCGACGAGCAGGCGACCAGCTTCGTCAGCCAAATCGCCATGGCCAACGAGCGGGACATGGGCTTGGTGATTCACACCAGGGAGGCCTGGGATGACACCTTTGAGATCCTGGACCGCGAGGGCATGCCAGAACGGACCGTGTTCCACTGCTTCACCGGTGGCGCCGATGAAGCCAAGGCGGCCGTCGAGCGCGGTGCCTACATTTCGTTTAGCGGCATCATCACCTTTAAGACCGCACAGGACCTTCGTGACGCCGCGCTGGTGACACCAGCGGATCGCATCCTCGTCGAGACGGACTCGCCGTACCTTGCCCCTGTGCCTCATCGTGGCAAGCCGAACCAACCGGCAAACGTTGCCGTCGTAGGTGAGTTCATCGCCGATCTCCTGGACCAGCCTGCCGACGAGTTTGCGGCGCAGACCACCGCAAACGCCAACGCCATGTTCGGCCTGTAGGCAACCGACGTGCCCGCACTGTCGAGGACCAGGATCAGAGACCTTCTCGACGACCACCAGCTGGCCCCAAGCCGGGCGCTGGGGCAGAACTTTCTCTGCGACGGCGGCATGATCGACAAGATCGTCCGCCTCGCAGGCGTGACGGCGGGTGACCGGGTCATCGAGATCGGTCCGGGGTTGGGTTCTCTGACGCTCGGCCTGTGTGAGGCCGGGGCCAAAGTGACCGCCATTGAGGTTGACCGCTACCTGGTCCCACCGCTGCGTGAGGTTGTCGGTACCTATGAAGAGGACGGCCAGCTCACCATCATCAACACCGACGTACTCACCGTCGATTGGGATGAGGTGCTCGGCGACCACTCGTGGACCGTTGTCGCCAACCTGCCGTACAACATCGCAACGCCACTAATCCTCGATCTGCTTGTCGACGAGCCAAGGCTCAACCGGTGGATGGTCATGGTGCAGCGTGAGGCAGGGGAGCGCCTCGTCGCCGGGCCCGGCTCCAAGATCTACGGCATTCCATCGGTCCTCCTCGCCTACTGGGCGGAGGCTCGCATCGTTGGTTCGGTAGGGCCCGACCTGTTCTTTCCTCGGCCGAAGGTGGACTCGGCCCTGGTGCGCATCGACCGGTCGGCGACCCCCAGAGTCGATGCAGACTACGAACGACTGGCCACTCTGGTGCGGACCGGGTTTGGTCAGCGTCGCAAGATGCTGCGCAAAAGCCTGGCCGATCTCGTCACCCCGGAGCAGTTCGAGGCGGCGGACGTCGCTCCGACAGCGCGGCCAGAGGAGCTCGGCATCGAGCAGTGGGCTCGGCTTGCTACTGTTGCGCCGTGACAACCCCGATAGTCCTTCAGGCCCCCGCAAAACTCACCCTTTCGCTGCGGATGACCGGGCTTCGAGACGATGGTCTACATCTCATCGAAGCGCTCATGATCACCGTCGGGCTGTACGACACGCTGGAGCTGAACGAAGCCGAGACCGGGTTGACCATTGTTGGCGGCGGAAGCGACATTCCCACCGGCCCGGAGAACCTGGTCAACCGTGCCCTGGAACTGGCTGACCGTTCCGCGTCCGTCGCCCTGACGAAGCGCATTCCATCTCAAGCCGGTCTCGGTGGCGGCTCGTCGGATGCTGGCGCCATCCTGCGCTGGGCCGGCTTCACCGACCTTGAAGCCGCGGCCCGGCTCGGAGCGGACGTCGCGTTCTGCACCGTCGGTGGTCGGGCCAGGGTACGTGGCATCGGCGAAGTCGTTGAACCGCTGCCGTTCGTCGCCGAGACCTACACCCTGGTCACCCCGCCATTGGCATGCCCGACCGGCAGCATCTACCAAAAATGGGACGAGCTTGGCGGCCCGACAGGAGACGCGGGAAATGACCTGGAGCCCGCGGCGCTGGCGGTCGTCCCCGAGCTTGCTCGGTGGCGCGACGAACTTGGCGACGCAACCGGTAAACAACCCCGGCTTGCCGGCAGCGGCTCGACGTGGTTCGTCGAAGGCGACCACCCCGGCAACGGCCGAGTGGTGGTCAACAGCGTCCCCGCAGACGACTAAAAGTCATCGCGGGTAGTACGAGCCGAAGCTACTTCTTGTTACGACGCTGAACGCGTGTGCGCTTCAGAAGCTTGCGGTGCTTCTTCTTCCGCATGCGCTTCCTGCGCTTCTTAATAAGCGATCCCATGAGCTTTCGGAGGCTAGCCGGTGCGACGCCACTCACCACCCCGGTGAACCAGAATCGGACAAGGTTCCTGCGATTGTCACAGCCAGCCGACGTTGTGGCCGTCGGCGTTTGAACGACCAAATCACCCGCGGAGCATGGCAAAGGGCGGTAGCGTGAAGAGGGAACAAACCGTTTCGATCGCGGGTAGTTCAACTGGCAGAACACCAGACTTTGAATCTGGGGGTTGCAGGTTCGAGCCCTGCCCCGCGAGCAGAAAATGTGGAAATCGGTAGAGATTCGCTCATCGATTCGGGTCCGGACCCGATTGAGAACTATCTCCCCCGATACTGCGAAGGTCGGCCACCCTCCGAGGTCGCCGACCTTTGTGGTTTTTGCGGCGATACTAGAATGAGCTTGGCCAATGGTGTTGCCAAACCTTCGTTGGGGACGCAATTCGGCTGCTTGATGATGGTTGGCCCCCTGGGCAGTGATATCAACTAGGAAGTACTCATGACCGATCGATCGATTTCAGGATTGATAGTGGCGACAAGCGCCGGGGCCCCCATGCGGTCGGCCCGTCCCAAGCCCATCCACCTTCTCTGTGGGCGGGCGATGGCGTCGTTTGTGCTCGAAACCCTTGGCGCCGCCGGTGTGCGCCAGGCCGTGGTGGTGACCGGCGCCGATGGCGGTCGGGTAGCGAAGCGGCTCCTTGAGGACCCGCCCGGCTTCCCGGTGCGCTTTGCCGAACAGCGGGCCAACCTTGGCGTCGGCGATGCTGCGCTGCTGGGGATCAACAGTTTCGATGACTTCGACGATGACGAGGACCTGCTCGTCGTGCCTGCCGATCTGCCGCTGCTACGTCCCTCAACGCTCACCCAGCTGCTCGACGCCCACCGCCTCAGCGGCGCCGCATGCACCATTCTGACCGCAGATGCCGGCGACCCAATGCTGCGACCTGCGCCGAACTGGTCGCTCGCCGACCGGATCGTTCGTGACCGTCACGGTCGGGTCGCCTCTATCGATACCGATGACAGCAGGCTGCTGCCGGACGAAGACGCCGACCCCGATGAGGTCGAAGAGGTGTCGCTCGGTGTGTACTGCATCCGCCGTGGCCTCCTGGCCCCGGCGTTGCGCCGCACCTCGGCCGAGAGCATCGAGGGTCGGGTGCAGCTCTCCGAAATCGTTGAGGTGCTGACCGGTTCCGGTCACGCCTGCGAGACGGCAATGATCGATCACCCCGGTGACCTCATTCCGGTAAATGACCGTGTGCAGCTGGCAGAAGCAGAGGCCGAGCTGCGACGTCGCACCAATCGGCATTGGTTGTCGATGGGCGTCACCATGGTCGACCCGGAGCGGACCTACATCGATGTGACGGTACGGCTCGGCACCGACATCACCATCTTCCCCGGCACCATCCTGCAGGGAGCCACCACCATCGGCAGCGGCTGTGAACTGGGGCCGGACACCCGGCTCGACCGCTGTCAGATCGGAAACAACGCCAGAATTGAAAAAACGACGGCGTCGTTGGCCACTGTCGGTGACGATTGTGCGGTCGGACCGTTCGCAGTTCTGGAACCAGGATCCGAGATTGCTGATGGGACCGCTACTGGACCATTCTATGCTGCAGGGAATAACACATAGCTCGCAGCGCACCGGCTCGGGCAACTGACAGCCTGTGACCGCTAGGGGTCACGTTCCGGGGGTCTGGAATGGAAGTTGTAACGACCAAGCGCCTGCATCTCTTCTCCGGCCGCCACAACTATGAGTTGGCCGAGTTGATAGGCAAGAACCTCGGCGTGCCGGTTACAGAGGCGGCACTTGGGCAGTTCGCAAATGGCGAGACGCACTGCAAGTTCTCCGAGTCGGTCCGTGGCAACGATGTCTTCATCGTCCAGAGCCACGGCGAACTCGATGGCCGCTCGGTAAACGACGCCATCATGGAGCACATGATCATGGTCGACGCGGCTCGGCGGGCGTCGGCAAAGCGCATCACCGCGGTCATGCCGTTCTACGGCTACGGCCGCCAGGACCGCAAGGCCGAAGGCCGTGAGCCGATCACCGCACGCCTTGTCGCCGACCTCTTCAAAGCTGCAGGCACCGACCGTCTGGTGTCGGTTGACCTGCACAGCGGGCAGATCCAGGGCTTCTTCAACGGCCCGGTCGATCACCTCACCGCTATGCCGGTACTGGTCGACCGTCTCCGCGGCTACGGCGATGATCTTGTCGTGGTGTCGCCGGACGCCGGACGGGTGAAAGTTGCTGAGCGCTACGCCCAGCAGCTCCACGCCGACCTAGCCATCGTGCACAAGCGGCGGGTCAAGGGCATAAAGAACGTTGCCGAGGCCAAAGACATTGTCGGCGAGGTGGCCGGACGGACCTGCGTCATCATCGACGACATGATCGACACCGCTGGCACCATCTGCCAGGCCGCTGAGCTGCTGGTGGAACGTGGCGCCGCATCGGTGACCGCAGCCGCCACCCACGGGGTCTTCAGCGGACCGGCAATCGATCGGCTCAAGAACTCCGTGCTCGAGAAGGTCATCATCACCGACACGCTCCCGATGCCATCGGACAAGCGGTTCGACAAGTTGGAGATCCTGTCGGTCTCGGTCGTCATTGCCGATGCCATCCGAGCGGTCTTTGAAGACACTTCGGTCAGCCAGATCTTCGACGGCCAGAACCAGCAGTAGCGGTAGAGCGCTAGAGCGAGGCCGCCAACTTGGCGACCGCGGCATCCGCGCCGGTTTCGAGCGGCGGCCCGTGTCCGGGCAGCAGCACGTTGTAGCTGAGCGAGGCGAGAGTCCGGATGGTCTCCTGCGACTGGGGGATGTCTTCGAAGAACCGCTCCGGTCCTTCGATCACTTCATCTCCGTCGGTGAATATCGCATCGCCGGCAACGAGCAGCCCGACCGTGTGGTCGATGACAGCGACATGGCCTGCGGTGTGGCCCGGCGTGGCGAGGATCTCAAACCCGGACACGTCTTCGCCGCCGGTAAGCGGAACAATGCTGTCGGCGTCGATTTCTGACAGGTCGGCCTCGCCGGCGTAGACCGCGGCGGACGACGCCCGGCTCAACACCTCACCGATGGAGCCAGCGTGGTCCCCGTGTTTGTGGGTGAGTATGACGTGGTCCACATCGTCATAGGTCAGTCCAAGCGCCCCCAGCGACTCGCCGATGGCATCCGCGCTGCCGCTTGTGCCGGTGTCGACGATGGTGGCCGAGTTGCCACGGGCGAGCACGTACGCCGAAACGAACCCGAGGTTGGCCTGAGCCCAACGCAACTCACCATCGGCCGCCACCGTGTCGGTGCCGGCGTCAGCGTTGTCTTGGGCGGCGGCCTCGGTCGTTGACGAACCGTCGGCCGCAGGTGCGTCGCCTTCTGCACCCGACGCGTCCTCCGATGCGCCGGTGGTGGCCGCCGTATCGTCGTCGCCGCCCCCACAGGCCGCGACCAGTGGCGTGAATACGGCCAACGCCATGGTGCCCTTCCCGAAATCGCCCAGGAACGCACGCCGGGACCGTGGCCGAAGCAACGGCTGAGGCAGTTGCAACCGTGGCCGTAATCTTCCGGTCAGTACGGTCGCACCACCGGGGTGCAAGTGACCGTGTTGGCTGTCATCGTGGTGATGGTCGAGGGGGCGGCCGGCGATGTCATGGTTACCACACATGCCAACGACGGTAGTTCTTGGCCTGTGTGGGCGGCCCTCGGTTCCGCCAGAGATAATAAGTTCCAGATTGTGCTGGTTCAGATCACCCCAACGCACCACCCACGTCGGATTTTCCGTGTGAACACCGACGGTGGTTAGCGCCAGTACACGGGATATCATCACTAGCTGGCGTTTAGACCGGTTCGGTCTCAACGAAACGCCTACCGGGCCCGATTTGGGCCGTGGTCACCCGCAGCGGTTGACCGAAACGTAGCCAGACCTCGGCAAGGAACGTAATACCATGCAGCAGACTGTCGTCAAAGCAACGCTGGGCCGCGAACTCGGTTCACGCCCATCCCGCCGGTTGCGGGCCGAGGGCAGCCTCCCCGGCGTCATCTATGGCCTTGGCAAGGACCCCCAGAGCGTGGCGGTCAACTACGCCGAGCTGCGGAACGCGCTGAACGTGCCCACCGGCATGAACACCGTGTTCACCCTGGACATCGACGGCGCACATGAGACCGTGCTGGTCAGGACCGTCCAACGTGACCCGATCAAGCGCCTTGTCACCCACGCCGACTTCCTTCGGATCGACCCGAACCAGACCGTCAAGGTCAAGATCCCCATCGAACTCGCCGGTGAAGCCGTCGCCGTGACCGAGAACGGTGGCATGATCGAGCAGCAGATGTTCGAGATCGAGGTCGAGGTAAGCCCGACCTCCATCCCCGAGGTCATCGAAGCCGATATCTCGCTGATGACGCTCGAGCGTGGCCTTTCGGTCGCCGACCTCAACTTTGGTTCCGGCGTCACGCCGCTCGCCGCCGAGGACATCTCGGTTGTCGCCCCGGTTATTCCCCGGGCCGCCAAGGTGGACGAAGAAGACGCAGAGGGCGAAGAGGGTGCCGAAGAGGGCGCAGAGTCCGAGGGTGGCGCCGAGGCTTCGTCCGACGACGATTCCTCAGACGAAGGCGACGAGTAGACTCAGCCCATGTCAGCCTTCTCTCGCCGGTTGGGGGAGCCAGGCCGCAAAGGAACGCCCGCAGACCTTTTGGTCGTCGGGCTCGGTAACCCCGGCGATCAGTTTGAAGGCACGCGCCACAATTTAGGTGCGGCAGTCGTTCAGGTACTTGCCGACCGCGCTGAGGCGCGGTTGCGCAAGACCAAGGCCCGGGCATTGGCCGCCGGCGTTCTCATGAATGAGAAGCGGGTGGTGCTGGCGTTCCCCTTGACCTTCATGAACCACTCTGGCGAAGCGGTACGGCTTTTGGTCCGCAGCTACGGAATTCAGGAGGCAAGCCACATCGTCATCGTCCATGACGAGCTTGACCTGGACGTTGGCCGACTTCGGTTGAAAGAGGGAGGCGGGCTCGCGGGCCACAACGGCCTCCGCTCGATCACCCAACACATTGGAACCACGGAGTACATCAGGCTCCGTATTGGGATTGGTCGCCCACCGGCCTCCCAGGTCGGGTCGGAGTACATTCTCCGCAAGCCCGGCAAGGCCGAGAAGGTGGAACTCGATGCAGCGGTCGAGCAGGCGGCGGACGCCATTGAGCTGCTGACCGAGGTTGGCGTTGGGCCGGCCATGGCTTCGGTGAACCGCCGGGCCAAACCGGAATAGCGCCGGGGATCCGCCGTGGGCTTTCGCAACCTGGCCCGGCTCCTAGCCGAAGACGAGACTATGAACCGGCTCATCGGCCGAGCATCCAACGTGCTCGCCGTTGCCGAACCGGCGCGGGCCATGGCGTTGGCCGGGCTGGCCGAGGCGTCGGAACGGCGTCCAATCGTGGTCGCGGTGCCAACCACCACGGAGGCAGACCGTCTGGCCTCGGACCTCGCTACGTTCGTCGGCGAGGACGACGTGCTGGTCTTCCCCGCCTGGGAGACCCTCCCGTTTGAGCGCATAAGTCCGTCGATCGAAGCGATGGGCAACCGGCTTCGAGTGCTGTGGCACATTCAGGACCCCGAGCGGTGCCCGAAGATCATCGTCGCTCCGGTTCGGGCGCTGATCCAGCGTCTCGGCCCTCACGTCGAAGAGGTCGATCCGGTCATCATCGGCGCTGAGGATGTCATCGACATCCAGGAACTTGTCGAGAAGCTCGTCTCCTACGGTTACCGCCGCGAGACCCAGGTCGAGCACCGCGGTGAGCTTGCCGTGCGCGGTTCCATCGTTGACATCTTTCCGTCGACCGCTGAAGGTCCGTTCCGCATCGACCTCTGGGGTGATGAGGTCGACCGGCTCTGCGAGTTCACCATCAACGACCAGCGGTCAACGGTTGACCGGGCCGAAATCGAGATCTTTCCCTGTCGGGAGCTGCTCGTCACCGATGACATCCGGGAGCGGGCAGAGCGCCTGCAGGCCACCGAACCCTGGGGCAAAGAACAGTGGCAGCGGCTGGCCGACGGCGAGATGTTCGACGGCATGGAATCCTGGTTGCCCTGGCTCTCCGACGACGAGCGGGTGCTGCCGGACCTGCTGTCCAACGATGCGATGATCGTGCTGGTGGAGCCGCGGCGTATGCGAGACCGCGGCGCGGACCTGCTGGCCGAGGAAGCCGACCTTGCGTCGAGCTTGGCCAGGACATGGGGCGCCGTCGGCGAGGAAGACGGTGCCAAGGGCGACCAAGGTGACGGCAAGCCGGTGTTTCCACAACTCCATCTGCCGTTCGACCGTCTGCTGGCCAGGACGTCGGTACCGGCGGTGACCGTGTCAGCTGTACCCGAGGGTCCGGAGGTCGCCATCCTGGCTGCGTCGGGCTGGGAAGCGCCCGGCGAGGCGCTTGAGGCGCGGCTGAACCAGCTGCTGGCCAACGGTGTCCGCCTGGTCGTCACCGCAGATGGCGCCGGCTCGGCGGCCAGAACGATGGAGGCCATGGCGGAGTGGGGCATCACCCCGACCGACCACGGCAACACCCTCCCCGAGGTCTTCGCCCCGGGAGCTCACCTGGTGATCGGTGGTCTTGAGCGCGGTTTCGTCCTGCCCGAGGTTGGCATCGCGGTCCTGACCGAGGCCGACCTGACCGGACGTCGACGGGCTCATCGCAAGGCAAAGCCACGCAAGCGGCAGAGCGAGGGCTTCTTCGATGATCTGAACATCGGCAACTACGTCGTCCACCACCAGCACGGCGTCGGCAAGTTCGCAGGCATGGTCAAGCGGGCCATTGGCGGACACCAGCGTGACTACCTGCTGCTTGAGTACAAGGGCGATGACAAGCTTTACCTGCCGTCGGACCAGATCGATCTGATCAGGCGGTTCACCGGCGGCGACACGCCGACCCTGCACCGCCTCGGTGGCACCGACTTTGCGAAGACCAAAGCGAAAGTCCGTTCCGCGGTCGCGGAGATCGCCCAGGAACTTGTGGTGCTCTACCAGAAGCGGATCACCACCGATGGGCATCGTTATGCCGCTGACACGCCATGGCAGTCCGAGGTGGAAGCGGCGTTCCCCTACGAGCTGACGCCCGACCAGGCCGAGGCCATCATCTCGGTCAAAGACGACATGGAAAACACCACGCCGATGGACCGCCTCGTCGTCGGCGACGTTGGGTTTGGCAAGACCGAGATCGCCCTGCGAGCGGTGTTCAAGGCCATCCAGGATGGCAGGCAGGCAGCGGTCCTTGTGCCGACCACCCTCCTCGCCCAACAGCACTACCAGACCTTCGTCGACCGGTTCGCCCCCTATCCCATCCGGGTCGAGGTGCTTAGCCGCTTCTTGACCGCCGCCCAGGGGCGGAAGGTGGTCGAGGCAACGACCGCCGGTGAGGTCGACCTGTTGATCGGCACCCACCGCATCCTGTCCGAGGACGTCGAGTTCAAGAACCTCGGCCTGGTGGTCGTCGACGAGGAACAGCGGTTCGGCGTCTCCCACAAAGAGGCGCTCAAACAGTTCCAGGCCGGTGTCGATGTGCTGACACTGTCCGCGACGCCCATCCCTCGAACGCTGGAGATGAGCCTCACCGGCATTCGTGACCTGTCGCTGTTGAACACCCCACCGGCCGATCGCCAGCCGATCATGACCTATGTCGGCGAGTACGACGAGCGGGCCGCAGCGGAAGCGATCCGCCGTGAACTGCTGCGTGAGGGTCAGGTCTTCTTTGTGCACAACCGGGTCCAGAGCATCGAGAAGATCGCAAGCGAACTTCGAGACCTGGTGCCGGAAGCCCGCATCGCCACCGCCCACGGGCAAATGGACGAGGGATCGCTGGAGAAGACCGTGCTGGACTTCTGGGAGGGCGAGTACGACGTCCTGGTCTGCACCACCATCATCGAGTCCGGCATCGACATGCCAA
>CAZSTV010000150.1:0-5651 GCA_964609665.1 uncultured Acidimicrobiaceae bacterium
AAGATCTCTACCGAGAGATCATCCTCGACCATTATCGAAGCCCACGAAATCGGGGGGAACTTCCCCCACCGGCTCACCGAACCGAGGGTTTCAATCCGCTGTGCGGTGACGAGATCGTCGTGTTCGTCGACATCGATGACGACGGCCTTGTGAACGACATCAAGATTGGCGGGCAGGGCTGTTCCATCTCGCAGTCCTCCGCATCGATGATGTCTGCGGCGGTGAAGGGCAAGACGGTTGACGAGGTAAAGGAACTCACCTCGGTCTTCAAGTCCATGATGTCCATTCATGAACACGACATCGGCGGCGACGGTTCGGAGGCCGAGGCGGAGCCCGATATCACAAGCGACCTGCCGCTCGGTGACCTTGAGGCGTTGCGAGGCGTTGTGAAGTTCCCGGTTCGCATCAAGTGCGCAACCCTTAGCTGGAACACCTTGACCCAGGCGCTCGAAGAAGCTGCCGCCAGCTGATGGCAGACGAGAGACCGCACCCGATCGACCGAGCGTTCCTTACCGATGACCCCGAAGCCGGTGAGCTGATCCTGGTCCGCCACGGGCAGCAGGAATGGCCGGACCAGGAAACCTCAACCGTTGGCGATTGGATTGATCCGCCGCTGTCCGAACTTGGTCGCCGCCAGGCCGACGCGGTCGGCGTGTACCTGTCGAAGGACCCGGTCACCGCCGTCTACAGCTCGGAACTCAAGCGGGCCTTCCACACGGGGAACGCCGTTGCTGGCCAGCACAGCCTGACGGTGGAGACCATCACCGACCTGGCCGAGATACAGCTCTACGGCAAGCTCGACAATGACAGCCGACCGGTCGATGTGCTTGGCCAAAAGGTCGTGGCCGGGGCCCGCGAACGATTCGTCAGAACCAAGCGCTGGGACAGCTACCCCGAGAGCGAAACCTCTGGGGACTTTCGGCGCCGCGTCGGCATTTCGGTGGAGGCGGCGATCGCTGAACATCCTGGTGAGACCGTGGTCGTTGCCTGTCACGGCGGCGTGATCAACGCCTACATCGCTGACCTGCTCGGCCTGGACATGGACATGTTCTACCGTCCGGCCCACGCATCGGTCCACCGGGTGCGGTTCAAGGGTGACGCTCGAGTTATCGACAGCCTCAACGAGCAGTCGTTCCTGCGGGACCAAGACCTGCTGTCGGTGTAGATCCAGCCAGTGGTGGATCAGTCGCTGTGGTGGGTTAGTCGAAACCGAGTGCGTCCAACTGGTCGTGCCCCTTTGACTTGCCTGCGGCCCGTGACTCGCGCTCTTTGAACGCGACGAACGCCGTGTAGCCAATGAAGATGAAGGCCATGGCGAAGATGACGATCACCCATGGCTCGGTGAGCATGCCGGTCAGCGCCAACTCGGTGATGGCCGGAGCGTCCTGGGCCTCTACCGGACCGCTGGCAGCAGCGGGCTCGTCGACGACGTTGGCAAGAATCGCGGGAGCGTCGGCTTCAGTCGGGCCGGTGTCAGTGTCGGTGGCGGCGGGCTGTTCGGTACTGTTCCCGCCGACGGCGGCGGCCGGGGCGACAAATCCTGCGATCGGGTTGCCTGCCTCATCGATTGGCAAGGCGGTGACGATCGTTGCCAAGCCCGCTGGCTCGGCCACTACTCCATGGTGGTAGTAGACCGCCTGTTGCCCCGGGGCCAGAACCTCGGGACCGGACAGTTTCGCCAGGTCAGCCTGGCTGAGGCCCAGCTCCGGGTCGCTGATAGCGACCTCTGACAGGTGGGTGGTTCCCAGATTGGTAACGGTGAAGCAGTAGGTTCCGGCCTCTCCCACCGTGGCGTCGGCATTGGCGATGGCCTGCCCAACATCGGGAGCGGACTCACAGCCCGTGCCGCCAACGGCGATGGCAGGCTGCAGGCCGGACTCGATACCGACCGCGGCGAACGGCGGCGGTTCCGATGCCTCGACCAACGGGGCCGTATCGACGGCGGCGGTTTCGACGGCCGGCTGGTCGCCTGCTGGCTGGTCAGCGGCTGCCTGATCGACCGGAGCCGGTGCAGCAGGGGCCGCGGTTGGCGCTGCGGCGGGCCCGAGGGCCAGAACTTTGAACTCTGCCTCGTTGCCGACCACCCGAACCGACGAGATCGGCTCGCCGTTGGTGGCGAACCGGTCGAACGAGATCGCCGATGCCCACACCGGCTCCTCGGGAGCGGGACCGTGGCCGGTGTTCCACTGGTAGGACGGGCCGACGACGACGGTGTTGCCGATGGCGACGCCTGCGGCGTTGATTGCGGTCAGTTCCAGTGATGCGTCGCCAAGTCGCTCCTGGATGAGGACGAAGTCGCCGCCCTGGAGCGGACGGCCGTAGCTGACGTCGATCGCCAACGGTGAACCGTCGGCGGACGGGGTGAATCGGACGAAGCGATGGACCGCCCGAGACGACACCGCATCGGCGAGACCGTTCGCAAAGTCGGGAGCGGCGGAGCCGAGCCGGAGCCCGTCGAGATCGGCGGCCATGTCCGACGCCTGGGCCTGATCCAGATGGACCTGGACTGCGCCGGGGATGGGGTCGAGTCCAAGCTCCACTCCCCTGTGCTCGACAACGAGCGACTGGTAGCTGGCGGGTTGAGCCGGCCCTGCTGCCTGTAGTCCCCCGGTGTTCTCCGTCACCGGTGCGGTGAGGTCGAAGTGAACCGACACAATTTTCACCTCGGACTCGGCCGCTCCGGCGGGCCGGACGGAGTCCACGGCGGTCGCCGCAGCGGCGACAACGATCATGATGACGACGATGGCCGCAACCATTGCGGCGGCGCGCCTGACCGGGGACCGGCCGAGGTGCTCTCCGGCCGTAAGCCCGACCGGTGTCGAGTCATAGGTCAGACAGTGGGTGTTGATGGAGACCGACGGTTGATCCTCGGTGGAGGGTTGTTCGGTGTCACTCGTGATGATGCTCATGCCAGGCGTCCTAGGTCGAATGGACTACCCAGTCCTTTCGACCGACCCGGCCGGCACTTAAGCGATTTTGTTTAGGACTGCCTCAACGCTGCTTTGGCGGACATCACCGTTGCAAGCTCAATGTCGTACCCGGTCAGCCCGGATTGGTCGTGGGTGGTGAGCCCAACGCTGACCCGGTTGTAGACATTGGACCACTCGGGATGGTGGTTGAGGCGCTCGGCATCTTCGACGATGTCGGCCATGAAGGCGAATGCGGTCACGAAGTCGCTGAAGACGAACTCGGCCTTGATGTGATCGCCATCGCGCTCCCAGTCCGGCAGCGCGGTCAGCGCCTCGGCGATCGCTTCGTCACTGAGCCGTTCGTAGGTGGTCATGGGAGCTACGCCAGCGGGTCTGCGAAGGGGTCGGCGGCGCCAGCATCGGCGACCGCAGCAGCAGGCTCATCGACATAGCCCGCATAGCCGGAGTCTTCGAGTTCGTCGGCCAGCTCGGGCCCGCCTTCGGCAACGAAGCGCCCCTGGGCGAGCACGTGCACCCTGTCCGGCTTCAGCTCGTTCAGCAGACGACTGTAGTGAGTGATGACCAACACACCGAGGTTGTCCTCGGTGGTTGCTGCCTCCACTCGCTGTGAAACCATGCGGAGCGCGTCGACGTCCAGCCCGGAGTCCAACTCGTCGAGGATGGCGAACTGCGGCTTCATTACCGCGAGCTGCAGCGTTTCGTTGCGCTTCTTCTCGCCACCGCTCAGATCCACGTTCATGGGGCGGCTGAGGAACTGATGGTCGAAACCGATGCGATCGGCCTCTGTCCGGAGGATCTCATCGATCCCGTCCGGGTGACGATCACCTGCGGCTTCGGAGCTGGCCATAACGTCTGCCAGCGACACCCCGGGGACCTCGGTGGGATACTGCATGGCCAGGAACAGGCCTGCCTTGGCCCGCTGCCAGGTCGGCAACTCCAACAGCTCAACACCATTAAGGGTGACCGAACCACCGGTGACCTCGTAGCCGGGCTTGCCCATGATGACGTGCGACAGCGTGGACTTGCCAGCGCCGTTCGGTCCCATCACCGCGTGGACTTCGCCCGGCGCGATTTCCAGGTTCACCCCTTTGAGGATCTCCGTGCCCGCTACCGAGGCTCGAAGGTCTTTGATGACCAGCCGTGAGTCTGTCATGTGAGCACCACCTGGATAATGCCGTCCACGACGTCAACGTCGTATGTGGGGACGGAACGGGTTGCGGGGAAACAGGTTGGCTCGCCGGTCTTGACCGAGAACGTCGAACCGTGCTTCCAACACTCGAGAGTTTGTTCTGCCGCGTCGACTTCGCCTTCGGCCAGCGAGAAGTCGGCGTGGGAACAGCGATCGCCGATGACAAAGACCTCGTCGCCAAAGCGAACGGCGGCAAGGCGGTGACCGTCAACATCAAAGCGACGGGCCGTGTTGTCCTCAAGCTCGTCGAGGGGGCAGAGCGTTAGTCGTGTTTCACTCACTTGCGGTCCTCCGATCCAGCTTCTCGGCGATGAGACGCCGCACTTCTTCGCGTGCAGCCGGTACGGGGAGGCGCTCGATGACCTCCTGGTAGAACCCAGCGACGATGAGCCGGTCCGAGATGCCTGGTGGCACGCCCCGGGCGTGGAGGTAGAACTGCTGGTCGCCGTCAACCGGGCTGACGGTCGAGGCGTGACTGCAGTGCACGTCGTTGTTCTCGATCTCCAGGTTTGGCACCGACCAGGCGAACGCATCCTCGCTGAGTTTGACGTTCCGGTTGGTCTGGAAGGCGTTGGAACCGGCCCCCTCGGGGTGGATGTGGATGAGACCGGTGTAAATGGACCCGGAAGTGTCATCCTGGGACCCCTTGAAGAGCAGGTCACTTCTGGTGTCACGAGCTTCGTGGTGCTGGAACGTTCTGAAATCCAGGACCTGGTCACCGTCGCCGTAGTAGGCGGCAACCAGGTTGGCGGTGCCGCCCCGGCCGGTCAGACGACAGTCCGAACGCATCCGACCGTAGTGACCTCCGAAGGCGGCCGTGCCTGTCGACAGCGTGGTCTGGGCACCGACCGTTGAGATCTGACGGCCGACCTGCCAGTGATCGGAGCCGTTCTCTTGGATGACCGCGTAGCGGAGCTGGCTGGCGTCGCCGGCCTCCAGCTCCACGACCGGCACGCTAAGCCCGAATCCGCTCATCGAGGTTTGCCGTTCCACCACCGACACCTCAGACGCCTCTCCAGTGGTGATGCTGAGATGGGGAAAGACCGCCGTGCCCTCGGTCTCGTGGTGGTTGATGATCACGATTGGCAGCTCCACCGCCAGACCGCGTGGAACCTCAATCCGAACGGCGCTCGGCGAGAACGCCGCGTGGAGGTAGTCGAACACGGTCCGCTGGTCCTCCGGGACGTGAGCGGCCTGCGAATCATCGCTTTCGACGACGAGACCCTTGGACGCCCAACCGGCATCGACCGTGATTGACTCTACGAAACCGTCGATGAGCACAACGGTTGCGGCTCGCTCCGTGATCACCTGCTCAAACTGGTCAACCTCAACCCCGCTGGTCGGCGAGGTCTTCGGCTGAAGCCCGGCCATCGGCAGGTCTGCGATGGGGCTGTAACGCCACTCCTCGGACTCTGCAGTTGGCAGCGGGGCTTCGGCGGCTAACGCCGCTGATTCGGCGCGGTTCCGGCCCTGATTGACCGACGTTGCGGCCTCTGACGTAAAGCTCTCGTTCACCCTGCAATCGTATCGCC
>CAZSTV010000150.1:5751-14354 GCA_964609665.1 uncultured Acidimicrobiaceae bacterium
TGCCGAAGGGCCAGATCTTTCGAAACACGTTGCCACGACGGTTCTGCGCCGCCCGCTCAGCGTCTACTTCGGCGGTCACGTCTGGCACGGCTGAGTTGATAATGTCCTCCGCCTCGTCCAGCAGAGCGGCGATCGAATCGTCCTCTCCGACGCTGGTGGGAGCGTCCGGCGTTGGTGGCGTCACCAGACTGCCGTGACGCCAGTTCACATCCGCCATCCGCCGCTCGTAGCCAGAACATTCCGCCGGGCAGTTCCAGGGGGCCTCCGGCGCAAGGTCCAGCGCACACTTGCGCATCGTGTCTCCGCTAGGGTACGACCGGCTCTGAAAATGCTTACAGTCTTGCCGCATTGCCATACCAACCATTCTGCCACCTCGGGACCATGTCGACTCCTCACCTCCAAGCAAACGATGGCGACTACGCCGAAACCGTACTCATGCCGGGCGATCCGCTTCGGGCGAAGTTCATCGCTGAGACATATCTGAGCGACATCGTCGAGGTGAACGCGGTCCGCAACATGTTGGGCTACACCGGCACGTACAACGGCAACCGGATCTCGGTCCAGGCATCGGGAATGGGGGTGCCGTCCATGCAGATCTACGCCACCGAGCTGATCAAGGACTTCGGCGTCACCCGCATTGTCAGGGTCGGCTCATGTGGTGCTATCCGCGACGAGATCAACCTTGGCGATGTGGTCGTTGCGATCGCCGCCGGTACCGACTCCCCCGTCAACCGTCGCCGCCTCGAAGGCCGGGACTTTCCCGCCGTTGCGGACTACGGACTGCTGCGGGCGGTTACCGACGAAGCCGATCGCAAGGGTCTGGCAACAAGAGTCGGCTCGGTCTTCACCTCCGACTTCTTCTACGAGCCAGAGGGCTCGGACACCTTTGCGCTGTTGGAGCGCTATGGCTTTCTCGCCGTTGAGATGGAGGCCGCAGGCCTCTACGGCGTCGCCGCCGAGCATGGCGCTGCTGCGCTCACCGTCGCCACCGTCAGCGACCAGATAAAGCGGTCCGAATTCATGACGCCCGAGGAACGCCAGACCAGCTTTGACGACATGATTCGTCTGGTGCTGGACGCCGTCACCGGGTCCTAAACGCGAAGGGCCCCCGGGCCGCAGACGCAGGTGCGTCCACAACCCGGGGGCGTATGCCGTCAGCGGCCTCTCCCCGGCACCGCTGCAGCAAGCCAAGCCCGCCAAGCCAAGCTGGCTGAAACAGCTCTACCGCATGTCGTCCGCTCGTCGGACCAGTTCTGCCAGTTCCGCAATGGCGCCGGAACCCGATGAGAGTGCCTCGGCCTCCTCGGCAACCTGGGCGAGTGAGGTTTCCCCGGTGTGGGGGCTCTCCCGCAGCAATTCGGCGAAGGCGGCAACGGTGACGGCCAGGCGGAAGTCCTCATCGGTGTCGTTCCAGCGATCGTCGACCATCGACGGGGTCAGCACCAACCGGGTCTCACGGACCGATCGCTCCTCCGGGTCCTCCCAGCGAAGCTGGACGGTGCCGATCTCATCGGCGTTCTCGAACCCGCTTCGGACCTTGAGCTCATAGAGTGCCGTGACCTGGTGACCGGCCCCCAGCTCACCGGCGTCGACGTCGTCGTTGCGGAAGTCGGAGTCGAGCACAGCCCGGTTTTCGAAGCCGATCAGTCGGTATTCGTCGATCACGTCTTCGTTGAACTCGACCTGGATCTTGCCGTCGATGGCGACGGTGAGGAGCGTTGAGACGAGGTCATCGCCGAAGAGCTTCTCGGCTTCACGCTCGTCGTTGACGTAGGCGTAGAAGCCGTCACCCTGGTCGGCGAGTTGCTCCATGACCACGTCGTTGAAGTTCCCCATGCCAACACCAACGGTCACAAGCTGAATACCCCGGTCGGCGTCGCCACGGATGAGGCGGGCCAAACCGTCAGGGTCGGTGAGGCCGACGTTGGCCACGCCGTCGGAGGCCAGCACGACCCGGTTGATCCCGCCGAGCTGGAAGGACTCGTTTGCCAGGTCGTAGCCCCGCTGCAGTCCGGCTTCAAGGTTGGTGGAACCGGTCGGCTGGAGTCGCTCGATTGCGTTGATGATCTCATCGGCCTCTCGGACCGACGTCGGGGAAAGAATGACTTCGGCATTGTCGCTGTAGGTGATGATGGCAACCGAGTCGTCGGAGCTGAGCTCCTGGGTCAACCTGATGAGCGAGGTCTTCACAAGATCGAGCCGGTTTGCCCGGTCCATCGAGCCAGAGGTGTCGACCACGAAGGTGAGTGAGGCGTTCGGCCGCTCGGAGTTCGACACCTCTTCTGCCTGCACGCCGATTCGGACGATGACGTTCTCCGGGTCATAGGGCGACGGACCGCCGTCAGCCTGAACGTTGAGTCCTTCGCTCGGTGCCCGGTAGTCATAGGAGAAGCTGTTGAGGTATTCCTCTACCCGCACCGATTCCATCGGGGGAACCGCTCCGGAGTTCAACCACTCTCGGCCTATCGCATAGCTGGCGGTGTCGACGTCGAGCGCAAACGTTGACAGCGGATCTCGGGCGGTGTCAACGAAGGGTCGCACGCCGTAGTCCTTGAACGTGTTGGCGTCCTCGGCGTCATCGGACTCCTCTTCGGTCGGCTCGTCAAAGAAGCCACCCTCGGTCGGTGCCACCGCTGCGTCTCGGCTCTGGACCTCGGTGTCGACGGCGCCACCGGAATCCTCCATGGCCTCGTCGTCTTCCATCGCCTCCTCTTCCCCCATGGCCGCTTCTTCCGCCATCTCCATCGCATCGCCAGATTCCTCTGTCGCTGCGACGAGCTGCTCGTCGGAGGAGGCGTCGTCGTCGTCGGTAAACGACGCTTCGCTGTCCTCGGCGGTGTCGGAACCGGCATCGGTGTTTTCATCACTGGAGCTACATGCGGCCCCAAACAGCGCCAACGCAATCAGGATGGCCAGGAACTTCGGTGTTGTTTTGGCAGTCATGGCCACTACGACGACGCCTGCAGCCGTTCTGGTTCCCCGCGTCATGGTTTTGTTTTGTTATGACCGTCAACTGGGGAAGAATTTCGCGACAATATCGATTCGTGAGGCGTCGTATAGGTAACCGAATCGAACGGGTTCGGGTTACTACGACCTCTCAGAAGCCCCCAAGCAAGGAGAAATCACAATGGGAATCATGGATAACGCTAAGGACATGGCTGGTAAGGCCAAGGACGCCGCTGACACCGCCAAGGACCTCGCTGACGAGCATGCTGACAAGCTGCCCGGCGACATGGGCGACAAGGTCGGCGACATGGCCGACAAGGCCGACGGCCTCACCGACAAGATCCCTGGGATGGGCGACTGATTTCAGTCTCCACCCTAAGGCTCCTCCCTCAGAGCCTGGGTGACCGTCACCCGCCCGGCCTTTTGGCCGGGCGGGCGGCGTTTTGGGCACGGGGCCGCCACCGAGCGGTGGGCCACAGGTAAGGTCGGTCGATGGCTCCTGATTCGACAACCGCCCGTCGTCGGGTACTGATCACCGGTGCAAACCGAGGGATCGGCCTCGAACTCACCAAGACGTTTCTCAACGCAGGAGACGATGTCTGGGGAAGCGCCCGGCCCGGTAGGACCGATCAGGTGCGGGCCACCAACCCCGCTGGTGTGATCGAGATGGACCTTGCGGACGAGGAAAGCATCGTTGCCGGCATGTCGGCGCTTGGCTCGATGACCGATGGTCTCGATCTACTGATCAACTGCGCAGGCATCGACGCTCGAGCCGTTCAGGCCGACGAGGGTCTCCGCGGCCCGTTCGACTTGGACGGTGACACCTTCACCCAGGTCACCCGGGTCAACGTGACCGGTCCAATGATCGTGACTCGAGAAGCGCTGGATCTGCTGCGAGCCGGGACCGAACCGGTCCTTGTCAATATCTCGTCCCAGCTCGGGTCGATGGATTTCGCTAGAAACGCTGGAAGTGACACGTCCTACTGCGTGTCCAAAGCCGGCCTCAACATGTTGAGCGTGAAGGCGGCAGCGGCGCTTGAGCCCGATGGGGTCTGCGTGGTCGCCCTTCATCCTGGCTGGGTCAGTTCCGACATGGGCGGACGTTCCGCCCCGCTCACGCCTGCGGAGTCGGCGGCGGAGATTCACCGAACCGTGACGTCGCTGACCATGGCAGACACCGGCCGATTCATCACCTGGGACGGCCGCACCCACGCCTGGTGATCGGTTCAGCTTTGGTCGATTGCCGCCAACAGGTCTGCGCACTGCTTGGCCGTTGAGAAGTTGGCCTTGGCATAGGCGGCTGCGGCCGGACCCTTCGACGCCTTCCACCCATCACGAAGTGCCTCGTCGATCTTGGCAACGAGCGAGTCAACGAGCGGGCCGCCCTCGGTTTCGGGGATGAGGCCGCCAACTTCGTCGGTCACAAAGTCTCTCGGCCCGCCGGAGTCGGCCCCGATGACCGGTGTCGCGCAGGCCATGCACTCGATGAAAACCAACCCGAACGGTTCGTTGCGCGACGGGTAGACCCCGATATCGGCCATGGCGTTGAACCGGGCAATCTCATCGTGCGGGCGAGCCCCGAGGAAGTAGGTTCGCTGCAGGCCGAGCGTGTCGTAGGCCATCTCGTGGTAGTGGGCGATGGCGTCATCTGGTCCGGAGCCGATGATCAGGGTGGTGATCGGCTGCCGGTCTTCGTTCTGGTCTTCGTTGTGGGCTTCGTAGCGGGCGGCGGCCTGCAGCAGTATGTCCAGTCGTTTCCAGTCGGCGAATTTGCCCGTGAACACCACCAGGGCCTCGGTGCCGGGAGCGATGGCGGCCGGAGCTGCGGCCGAGGGACTGTCGGCAAGCGTCACCTCGGATAGCAGTTGTGCTCTGTTTTCGTAGGCGGCTGGGTCGGGTGAGAACGAGACGTTGGAGTACCCGTTCGGCGACAGCACTATCTGTTCGGCCGGGTAGTCGGTGAAGACGTCTTGGAATTTGCCGATCTGTTCTTCGGAGATGGCGGCACACACGTCGACCCCGCCGGCGGCAGAAAACACCCCGGCCTGTTCCATCATCGGCAGGAACCGCTTGGGGTACTCGGGGTCGACCCCGGCCTTTTCGTGGGCGAACATCTTCAGCGCAGTGCCATGAACGAAGCACAGCAGCTTGAATCGGGGCCGGCCTTCGCCCACCCGTTCAGCGTTGATCTCGGTCAGAATCCACGGGTTGAGAAAGCTGTGGTGGGCAATCGCTACCGACACCGGGACCCCCTCGGCTTGCTCGGCAGCATCTATGGCATCGACCACAAACCGCTTGAGCGTTGAGCGGTACCCGTCGAACTCCTCATCGGACATCGAGTGAAATCGGTAGGAGCTGACCGGCGAGATGGATTCACAGATCGGGACCTCGTGATCCAGTTCCAGCACCCGGACCTTTGGGTCGTCGGAGGTCTGGGCCGATGACGGGTAGATGGAGTAGCTGACGGTGTCCGACATGTCGCCGTAGGCCAGATGGTGGGATTCGTGCAGGATGCCCGACCCTGGTGCGAACTCGCCTGCCCGCTGCCAGTTGTTGGTGCCGAGCTGAAAGATCAGTCTTTTTGTCATAAGTGGTGGCGCACAGCATAGAGGGGCGACAACGTCGAGTGCCGCGGCTAGTGACGATCAGGCCGGGCGTCCTCCGCTAGCTAGTCCCGCTCGAATTGAGCGAACCGCTGCCGGGTACCGGCCCTCTGGTCGGCGGCCTGTTCAGCGGAGAGCCGACTGCCGAGTTCATCGACCCGTAGACCAATTGTCGTGATCGGTGTTGCGCCGGCATCGGCCATGCCGCTGTAGCGAGAAAGGAGTGCTTCCTTCTTGCGCACCTGATGCGGTTGCAGCAGGTCGAACTGGCGCGGGCCCAACGCTTCGCCGAGCACGATGGCGCCTGCGTCGACCGCTTGGCGGAGCAAGCTCTCTCCGGCCTCAGACCGGACGACAATGGCGTTGAAGCCGTCGTCTTCACCGGTCGGAGCTCCTCCGGGCCAGGCGTCGGCCGCCGCAATGTCTGCAGCCTCGCCCAGCGCGTCCGGACAGATCTTGCACCGGGTCTCGATCTGCCAACTCGTCTCATCTTCCCACAGCTCGAGGTAGGTCTTCTCGAAGCGCTCGCCGTTGGTTGACTCGACGACGGTCGGACCAGGATTGCCATACCCGCGGTAGCGGAAGGTCTGCAGATCCGCTTCGTCGACGCCAAACTCTTCGAGCAGCGCCTGGGACTTTGTCAGCCGTGAGCTCCCGCCGCACACCATGGCCAGCCGGGCAATACACAGCTGGTTGACTCGCGGGTCCGATCGTGAGAGTCGGTGGACGGCCCCGAGGTCGCACGGTTTGGCTATGACCGCGAACGGTTGGCCCCGCTCCAGTGCCTCGTGGAAGGCAGAGAGTGCAGCGACGGGTCCGTAGCGAGAGCCGGTGTTGTCGAGTACCGACTCAGCGGTTGCTGATGAGACCGCTCGGTTGCGCATCGGGGCGTCGGGGTCGGCACCGACGTGCACGACATGGGCAACCTGGCCGCTTTCCACCAAGAACATCCCAAGCGCGGTAAGCACTCCGCCGGTCGCGGCGCGGAACCGGACGTCGGGGTCGCCGGCCCATGCCATGACCATCGATTGGTGAGCGCCCCACACCGGGTCGACCGGACGATCGCTCCACGACGGCTCGACACGGGCCTCGGCCACGATGCCAGGGCACACATCCGTCAACATCGCATGCTCGGCGGGAGTAAACGAGTCGGTACTCGACGGACGCAGCGAACCGTTGTCGGTGATGACCATTGACACCCGCCCACCGGTCACCGATTCGCATAGGCCACAGGCGATGCACAGGTCGTTCGCCACCACCTCGGCGATGGTGGCTGGTCGACTCATGTTGAGACCAGTCGGTGCTGGTACAGGTGCTCGTAGTGCGGGCGCAGATGCGCGACCACTTCCTGCACCCGGGCAGGGGCGTCGGAGATATCGATTGAGGTTTTGGGTTGCGGCTTCAGGCCGTCGGAGTTGCGTAGGTTCTCATGAAACGAACCGCCATCCCACCAGCTGACTTCATCGCGTGCGCCAGGGTCCCATGACAACGCATGGGGCATGTAGGGAATGCCAACCGCTTCGCACCAGCGTTGAATCATCGATGCGGGGTCGGCCAGCAGGTCGTCGCTGTCGATGACCGGCGGGTGGGCCCCGTGATGCTCGGTGAGGCGGTCGAACAGTTCGCGTTGTTCGACAAAGCCGGTCTCGACGATATCGAAATCGGGCCAGTGCTTGAACATCGACGTCACCGTTTTGGCGGGATTGCGAATCAGAAACGAGTGGTTGTGCTTGGCGAGAAAGTCGTCGGTCCAGAGCTTCGTGACGTAGAGCGGGAACTCTTTGGTGAAGACCGGTCCCGCTTCGGCCGCCCGCTGCAGCCTGGCCCATGCCGACGCATAGGTCAGGCCCGGGGTTCGGACGCTGTCCGCCTTCAGTCGTGGCCAGTCGGGTTCTTCACCCTGGTACCAGACCTCGCCAAACGGCTCGTGGAAGCAGGTGTGGTCGCCTCGTTGACGCATCATCCATTCGAAGGCGGTCGACGTGGATCTGGGTACGGCCCAGAGCACGAGAATCTTGTTCACAACAACGATTCCAGCAGCCTGCCAGGAGCAAGTGTCGGACTCACGCCGAGTGATCGGAACATGGCCCAGTACAGCGTTGTGTCGGAGGCGATCACCGGTTTGCCAACTGCGGCTTCCATCGCCTCGATGTGGTGAAGGGCCCGCTCGGCCACCCCATCGTCGGCCCGGAAGTTTGGCATGCCGTTGATGACGATGATGTCGGCGTCCGGCGCCCGCTCGGCGGTACGCACGACCGATTCGACGGCGAACGACTCAGGGAAACACCAGTGGCGGGCATTGCAGTCTTCCTGGGTGTCAAGCATGCCGAGGTCGACGAAGTTACCGGCGTACTGCACGTCGAGGCCGCCGCTGCGCAGGAAGCCTGCAAGGCCGTCCCGCCAGTCGGGCCAGTAGTAGACGGAGTTCAGAGCGATGCGCTCGGCACCAAGCGAATGGGCGGCGTCGAGGAGGGTCATCCCCGCCATGTGAAACGGCGTCTCGTAGGTGTCGGTCATCCGAGCGGTGAAGGCCCGAATGTCCTGCGCGCTGGTGCCGCTGGCATGCACCCAGTTGGAGCCCACCTGGCCAACGACGTCAGCACCGTTGTTGGCCATGCAGTGCACAACCTCTTCGAGAAGCTGAAAGTTGTCCGCCCGCTGCGAAAGCTCGTGGGCATACGCCGGCGCGTGCATCATGCGGCCGTGCACGCCAACGCTGCGGGGCGCAATACGCAGGAAGTCCGATGGCGCAGCGTCAAAATCATGCGGCGGACTGGTGAACCCCACCTGGTGGGGAAACAACTTGTTAGAAGGATCCCCCCAATGCCCCGATTTCCCATACACCATCAGCACTCCCCCCGTCCCGCCGAAACACCATCGGTTGTGGCCCCCAGGGCCAGAACCCTAAAAGCGCGAAGCGTTTCAGCCCAACCGTCCCGCTTTGCCACTACGGTTATGGCCCCCCAGCGCGCGAAGCGTTTCAGCCCAACCGTCCCGCCTTGCCACCACGGGTTATGGCCCCCTAGGGCCAGAACCCGAGAAACGCGAAGCGTT
>CAZSTV010000151.1:0-14228 GCA_964609665.1 uncultured Acidimicrobiaceae bacterium
TGCACTTTTCACACATCGGTCTGACGCTTGGGCGAACCTTCATCGGGAATCCTGTTGGGGTAGTCGAGGTAGATGGGGGGACAAACTTGAATGCGCTCCGATACAGAATCTTGAGCGCAGGAATTACGGGTAGTACTTGTGGGATAGCTCTGTGGCCCGGGGCCGAGCCCGGACCAGTACCTACGAGAGGGTGGTCCTACTTGTAGCGGTACGTGATTCGCCCGCGGGTGAGGTCATACGGAGTGAGCTCAACCTGGACTTTGTCACCGGGGAGGATGCGGATGTAGTGGCGCCGCATCTTTCCGGAGATATGGCCCAACACGTTGTGTCCGTTCTCGAGTTCGACGCGGAACATGGCGTTGGGGAGAGACTCAGTGATTGTGCCTTCCAGCACGATCGCATCTTCTTTGTGCTTTGGCAGAACATGCCCTTTCGTTTGGTGTCGGCGCTAGGAACCGGCATTTCTCGCACAGCTGATAACCCGGCGGGTTGGGAAGCTGCCCCTAGCAACTGGTTGACCTCTGCTCCCAGACAGCCGAAACGGCAAGGGTGCAGTGGCAGACCAACGTTCTATGCTAGTGGCGCCTGAAACAGCTCCCAACGTTCGATTTCTCGCCAACGAGCCGGTTTTCGGGTCATTCGTGTGTTTTTTACCGTTCTTGGCCACCGGATCGGGCCAACCTGCACAAAACCGGCACATCAGCACCGAGACTCCATAACCGTGGGACACCTAACGTAGAGGGTGCAAGGGGTATCCAGATGCGGCACACCGAGGGGCAACCGATGACCGATCCGATGACAACACCGATGAGCGAATCGATTCGATGAGCGCAACGGAACTCATTCTCGTCGTCGAGGACGAACCAACCATCGCCGATGCGATTGCCTCCCGGCTCCGCAGCGAGGGATACCAGGTGGAGATAGCGGTCGACGGGCCATCGGCGGTCGATCAATGCGCCGCCCTGGCCCCCGATCTCGTTGTACTGGACTTGAACTTGCCCGGCTTCGACGGGATAGAGGTGTGCCGCCGTATCCACACCTACCGTCGGGTGCCGGTGGTGATGTTGACCGCCAGGGACGATGAGACCGACATGCTTGTCGGCCTCGGCGTTGGCGCGGATGACTATCTAACAAAGCCGTTCTCACCCCGGGAGCTCGTGGCCCGGATCAAAGCGGTGCTGCGCCGAGCCCAGTCGGCTGGCGCCGCGGCAGGGGCCTCCCTCATCGTCAACGGAGAAAACGGTCCTGTCGAAATCGACCCGACCACACGGCGGGTCACCGCCGCCAACCAAGAGATCCACCTCACCCCCACCGAGTTCGACCTGCTGCGAGCGCTGGCCGAAGCCGGCGGTGCGGTGTTGAGCCGGGACCAACTGTTGGCGATGGTCTGGGGCTACCGAGATGGTTCGGGCGCCAGAACCGTCGACAGCCACATCCGGTCGGTCCGAGCAAAGCTGTCCGATGACCTGATCCGTACCGTGCACGGCGTCGGCTACGCCCTAAATCAGACATGACCACACGGAACCAATCATGACCGAATCGTCCAGGCCGTTTCGCCTCCCCCGTCCGCTCGACCGGATCTCCTCGATCAAGTTGAAGCTGTCAATCCTGATCGTCGCCGCCGTGGCGATGAGCGCGGCCATGTCTCAGATCGGGTTCTGGCTCGGCTGGCCGGTCTGGGTGCGACCGCTCGTCGCCGCTGCCGCGGGCCTGTTGATGGTGCAGATCCTGGCCCACGGGATGACCAAGCCGCTTCGCAGCATGGCCGCGGCGGCAACCGATCTTGCCAACGGGGACTACAAGGCCCAGGTGACGATCAGCGGCCGCGATGAGGTGGGTCAACTCTCGCAGGCGTTTGATGCCATGGCGGCCGAGGTCAGCGAGACCGATCGGCTTCGCAAAGAGTTTGTCGCCAACGCCTCCCACGAGCTGCGGACCCCGGTTGCAGCGCTCCGCAGCACGTTGGAGAACCTGGTTGACGGTGTCGGCCAGCCCGACCAGGCAACACTGAATCGCATGCTGGCCAGGGCCGAGCACCTATCCAGCCTTGTCGGACAACTCCTCGACCTCTCCCGGCTGGATTCCGAGACCACCCCACCCAGCATCCATCCGCTCGACCTTGGCGACCTCCTCCACGACGTCGCCGAGGAAATCATGGTGGCTCACCCCCGTTCGACCGTCACCGTCCGGGCGCCGGTCGACCTGAAGATTCACGGCCACGGCGATCGGCTCCGGCAGGTCTTCGTCAACATCGTCGGCAACGCAGCGCGCTTCTCCCACCCCGGCGAACCAGTACTGGTGACCGCAACGCAGAACAACGGGTCGGTCGGCGTTTCGGTCCGAGACACCGGGCCTGGCATCCCACCCCAGGAGCAGGCCAAGGTCTTTGAACGATTCTGGCAAGCGGGCGACACCGCCCGGACTGGATCTGGCGGGGCCGGACTCGGCCTTGCCATAAGCAAACAGATCGTCGACCAACACAACGGATCGATTGAAGTCCGAGAAAACAACCCACGGGGCTCATGCTTCGTGGTGAACCTCCCACGATCGGCCGGACCAACCATCACCGAGCAACAGACGCAGCAATCCCTGCGGTAGTACCGCCGTGAGCTAGCGCCGCGGCACAGCAATCCACACGCTCCGAAAGCGGTGAGCAGCCGGAGCAGGCGAGAGACATCAACGAGAGGACCAACCATGGACGAGCCAATTCAGCGCGCCCAAGAACAGGGTGACAACCAGCGCGCGAGCACCGAGGGCGCACAACAGTCGCCGTGGGGGCCGACGCCGACCAGAGCGGCCGTGGCCTCCCCGACGAGCGGCATCGGATCGGTGGCCGCACCGTCGGCCGGCGCTCAGACAGTCGCACCGGTACCCGATGTGGCACCGCCGGCTCTCCCTCCATCACCGACTCTGCCTCCATCACCGACTCCATCCCCAACGCTGCCTCCAGCTCCAGCTCCTCCGCCTCCAACTCCGCCACCAGCTCCAGATGCGCCGCCTCCGACCCGCGGGTGGCAGAGCCAGCCCGCCCCGCCTCCCCCGGCCGGGCCGGTTGACCAGCGGCCGACCAGACCAAAACGCGAGCAGCCTTCCATCAGCCTTGGCGTCGCCGCCGCAGCGCTGGCCGGAGCCGCTGCTTTCAACGTTGGGCTGCAGTCTCGGATTGACTCGGTAGTGGTACTGGTTGCCGTCTCGATCGCCGCGGCGCTGGTGGTCGCCGCTCCAAACGGCCGCCGAACCGCGGTCATCGCTCCGGCGCTGTTGGCGGTTGCCGCCGCCGGGGTCACCGTCCTGCGGGCGTCGCCGTGGGTCACGATTCCCGCCATCGTGACCTGGGTGTCCTGCCTCATCGTGGCGGCCGGCGGCCAGCTCTTCGCCCACAGCGGATTGATGTCGAGCGTCACCGGCTACGTGGGGTCGCTGAGCGAGTCCGCTGTCATTTCGGTCCGGTCGCTCGTCGGGCTGACCACCGGAAAGACAGCGGTGTCGCAGACCGGCCAAGCGTCGTCGACCAACCGGTCTCAGCTGTTCCGAGGGCTGATGGCCGCCGCGGTCATCATCATCCCAATGACCTGGCTCCTGGCCAGTGCCGACCCAGCGTTCAACCAGCTGTTGAGCGGCCTCTTCCAGGGCAACTTCTTTGTCCATGCGATGGTGACCCTGGCCGTGCTCCCAGCGGTCCTCGCTTTGGCCATCGAGATCAGGCGAACGCCCACCGCTCCCTCCCCCGCTGTCGTGGCAGCGAACACCACGACTACCTCAGGGGCGAGAGCCACCATGCTCGAAGGGACCGTCGTTCTGGTGGCGGTTGCAAGCCTTCTTGGCGTGTGGGGCGCCACTCAGATCGTGGTCGCCCTCGGCGGCGCAGAGCGCCTGTTGCAAACGGCGGGGCTCACCGCGGCAGACAACGCCAGGCAGGGCTTCTTCCAGCTGGTCGCCGTGACAGCGCTGCTGGTGCTGGTGATCATCGCCGTCGATCACTTCGTCGCTAGGACACAGCGTTCCGACCATCGACGGTTCCTCGTCCTGAGCTCGATTATCGGCATCGAAACGGTCGGCGTGATCATTTCCAGCTATAGCCGGCTGGCCCTCTACATCGAACGGTTCGGCTACACCGTGCTGCGAACCTGGGTGGCCTGGTTCCTGGCCTTCCTTGCGGTGACGATGGCCATCATCATCGTTGCGATCAACCACAAGCGTCTCGCGCTGCAGTCCACGGTGGGGCCAATCTTTCTGCTGGCCGGCCTGTGGGCCGTGTCGTTCGGCATCTTCAACCCGGAGGCCTATGTGGCCCGCGGCAACCTGGAGCGGGACAACACCACGCTCTCATTGGACGTCCGGTACCTGAGCGAGGACCTCGGCACCGACGCCGTCCCTACCGTGGTCGACCACCTTCGGGAGCTCGACGCCGAGGATGCCATCGCCCTCATCCAGCAGTTGTGTGATCTGGAGCCCGAGGCGTCGGAGTACGGACCGCTTGGATGGAACCGGTCCGAAGCCGTCGCGGCACGCAAGCTCGCCATCATCGACTGCGGCCCATAGCCCGGCGAGCTTCCCCGTACCCGCCCAACCGCCTGTGGCGCAGCACGTTTATGCCGGGTGCTGCGCCACAAGTAAGCTGCGAACCTGCAGAATTCAACCGGCCACGGGCTCGAACAGGTAGTCGCCGACGGACCCGTTGATCGGGCTGGCAAACGCGGCTGGTCTCGTGGTTGGTTTCGCGGTTGGAACGTCGTTGCCGCGGGCTTCGTCATCATGTTCGTCGTCTACGGACTGCAGTTCAGCTACGGCGAGTTCCGGTTGGCCGCCACCGAGGATGAAGGCTGGCCTCAAACGTCGTTGACGTTAATTTTTGCCATCTACATCGGGGTATATAGCGCGCTCTCCGCGGTGAGCGGCTGGGCGACCGATCGCTTTGGCCCCAGGGTCACGGTTGGCATTGGCTCGGTGCTGCTGTGCGGTGGCTACATTCTGTGGGCCGGGGCGGGGAGCCTGCTGGTGGTCGTCATCGCCCTCGGCATCATCGCCCCGATCGGCATGAGCTGCTCCTGGGTGCCCATCAACGCAACGACGGTGCGCTGGTTTGTCCGGCGGCGAGGGGTGGCCAGCGCCATCGTGACCTCGGGCGGATCGGTCGGCAACATCGTCGGTCCCCCGGTGGCCGCTGTGCTCATCCGAGCCTACGACTGGCGCACCGCGCTGACGATCATGGCTGCGACCGGCCTTGTGCTGTTGCTGGTGGCCACATCGTTTCTGGCCAAGAGTCCCGAAGCCGTCGGACTGTTTCCGGACGGCGACGCCGCCCCGCCCCCCAGCGAGGCGAATGAGACAAGCCTCACTCCGGCCCAGGCGACCCGGACCGCCACCTACTGGATCATGTGGGCCATCTACTCGCTCACGTTCATCGTGGTGTTTGTGCCCTTCGTACACGGGTCGGCCTTTGCGGTCGGTCTCGGCATCTCCTCCATTACCGCGTCGACGGTGATCAGCGCCATCGGCGTCGGCGGGCTCACCGGCCGACTTGTGATCGGCAGCATCTCGGACCGAATCGACCGACGGCGAGCCGTTGGACTCTCGCTCGGCTTCCAGATGCTGGCGTTCCTCGGTATGGCCGCTGCGAACGGCCTGGCCTTGCTCTACCCAGCGGCGTTCCTGTTCGGACTCGGCTACGGCGGGTCGGTTGCGGTGTTTCCGGCGCTGGTCGCCGACTACTTCGGTCGGGCGAACGCCGGCGGCATCGTCGGACGGATGTTTGCCTCCGCAGCAACAATGGCGGCGATCGGACCTTATATAGCGGCGCTGATTTTCGACGGCACGGGCAGCTACCGGGCGGCCTTTGTGATTGCGGCCGGATTGAACGCCGCGGGGCTGATCCTTGCACTGCGGTTACCGCCGACAGGCCTGCTGCTCAAGGTCCAACGGTCGGCCGCCGAATAAGTTCTGAATTGGAATGCAACGTTCGGGGCTACCCCGGCGTCGTAGGGTCATGGCAGATGCCAAGGGAACGCTTTCCATTGTTGACAGATCTCATCCGGTGACGGACACCGCAGACATCGACCGGCTGTACAAGGCCGAATATCTACCGATGCTGCGCCTTGCCCACCTCCTGATCGGCACGGCGGAGATCGCCGAGGAGGTTGTCCAGGACGCCTTCATCGTGGTCTACCAGCGTCGAGAACAGATCGAGAACCTGGGTGGATACCTCCGCAGGACCGTGGTCAACCGGTGCTACTCGGAACTGCGCCGACGGTCGCTGGAGCGGCGCAAAGCCCAACTCTTCGCCGTCGGAGAGGAGCCGGTACTCACACCGGAACTCGACGAGACCTGGAAAGCGCTCGACCGCCTGAAACCCAAGCAGCGGACCGCCCTGGTGCTGCGCTACTACGAAGACCTGCCCATCAAAGAAGTCGCTGAACTCATGGGTGAACGCGAAGGGACCGTCAAGTCCCTCGTCCACCGAGGGTTGAACGGCCTACGCAGCGAGGTAACCCGATGACCACTCCAATCGACATCGAAGAACGGCTGACAGAGACCCTGCAAACCGTTGCAGAACAAATCGACCCGATCTCACCTGAACGGGGGCGGTACGCAGAGACCTCCTCGCTGAGCAAAGGACGCGAACGATCCAACTCCCGGACGGTCTGGCTGGCCGTCGCCGCTGTGTTCGTCGTTGGTTTCGCAGCGATTGGCTACTCGGCCTATGACCGGGTGACACCTACCGAAGCCGCAAGTACTACCACCCCGGAGCCGGTGACCGTCGAGGGCCTCCTCTATCTGCTTCCGCCAGAAGACTTCGCACTTTCGAACCTCGTGGAATTCGAAGCTGGCGACGAAGTCTCGGCGGAGAACGACATGTCGGCTATCGCCGTCGGACGGCCGACCGAATCCGGCTTCGAGGACCTCTACGCGATCTTCCATTCGACAGAGGCCGGCCTATTCAGCATCGATCCCGATAGTGCGCAGATGGTTGCGGACCGGGAGCTATTCGACTCCTATGACGAGGGGGTCGGCGAGCAGCTCGACGACGACACCTGGATCATTTACCAAACCGAGTTCGACGATCCGCAACTGGAGCGGCTCATTCGTTCCACCAGCATCGTTGACGGGCAGCTTTCCTTCACCGACCCCGAGGGTGTGCTTGATGTTGTCGCATTCGTCCCCGATGTCCAGGGGTCGCTCAACACCACGGTGAGCTCGTTCCCCGATACCGACGAGGCTCCCGACCCTGGCGGTCCGGTCCTCGGGTACGTGATGACAACCGCCGATGTCGACTCCCCAGAGGAGGCGCTGTACTACGCAACATCGCTCGCCGCCCCCGATCTCCATGAAGTCATCGTGGAAGAAACAGGCGAGGTGATCTACATCAGCCGACCGGGCTTCGGCATCAGCCTGGTGGCCTGGACCCCTGCGCAGGGCAAAGCCGCTGCGGCGATGGTCATGGGCGGAGATGAGCAGGCCATTATCGAGTTCGTCACCGGCATGCGCATCGTCGACGCCGATACCTGGCAAGCAGAGTTGGGCGGCGAGAGCTAGGCGCCCAGGGCTAGTCGCCTGGCTCAGCGTCTGGGCTAGGGGCCGAGAGTCGCTTTTGTAGCGGCGTCGGGAAGCTGGGCCTCACCACCGTGTCGCCGACGAACTCGGTTACCCGCTGATGCTCCGCGTCGATCATGGCCTGGTGGTCAGCGCCGACTGGCTCGAGGAGTTTGACCAACACTTCGCCGTTCGGGTCCTGGGACCAGCCCCCAACGATGCGACCGTCGACCCACACGGTCGGCCCGATGTTGCCGTTGCGGTCGAACAGCTCCTGGCGGTGGGGGCCGAGATACCAGTCCCGATGCTTCCAGCCCATAGCGGTGGGGTCGAGTGCAGGGAGAAGCCTGGCCCACGGCGGTCCGGGGGTGACCGGGTCGATGTCGTCGGCGAGTACATGGCCCACCATGTCGGCCAGCGGTCCGTCGAGCGCAACCTCGGCGGTGTCTATCGCCCCAAGGGCGGCCCGGGTCTTGGTCATGGTCCACCCGGTCCACCACTTCATATCCTCGACGGTGGCCGGGCCGAACCGGGCGAGCCAGTGGTGGAGCAGCCTGGCCGAGGCTTCCTCTTCTGAGACGTCGTTCAGTCGGTGGGTGTCATCTGGCCACCAGTCGTCCCGTCGATGCCACACGTATTGGCGGGCGGTCCAGTCACCGTTGGGGCGGCCCCGGACGATCTCTCCCTCGACCGCCATCAATCCAAGCAGTCGGGACGTCGCCCCGACCTTGGCCTCGTGCTTCGTCCCCGCCCCCATCGTGATCTTCGTCCCGAGCACCGGGACTGCGGCCGTTATCGCTCTGGCGGCAAGGCCATCGGTGCCCCGTAGCGCCGCCGTCACCTCGGCAGAGGCTGCGGCCAGCCACTGCTCGGGGGACGAGATGGCGGAGTCGGCGAGGAACTGTTCAAGACGCTTGCGTTCCGTTGCGGCAACCCCAACCGCCGATGAGCGCTCCACCTCACCGATGAACTTCGTCGTTGCGACATACAGGGTTCGACGCATGGCCAGCGTTCGAGCCATGGAGCGACGCTCGTAAAGTGCGTCCTCGACATCGCCGACCGAAATGCCGGGGACTCGGGCCGACAGCGACAGAAAGATGGTGGCCGGGTCGGTGGCGTGCAGCACGACCAGGTCATCGGTCGCCATATCGACATCATCGGCAGCGGTAGCTAGCGCATGACGCAGCCCCAGTCGGGCCCGACGTTCCTCAGTTGTGACCAGCCGTGAGACCACGGTCAGTCAGTGGCGAGTAGCCCGTCCACCGTCTCAAAGATCCGACCGGTGACATCGTCTTCAGTGCCAAGACCATCGACGTTGACCAGCAGGTCCCGTTCCGCAAACCACTGGATGGTGGGGACGGTCTCGGAGTCATACAGCGCAAGCCGCTTGGCGATGCCTTCAGCGGTGTCATCCTCGCGGCCTCTGGCCTCCATGCGGGCAGTGACCTCTTCGAGGGGAACGTCCAGATTCAATACCGCGTGGAGTGCATCCTCGCCGAGCATTTCAATCAGTGCTTCGGCCTGGGCGGGGGTCCGGGGAAAACCGTCGAGGACGAAGCCGGCTTTGCGGATCTCTTCGGACTCCAGGCGTTCCTTGACGATGGCGATGGTCAGCTCGTCGCTAACCAAACCACCGGACGACATGATCGGCGCAACCTGCTTGCCAAGTTCGGTGCCTTCATCTCGAGCGGCCCGGAACATGTCGCCGGTGCTGAGATGAACAACGCCGTAGTTGTCGACGATGCGATTGCACTGCGTGCCTTTGCCTGCTCCCTGGCGACCAAAGATCACCAAACGGATGGCGGTGGTGGGGGTGTCCGAATTGACCTGGTTATTCATGTGATCCTTACCGACCGGTATCTCGTCAGCGGCAACCCCATCGGTGGAGCGCCGACGAAACAGCCTGAAGAATTTGAAGAGCACGAGGGCTCTACTTCAGGAATCCTTCGTAGTTTCGAGCCATCAACTGCGAGTTGATCTGCTTCATCAGTTCCAGCGACACACCGACTCCAATGAGAATCGAGATGCCGGAGAAGCCGAGCAGGCCAACGTTGTTGCCGCCGCCGCCGAGCAGCTGGAACAGCAGCGCGGACGGGATGAGGGCGATCGCAGCGAGGAACAGGGAACCAGGCAGGGTGATCCGGTTGAGGATCTTGGCCAGGTGTCGTTCGGTTTGGGGTCCAGGACGGACACCGGTGATGAAGCCGCCGGACTTACGAAGCTCGTCGGCACGACGGGCCGGATCGAAGGCGATGGCGTTGTAGAAGTAGGCAAAGCCGATGATCAGCATGCCGAAGACCAGGATGTAGGCCGGGTCGGTCGGGCTGAAGAGGCGGTCCTGAATGAACTGGCGGACGTTGTCTCCCCAGTTCGGGTCGATGACCTGACCGGTCGTCGGGTCGATGCCGCTGCCGTTTGTTGGAAGGCTGGTGGCGATAAGGCTCGGCAGCTGCAACAGCGAGCTGGCGAAGATGACCGGGATAACACCGGCCTGGTTGACCTTCAGGGGGATGTAGGTCTTGTTGCCGCCGTACTGCTTACGGCCGACAACCCGCTTCGGGAAGTTGATGGGGATACGGCGCTGGCCCTGCTCGATGAACACGATGCCGACGCACAGCCCAACGAGGACGAGCAGCGCAACGATCAGCCATACAACACCCTTGATCTGGAAGATCTGGACACCGAGAACGGGCAGACCGGCAACCACCGAGGCAAAGATCAGCACGGACATGCCGTTGCCAAGACCCTTTTCGGTGATGAGCTCGCCCATCCACATAAGGACTGCGGTACCGGTGGTGACACAGACGATGGCGAGCAGCATGCGGCCGATCGACCCGTCCGGGAACAGGCCCGGGTCATAGCCGAAGATCTGCTCCGGGCTGCGGTTGATAAGGAAGGTCAAGCTGGCGCTCTGGATCAGGGCCAGGATGACCGCGATGTAGCGGGTCCACTGGGTGATCTTGCGCTGGCCGACCGCACCCTGAGATTGCCATTCCTCCAACTTGGGGACGGCAACCGTGAGGATCTGGATCACGATTGAGGAGGTGATGTACGGCAAGATGCCCAACCCGAACAGGTTGAGCACACCACCGCTGCCGGTGAAGAGAGTCAGGTAGCCAAAGACACCACCCTGGTTCTCGTCCGCCCGGTTTCGGAGGGTCTGAATACCGTCGAGGCTGACGCCCGGTGCGGGAATCTGAGCTCCGAGCCTGTACAGCACGATGATGAAAATCGTGAACAGGATTTTGTTCCGAAGTTCTGAGGTTCTCAGAACGTTTCTGAGTGTTTCCACGAGGTTCCTCTCCGGGGTGTGACCCTCCGGCTTGCCTACCGGCCCACTCGCCGCCGCCGCAAATTACTTAGCAATGATCGGCTTGGGATCGAATTGAACCAGTCTAGGTGTTGGAAGAATCAGCGGTTGGTCAGGGCGTTGCCCTGAGCAGCCGGCCGGACCTTGAATGGCAGCGGCAGTTTCTCGACCGAACCGCCAGCCGCGGTGATTGCCGCTTCTGCGGAGGCCGAGAAGGCGTGAGCCTTCACAGTGACAGCACCGGTGAGTTCGCCACGGCCAAGAATCTTGACGAGGGCGCCCTTACCGACAAGGCCCTTCTCAAGCAAGGTCTCCGGAGAGATCTCGGTGAGACCGGACTCGGTGATGGTGTCGAGGTTGATGGCCTGGTAGTCGACGCGGAACGGGTTGTTAAAGCCCCGCAGCTTCGGCATGCGCTGCTGCAACGGCAGCTGGCCGCCTTCAAAGCCGACCCGGACGGTGTTACGCGCCCGCTGACCCTTGGTACCGCGACCTGCGGTCTTGCCGCCCTTGCCGCCAATACCGCGGCCCTTGCGCTTACGCCGAGTGCGTGAGCCCTCAGCAGGCTTGAGATCGTGAACCTTCATGTGACTAGCCTTCCTCGGACGCTGAACCGCCGGCGGCGGGGTCCGAAACTTCGACCAGATGCGGAACCCTGGCGATCATGCCATGGATCTCGGCCCGGTCGGGCAGAACGTTTGACTTGCCGATGCGGCCGAGGCCGAGGGCACGCAGTGTGCCGCGCTGCTTCGGCTTGGTGCCGATGGCAGAACGGACCTGGGTTACGAGAATTTCAGTCATCCGAAAATCCTGTCTGGTGCGCCAGCAACCTGGTAACTGGCGATGTTTTGCCGCAGGCGAAACTCGGTTAGTGAGGCCTCCGGCCGAACGGCGCTTGCGATGTTTTGCCGCAGGCGAAACTCGGTTAGTGAGGCCTCCGGCCGAACGGCGGTCATGATGCAGCTTCCACAGAGCCGGAGCGCAGCGAACGCTCGCGCTCGGTGTATGCCTCAAGCATCCCCTTCGGGGTGAACTCAGAAGCGTCGAGGCCACGAAGCTTGGCGACCTCATCCGGGCGCTTCAGACCCTGCAGGGCGTTGATCGTGGCCCGTGCAACGTTGATCTGGTTGGCGGAGCCAAGCGACTTGCAGAGCACGTCGCGGATGCCAGCCTCTTCCAGAATGGCCCGAGCAGCACCACCGGCGATAACACCGGTACCGGGAGCGGCGGGCTTGATCAGTACTCGACCTGCGCCCTGCTCACCGATGATCTCGTGCGTGACCGTACCGGCGGCCATCGGGACGTCGAACATAAGCTTGCGAGCTTCTTCGGTCCCCTTCTGGATTGCCAGTGGGACCTCTTTGGCCTTGCCGTAGCCGAGGCCGACGCGGCCGTTGCCGTCGCCGAGCACCACGAGTGCGGTGAAGGCGAAGCGGCGGCCACCTCGGACCACCTTTGCCACCCGGTTGATGGCGATCACTCGGGATTCACGACCCTGGTCGGGGCCGCCTCGTGAGTTGCGATCGTTTCGTTCGTTAGCCATCTACTTGTTCCTCGTCTTCCCTAGAACTTCAGTCCGGCTTCGCGGGCGGCATCGGCCAAAGCGGCCACCCGTCCGTGGTAGCGGTTGCCGCCACGGTCGAAGACGACGCTGTCAACGCCTGCTGCTGATGCACGCTCGCCGATGAGTTGACCAACGGCTTTTGCTGCGTCGACCGAACCGGAGGCTCCCCCACCACTTGCTGCCGACTCATAGGTGGAGGCGGCGGCCATGGTGTGGCCCTTCGAATCGTCGATGAGCTGAACGCTGATGTGCTTGTTCGACCGGAATACGGCCAGACGGGGTCGCTCGGCGGTGCCGATGACCTTCTTACGGACCCGCCGCTGACGACGGGAGCGAGCGGCGCTGCGCCCGGTTGCTCTAGCAGCCATTACTTACCGGCCTTTCCGGCCTTGCGAATTACTCGCTCGCCGACATATCGAACACCCTTGCCCTTGTAGGGCTCGGGCTTGCGGTAGGCGCGGATCTCGGCCGCAACCTGACCGACGGCTTGCTTGTCAATACCGATGACGCCGATCTTGGTTGGCTCCGGGACATCGAACTCGATGCCGGCGGGCGCCTTGACGTTCACCGGATGGCTGAACCCGAGGGCCAGCTCCAGTGCATCCTTGCCCTTGGCGTTGGCTCGATAGCCGACGCCGATGATCTCAAGGTCCTTGCGGAAGCCTTCGCTCACGCCGATCACCATGTTGTTGATCAGCGAGCGGGTCAGGCCGTGGAGGGCCTTTGACTGACGCTCATCATTGACGCGGGTAACGACTGCTTCGCCCTCGCCGAGCTCAATTGCGACCGACTCGGGGATGGTGTGCTCCAGCGTGCCCTTCGGGCCCTTCACGGTGACGTTGGCACCGGATATGTTGATGTCAACACCGGCCGGGACCGGAATTGGCGAGTTGCCGATTCGTGACATAGCGGGCTCCTACCAGACGTAGCAAAGGACTTCGCCGCCGACTTTGGCCTTACGAGCGGCCCTGTCGGTGATAAGTCCATTGCTGGTTGAGAGAACAGCGACACCAAGTCCGCCCAGAACACGAGGGATCTGATCGTTCTTGGAATAGACCCGGAGTCCGGGCTTCGAAACGCGCTTGATGCCACTGATGACACGCTGGCGTTCCGCTGAGTACTTCATGCTGATGGTCAGGGTCGTGCCCGGACCGCTGGCGTTCTCGACGGCTTGGAAGCTCTGGATGTAACCCTCAGATTCGAGGACCTTGGCCAGGGCGACCTTCAGCTTCGAGGACGGCATGCTCACTTCATCGTGCATCGCAATGTTTGCGTTGCGAATGCGAGTCAGCATGTCGGCGATGGGATCTGTCATAGTCATTGTCGAATCACCTACCCAATCACCAGCTGGCCTTGGTCACGCCTGGGATTTCCCCGGCGTGGGCCATGGTTCGTAGACATATACGGCAGAGGTTGAATCGGCGATACACCGATCGGGACCGGCCACAGTTGACGCAGCGGGTGTAGCTCCGGACCTTGAACTTCGGGGTCTTCTGCTGCTTGTTCTTCAGTGCCTTCTTAGCCATGGTTACTGGGCCTGCCCTTCGCGCCGGAACGGGAATTTGAAGGCTTCGAGCAACGCCCGGCCCTCGTCGTTTGTCTTGCCGGAGGTGACGATGGTGATGTCCATGCCACGGTTGGTGTCGACGTTGTCGTAATCGATCTCGGGGAACACCAACTGCTCGGTGAGCCCGAAGGTGTAGTTGCCGTGGCCGTCGAACGACTTCGGGCTAAGCCCGCGGAAGTCACGGATTCGGGGAATGGCCAAGGTGACCAGCCGATCGAAGAACTCCCACATCTGATCGCCCCGGAGGGTGACCTTGC
>CAZSTV010000152.1:0-7985 GCA_964609665.1 uncultured Acidimicrobiaceae bacterium
CCGCAATGGCGTCTACATCATCGACCTTGAGGAAACCCTCCGTCGTATTGAGACCGCCTACACCTACGTTCGCGACACCGTCGCCGACGGTGGCACCGTTCTCTTCGTCGGCACCAAGAAGCAGGCCCAGGAGCCGATTCGCCGCCACGCACAGTCGGTCGGCATGCCCTTCGTCGACCAGCGTTGGTTGGGCGGCATGCTCACCAATTACCAGACCATCTCCAAGCGGGTTGGCAAGATGCTCGAGTACGAGCGCATGCGTGCCGCCGGCGAATTTGAAGAGATGCCGAAGAAGGAAGCCCTTCGTTACGGTCGTGAGCTTGAGAAGCTCGACCGCAACATCGGCGGTATCAAGGCCATGGCCAAGATGCCAAGCGTCGTCTTCGTGCTCGACACCATCATCGAACACATCGCGGTGACCGAAGCTCGCAAGCTCGGCATCCCGATCGTCGCCGTCGTCGACACCAACTGCGACCCCGACCTCATCACCTTCCCGATCCCCGGCAACGATGACGCCATCCGCTCCGCCGAGTTGATGACCCGAGTCATCGCCGAGGCCGTCGCCGAAGGCAAGATCATCAACGCCCGCAAGACTGGCGCACCGGCTGCTCCGTCAACCGAAGAGCGCAGCCCCGAGGAAGAGGCCGAAATCGCAGCACAGCAGGCCGCAGCCCGCGAGGCAGCAACCGCCGATGCCGCCGCTCGTGAAGCACGCATCGCCGCTGCTCAGCAGGAAGCCGACGCCGCAGCTGCCGCTGCCCCTGAAGCCCCCGCTGCAGAAGCTCCTGCCGCTGAAGCCCCGGCCGAGCCCGCACCCGCAGAAGCTGCACCAGCAGAAGCGGCACCGGCAGAGGCCGCCGAAGCACCGGCGCCAGAAGCTGCTCCCGAGGCCCCGGCCGAAGACGCCGCACCCGCCTCCGAGTAATCACTCGCAGTCCCCCCTCACGTAGTACGGAACGAAAGAGAAACACAGATATGGCAATCACCGCGAAAGACGTGCAGGAACTGCGCAAGTCCACCGGTGCCGGCATGATGGATGCCAAGAAGGCCCTCACCTCCGCCGACGGCGACTTCGAGGCGGCGGTCCAGATCCTTCGGGAGAAGGGCCTGGCCAAGGCCGCCACCCGGACCGATCGTGACAACAGCGAGGGTCTTGTGACCGTCGCCCAGAACGACAGCGGCGCCTCGCTGGTCCACCTCAAGTCCGAGACGGACTTCGCCGCCAAGTCCGAGGACTTTGGTGCGCTGGCCCAGGAACTCGCAGACCTCGTTCTCGCCAAGGGCACCGACGCCGTCACCGAGAAGACCGATGCCATCGAAGACCTGAAGCTCACCGTCAAGGAGAACATCGACTTCGGACCGATCGTTCGCTACGAAGCGAGCGGCGACGCCGTCATCGATGCCTACATCCACGGCGGCGGCAAGACCGGCGTCCTCATCGAAGGCACCGGCGTCGACGCCGATGTCCTGCACGAGGTCGCCATGCACGTGGCCTTCGCAAAGCCTGCCTACCTCAGCCGGGATGAAGTGCCCGCAGAGGACATCGAGAAAGAAAAGGCAGCGCTGCTCGAGATCACAAAGAACGAGGGCAAGCCAGAAGCGGCGTGGCCAAAGATCGTCGAAGGCCGGATCAACTCCTGGCTCGGCGAGCGGGTGCTGCTTGAGCAGGGCCTGTTCGGCGACAAGGAAACCGTGTCCGCCAAGATCGGCGACGGCACCATCACCCGTTTCACCCTCGCTCAGGTTGGCGCCTGATACAGCGTCGACACACGGGTGGATCAACCCGTACGAGACATCCAAGCCACAGGGTCATTCGATGGACCTACCCCGTTCAGGGCCGGTGGCGGACTATCTTTGTCAGTACTTACTAGGGCGTCGTAAGACGTTGGAGGGTTCTGTTGGCTGAAGAAAGTGCGCCTCGGTGGCGTCGAATTCTCTTGAAGCTGTCCGGAGAAGCCTTCGCTGGCGATCGCGGATTCGGCATCGACGACAAGGTGCTCAGCCGGATCAGCGATGACATCATCGACGTCAGGGACAATCTCGGCGTCGAGGTTGCCGTCGTTGTCGGTGGTGGCAACTTCTGGCGTGGTCTAACCGGTGCCGAAGGCGGCCTCGATCGGGCCCAGGCCGACTACATGGGCATGCTCGCAACGGTCATGAACGCCCTCGCTCTCCAGGACTTTCTGGAACAAAAGGACGTCCCCACCCGGCTGCAGTCCGCCATTGCAATGCCGCAGGTGGCCGAGGAGTACATCCGCCGCAAGGCCATCCGCCACCTCGAAAAGAATCGGGTGGTCATCTTCGCCGCCGGTACCGGTAATCCCTTCTTTACCACCGATACCACCGCTGCCCTGCGGGCGGTCGAGGTCGACGCTGAGGTGTTGCTCAAGGGCACCCACGGCGGCGTGGACGGGATCTACACCGCAGATCCTCGCACCGACCCCAGCGCCACCAAGATCGACGAGTTGAGCTATCTGGACGTGCTCAACCGCAATCTTCGGGTCATGGATCCAACGGCGATCACCCACGCTAAGGAGAACGACCTACCAATCGTGGTCTTCGACCTCATGGCAGAGGGAAGCCTCCGGGGCCTACTGTGCGGTGAAGCGATCGGTACGATGGTGAAATGAGCGAACTAGTCGAGCTGGTGTTGGACGATGCGAAAGACCGCATGGACAAGGCTGTTGCTCACTCACGAACGGAATTCGCATCCATCCGTAGTGGCCGAGCCGCCCCCCAACTAGTTGAAAAATTGATGGTCGAGGCCTACGGCGTTGAGGTTCGCCTCATCGAGGTCGCTTCCGTCGCAATCCCAGAGGCTCGACAGCTCACAATTACTCCCCACGATCCGGCAAACCTTGAAGCGGTGGAACGGTCAATCCGTACCTCTGATCTCGGTTTGTCGCCAAGCAATGACGGTCGATCACTCCGGCTCAACTTTCCGCCGCTCACCGAAGAGCGTCGTAAGGAACTGGTCCGAGTGGTCAAGAAAATGGCCGAGGATGGCCGGATCGCCATTCGAAACATCCGGCGAGATGCCCGTAAAGAGTTGGAAAACGCTGAGAAAGACAACGATCTCAGCGCAGACGAGCTGAGCAGGGCCGAGAAGGACTTGGACAAGCTAACCCAGGCGAGTGAGGCTAACGTTGATAGTGCCCTCGCCTCAAAAGAAGAAGAACTCCTAGAGGTGTAAGTAACCCACATGCAGGCCGAACTGGTCTCAGGAACGCCTGCGTACAACTCCCCGGCGATATGCCACCAGCAACTCGACTCGACGTCACCACCGCAACACGGTGATAGCGATTCGGCACCGAATGGCGCTCGGTGCAGCAGGTGGCGGTGACACATCGTGGCGGAAGAGGTATGGGAAAGGAAGCAGTAGGCCATGGCCGACAAAGACGAATCAACATCAGAATCAGAGGCGGCCGAACCGAAGACGAGCATTTTCGATCTGTTCGAGCCGCCGCCAGAGCGTGACGCGAACTCGTTCGGGAAGATCCCCGTCATCAAAGAGGACGAGATCGATCTGACCGACGCCGGGCGAACGGCGGAAGTGAAAGCCGCGGCCGATGCCGAAGCGGCCGGACTGCAGCATTGGACCGCGCCCCCGACCGGTCAGGTACCGGCGGTACTTACCAGCGACAAAGAAGAGAGCGGCCTCTGGGCCGACGTCAAAGGCCCCAGCTGGCACGGTGATGACCCCTCGTGGTCCGGTCCCGACCTGGCCGATGTCTTTGCCGACACCGAATCGGTGAACCTCGATGCCTCCATCGACGAATACGAAGATGAGGACGAGGACTACGAAGAAGAAGAGACCTACGAGTCGATCGCTGTGCGACGCCCCGCTCGTCCCGCCACCGCTCCGAGGCCAAATGGCGTCGCCGCAGGCTCCTCGGACAGCGCCAACGTCGATCTGACTACTCCTCGACCTGCCCCGGCCCCCGCTCCAGCACCGGAGCCCGTCGGGTCCGTCTTCGATGACGAGACCGACATCGGTCAACCGCCCGACCGTCCCCGCCCCGCGCCAGGACCCCGTCCTCAACCTCAGACCCGGCCCCCCGTTGCACAACCGGTGGCCCGCAAAGCGGCACCTCCGCAGGGCCGGGCACCACAACCTGCCGCCCAGCCAGCGCCGCAGGCGACGCAACAATCGCCAGCCCCGGCGCCGCAGGCCAGGCAAAACCCGGTCGACCGGCCGCCGCCGATTCGCGGCGAACGAGATGGTGGAGCGTCAGCGGTTCCTCGACCGGCCCCGGCCGAACGCACGCTCACCGGCGCACTCGCCGAGGCCCATCAGGAACGAATGGCCCCGAGGGTGCCTGCCCGCGAGCAGCACGAACCGAATATCGACGACATCGAGTTTGCCGATGACGGCTACTACGAGGACGAAGAGGCCGAGGACGACTTTGGCTTCGGTCCGGTCGGTGGCCGCAACATCCCCCAGGCGATCGGCGTTGGACTGGCCTTGGCCGGCCTCGTCTTGGCCGCCATGTGGTTTGGCCCGTACACCACGCTTTTGCTCGTGGTCGTCTTGGCGCTGCTCGCGGTACTTGAGCTCTACAACGCTATGCGCATGGCAGGACTTCGTCCCGCAACCCTGCTTGGCATCGTCGGAACGGTCGCCGCGCCTGCCGCCGCCTACTACCGAGGTGACGCGGCCTTCCCGCTGATCGTCGCCCTGGCCGTAGTCTTTGGCACCCTGTGGTACCTGGTCGGTGCTGACACCGAACGACCGGTGCTGAACCTCAGCCTCACCATGATGGGCATTTTCTGGGTCGGTGGCCTCGCCGCCTTCGGCGCGCTGATGCTGCGCCAGGACGGCGGCATCGAGCTGCTGCTCGCCACCATCATCATCACCGTCGCCTCCGACACCATGGCCTACATCGGCGGGCGAGCGTATGGTTCTCGACCGTTCCACCACGCCAGTCCAAACAAGACCTGGGAAGGCACCATCACCGGATTTATCGGTGCGTTGTTTGCCGGGTTCGCCATCGGCGTTACCGAGATGGGAACCATCTGGGATACCAAGCTGGTCCCCGCCATCGTGCTGGGCGCCGTCGTCGGCTGCTTGGCCCCGATGGGAGATCTCGCCGAATCGGTCGTGAAACGTGACCTCGGTGTGAAGGACATGGGAACGCTGCTTCCCGGCCACGGCGGTGTGCTCGATCGTCTCGACGGTCTGCTGTTCGCTCTGCCCGGTGCGTACTACCTCGCTCTGGTCTACGGCCTGATCTAACTCCTCCCGGAGGAGCTTCGGGCGGTCAGCGGTTGTCCAGCCGGACGCGTACGCTGAACGGGTGACCACCACCGTTGCCATCGTCGGTTCCACCGGCTCAATCGGGACGCAGACCCTTGAGGTCATGGCGGCCCGGCCCGAGCGTTTCCGGATAGTGGCCCTTGCCGCCGGATCCCGCATTGATGACCTGGTCGAGCAGGCCACCGCTGTCCGACCCGACGTCGTCGCCCTGGCCGACGAATCAAAGCTGGCGGAGCTGCGGGAACGGCTTCCCGCCGAGATAGAGGTGCTGAGCGGCCCGACCGCCCTGGCCGACGTGTCGGCCATCGCCGACATCACTGTCAATGGTGTTGTCGGCTTTGCCGGTCTACCGGTCACCATGTCCTGTCTGGCGGCAGGCAAGCGTCTGGCGCTGGCCAACAAAGAATCGCTCATCGCCGCCGGGCCGGTGGTGCAACAACTCCGGGCGACCCCCGGCGCCGAACTGCTCCCGGTCGACAGCGAACACGCTGCAATCCACCAATGCCTGAGGTCAGCCGGTGACGACCGCATCCTGGACCGGCTGCAACTCACCGCCTCAGGCGGCCCGTTCCGGGGCCGCACGGTTGAAGAACTGCAAGCCGTCACGGTCGAAGAAGCGCTGCAGCACCCCACCTGGTCGATGGGGCCAAAGATCACCGTGGATTCCTCAACCCTGATGAACAAGGGTCTCGAGGTCATCGAGGCAAACGAGTTGTTCGGTGCCGCGGCGGGCGCGGCCGGGTACGGCATAGAGATTGATGACATCGAGGTGGTGGTGCACCCGCAGTCGATCGTGCATTCGATGGTGACCTACACGGACGGCTCAACCATCGCCCAGCTGTCGAATCCCGACATGCGGCTGCCAATTGCCTATGCCCTGGCCTACCCGGACCGCTTTGACGTGGCCTACGGTCGGATCGACTGGGCCAAACTGGGCACGTTGGACTTTGAAACCCCGGACCGGACGGCATTTCCCTGCCTAGACCTGGCCTTTGAAGCGGGCCGGGTCGGCGGCACAGCCCCTGCGTGGCTGAGCGCCGCAAACGAGGTGGCGGTCGACGCCTTCCTGGCAGGGCGGATCACGTGGAGCGCCATCGCCCCGGCGATCGACGCCACAATGCAGCGCCACGACGGCCAACCTGCAGACTCACTTGAGGCAGTTCTCGACGCCGACGGCCACGCCCGCACGTATGCTGAAGGAGTTCTGGGGGACTAATCCACCCCGATTCCTGGTTCCATTCACTGGCGGGAGCCCTGATTCGGCCGATAAGACCGTTGGGTGATGCCACATGGGTGCCGTATTTGTCCTAGATTTTGAGTTAGATCGCTTATGACTGACACGAACGAACAACTACCGGCTGACGTGCTGGATTCGGACTCCGGCGGGCGAGACGTTCCGTTCGTACTGGCGGAACCACAGGACCGAGCCCCCGACGAGGTGCAGTCCAACCCGCTTGGCTTGGCCTTTATCATCGGCCTCTTCGCCATGCTGTGGTTCTGGGCCGGGCCCCGCTACTTCTTCGTGGTGGTCGGCATCGTCCTGATGATCTTCCTCCACGAGCTTGGTCACTACCTGACCGCTCGCTGGACCGGGATGAAGGCCACCCAGTTCTTCCTCTTCATGGGGCCCCGCATCTGGTCGTTCCAGAAGGGCGAGACCGAATATGGGGTGCGCTCGCTGCCGATCGGCGCGTTCGTTCGTATCATCGGGATGCACAACCTGGACCCGGTTGCCCCCGAAGATGAACATCGGGCGTACAAGAACAAGAGCTACCCGAAGCGCATGCTGGTGATCACCGCCGGGTCGATCATGCACTTCATCCAGGCCATCATTCTGTTCCTGATCGTCACATCGGTCATCGGCCTCGATGACCCGGAGAAGTGGTCGGTCGGCCAGGTCTCCCAGTTGGAGACAGGCGAAACACCGGCGGTTGTCGCCGAGCTGCAGCCCGGGGACACCATCGTCGCCGTCGACGGCATTGACTCCACAGACTGGCGCGAGCTGCGGACCTACATTCGTGAACATCCCGGCGACGAAGTTGCCCTGTCGGTTCTGAGCGACGGTGAGACCACCGTCCGTTCCACCGTGCTCGCAACTCTGGAAGACGAAGAGACCGGCGAAGAGTTTGGTTTCCTCGGTGTTGCGCCCTCGTTCGAACACACCCGTGAGAGCCCGGTAATGGCGGCGCAGATGTTCGGCGAAACGTTCTGGGGCGCGCTGACAACCATTCCCCGGTTCCTTTCGCCGTCAACGTTCACCCAACTCGGCAGCCTCATGCTCGACGGGTCCGAAGACGTTGACCGCAACAGCGATGAAGCCAACCGCCCCATCTCGGTGGTAGGCGCCGTGCGGATCGCCGGCCAGCCCGACTTTGACATCACCTGGCCGTTGAGCCTGCTCGGCGTGCTCAACATCTTCATCGGCCTCTTGAACCTGATGCCGTTGTTGCCACTGGATGGTGGCCACGCCGCCATCGCCACCTATGAGCGACTGCGGTCTCGGAAGGGCCAGCCGCCGTATCACATCGATGTGGCCAAGCTGTTGCCACTCACCTACGCGGTTGTGGCAGTTCTGGCGTTCATCATGGTCACCACGGTGTATCTGGATATCGTCCGACCCATCAGCTGACCCGAACCCATCGGCTGGCCCAACCCGCCAGCTGACAATGTTCGCTCCCGATCCAACCACCGTCGGATGGGTGCCTCCAGCGGTGTTGTAGAGGAGTAA
>CAZSTV010000152.1:7995-14204 GCA_964609665.1 uncultured Acidimicrobiaceae bacterium
TCACGACGGTCTATCTCGATATCGTCCGACCCATCAGCTGACATCGCTCGCCCCGCGCCTCCCACCGGTTGGATGGGCGCGCACAGCGGTGTTGTAGAGGAGTAAAGATGGAAGCCGGCGCAGTGCAATTTCCGAGAGCCAAGACCCACCAAATCATGGTGGGTGACGTGCCGGTCGGTGGCGGCGCGCCCATCACCGTGCAGTCGATGACCATCACCAAGACGGCTGATGTCGAAGGCACCCTCCAACAGATCTACGCCCTGGCCGCCGCCGGAGCAGACATCGTCCGCTGTACCTGCAACGAGCCGGAGGCCTCCGAGGGACTGGCCCGGATCGTGCCCCGCAGCCCCGTCCCCATCGTCGCTGACATCCACCATCAGTATCGCCGGGCCCTTGAAGCGCTCGAGGCGGGCGTGCACTGCCTGCGCCTCAACCCGGGCAACATCCGCAAACCCGAGCACATCAAGGCGGTGGCCAGAGAGGCCAAGGACCGCAATGTGCCCATCCGGATCGGCGTGAACGGCGGCAGCCTCCACCCGGACCTGTACCGCAAGTACGGCGACACCGTCACCCCCGAGGCGATGGTTGAATCGGCACTGCAGGAAATCGCCTACTTCGAAGAGGTCGACTTCGATCTCATCAAGATTTCGGTCAAGGCGTCGAACGTGCCGCTGATGATTGAGGCCTACCGTCAGCTGAGCGAGGTCACCGACCATCCGCTCCACCTCGGTGTGACCGAGGCCGGTCCGCCGCCGGCAGGCATCGTCAAGGCGACGGCGGGCATCGCAACGCTTCTTGCCGAGGGCATCGGCGACACAATGCGTTACTCGCTCACCTCGGACCCCGTCGATGAGGCTCGCCTCGGGCGGGTGCTGCTTGAGTCGTTCGGGCTCCGGGAACGCAAAAACGTCGACCTGATCGCCTGCCCATCATGTGGCAGGGCCGAGATTGACGTGTACAAGGTGGCCCAGGACGCCCAGGAGGCGCTCGCCGACCGGGAGTTGCCGCTGCAGGTCGCGGTCATGGGTTGCGTGGTGAACGGACCCGGTGAAGCACGAGATGCCGACATCGGCATTGCCGCAGGCAACAAGCGCGGCCACCTGTTCATCAAAGGTGAGAACGTTGCGGTCGTCCCCGAGGACGAGATGGTGCCGACGTTGGTGGAATGGGCCGAGTTCATCAACGAAGAAGGCATGGACGCAGCGCTGGCCCGAGCGGTCTCCACCCGTGACGCCGCCCGCAAAGCGGCCGAAGAGGACCGTCAGCTCAACCTGAACGAGCGCGGCGATGACGCCAACGAGTCCGAGCAGCTGGTCGAGTTGATGAAGAAGAGCCGGGAGTAATCACGGCCCAAGGTCGAGACTGGCGTCTCGATCCCTAAAAGTTGCTGTCGGTTGCGAACGGGTCGCGGCTAGGCCGGGGGTGGTTCCGGCGGGATGACCTCGGTGGAGTCCAGGTCGAGCACATCCGCATCGTCGGCATCGGGCCGGTCCGCCAGGTCCGAGGTGGCCTCGGCGTGAGCCTCTCGGCCGTCGATTTTGTCCTGGAGATGTTCAAAAACCGAGTCGCCGTGGTCGATCTTGTCCTGCAACGCATCGAGACGTTGCTCTGGCGTCAGGTCCAACTCGGCCTCCCGGCGGTCCAGGTCGGCCTCAAGACGGCCTTTTGTGGCCTGGCCAAGATCCTGTGCCTCGGCGGCTTCGGTCTTCAACCACGCTTTGAGCGAATCGAGGAATCCCATGTCCTGCATGCTATGGGAGATCCTCCAGCGACACTGCTCAGCAAGCTGATAGTGCCTGTGGACAAGCTGCATTGGGAGTCGGGCAGGTTCGGTGGCCCCGCCGATTCGAACCAAAGGCGGCTAGTATTGGTTCCAAGCGTGGGCTGCGGCCCACGCTTTTGATTTCTCAGGACATGAGATCTCAACCGACCAAGGACGATTCAACAAACTCAGGAGGTGTGCAATGTCCGGCGACGAGGCTACGGCCGACGCAACCCCTGACATCACCGATTCTGAGGAAACCAGCGCCGAAGCTGGCTCCGTACCCACCGCGGAATCTACTGCGGAATCTACTGCGGAACTCACGTCGGAACCCACTGCGGAAGCCCTGGACGGCCAGCACAGCGAGGACGCTGTCACCGTTGCCGAGATGGATTCGCCCGTCGCCACCCGTGTTTTTGCTCTCCTCGCTCCGGTGGTCGCCACCGCTGACGTGGAGCTCCTCGATGTCGAGTGGACCGGCGGAACGCTGCGGGTCGTCCTCGATCATGAAGACGGCGTCACCACCGACAGCCTCACCACGGTCAACCGCCTCGTGTCACCCATTCTCGATCAGCATGACCCGGTTCCCGGGCGCTACACCCTTGAGGTGACAAGCCCAGGTGTGGAGCGGCCGCTCCGCCGGATCGATCACTTTCGTCGGGCCATCGGCGAAGACATCATTATCAAGACCATCGCCACCGTGGAACCCCGACGGGTCAAAGGGGAGCTGCAATCGGTGGCCGATGACAGCGTCACGGTTGACGTTGTCGAGATCGACGGTGTCGATCTGACCGAGTCTGAGTCCAGGGTGCTCGCCCTGGCCGATGTGAGCACGGCTCGCACCGTCTTTGACTGGGGTCCCACCCCGAAGGTCGGGGGTAAACACCCCGGGCCGAAGTCAGCAGGCCAGAAAAAGGCCGCAGGTAAGAAGAAGCAGGCGGGCAACAGCAAGCAGGCCGGCAAGAACAAACAGGCCGGCAAGAAGAAACAGGCTGCGAAGAAGCAGTCGGCCAAGAACACACCGTCCGCAAAACAATCGAATTCGCAGAAGAACAGAAACGAGGTCGGCGATGAGTAACGAAATGACCGAAGCGCTGCAGGCACTGGCAGAGGACCGCGGGATTTCAATCGACAAGCTGTTCGGAATCATGGCCAACGCCCTTGAGTCCGCGTACAAGCGCATGCCCGACTCCTTTGAATACGCCTGGGTCACCATCGATCCGTCATCGTTCGACATTCGCGTCTTCGCCCAGGAACTGGACGAGGACGGCGAGCCGGTCGGCGACGAGATGGACGTCACTCCGGATTCCTTCGGCCGCATCGCCGCTCAGACCACGAAGCAGATCCTCACCCAGGGCATTCGTGAGGTCGAGCGTGAGATGAAGTACGAGGAGTACGCAGGCCGCGAGGGTGACATCGTCACCGGCATCGTGCAGCAGACCGACTCCCGCTACACCCTCCTTGACCTTGGTCGGGTCGAGGCCTTGCTGCCTCAGGCCGAACAGGTGTCGATGGGGCCGCGGTCCGAAGGTGGCAACCGAGTCAAGGCCTACATCGTCGAGGTTCGCCGCACGGCCAAGGGCCCGCAGATCGTGGTCAGCCGCACCCACCCTGGACTCATCAAGCGCCTGTTTGAACTTGAGGTTCCTGAAATCGCCGACGGCATCGTCGAGATCAAGGCCTGCGCCCGGGAACCCGGACACCGCACCAAGATCTCCGTGTGGTCTAATGACCAGAACGTTGACCCGGTCGGCGCGTGCGTCGGCGCCCGAGGATCTCGGGTCCGTATGGTCGTCAACGAGCTGAACGGGGAAAAGGTCGACATCATCCCCTTCAGCGAGGATCCCTATGACTTCGTGGCGAAAGCACTGTCGCCGGCGAAGGTCAAAGAGGTCCGGATTGACTTTGACACCGGCACCGCCGAGGTCATCGTTCCCGACTTCCAACTCTCGCTTGCCATCGGCAAGGAGGGCCAGAACGCCAGGCTCGCCCACCGGTTGACCGGTTGGCGGATCGACATCAAGAGCGAAACCCAGCTCCTCGAAGAAGCCCAATTCGAGAGTGAAGAGTGGGCCGAGGGCGAATGGATCGTCGATGCTGAGACCGGCGAGCAGATGTGGCAGCCCGCCGACGGCAGCGAAGCCATCTCCGCCGACGAGTGGAACGCTTCCGCCGAAGGCGAAGAAGAGCCTGCAGCCGAAGACGCTGACGGCGCCGCAGATACCGACGGCGATGCTGAAGGTGGGGCCGACGGTGGCGAAGAGTCCGCCGATGTTGCAGACGATTCGGCCGATGACGCCGATTCCGATGAAGACTCGGCCGATGACGTCGAGGCTGACGCAACTGAGGATGCAGCCGAAGACGACGCAATCGATGAGGCTGTCGCCGAGGACGCCACCGACGATGCTGAAGAAGCAGCTGTCGATGTCACCGCAGAGCCTGTCCCCGCCGAGGATGGCTGAGCGAGTTCCTGTTAGGACCTGCGTTGGCTGCCGTCAGAGTCGGCCGCAGCCAACGTTGGTGCGTTTCCATCTCGATGAACGGGGTCACCTCTGCCAGCACCGCAACGGTGCGGGCAGGGGCGCATGGCTCTGTTCAGACACCATCGGCGGGTGCTTTGAGGCCGCGGTGGAGCGCAAGGCGTTCGCCCGTGCGTTGCGACAGACTCCGGATCCGGCGTCGATCCGCACGCTTGGCCAAGAATGGCCCAACAACACCCAGGAATAAGCCTTGAGTTCGTAACACGCTCAACTTGCTGACGTTGATGGGTCTAGGGTCGCCTGCCGCTAGGATAAGCAGTCGCCTCGCTGCGCTGTAGCGACCTGTTTTAGGGGTGATCACAACAACGTGCCATCAAAAGTCCGGGTCTACGAACTCGCCAGAGAGTTGGGTCTATCCAACAAAGAGATCATCGACCTCTGCAATGCCCTCGGCATTGGGGTAAAGAGTCATTCCTCGAGTGTCGTAGAAGCGCAGGCTGATCGCCTCCGTCGCAAGGCGGAACGCGAGGGTCTCATTCGAGAGCCCGTCGAGGCCGACGCCGAAGAAGCAAACGCCAAAGGTGACGAGCCAAAGACGGTCGTCTCCACCAAGAAGCCGCCGCCAAAGAAGAAGAAGGCCGCGGCCAAGGCTGAAGAGGAAGCACCGGCGCCTGCAGAGGAAGAAGCGCCAAAGCCACCTCCGGCGAAGGCATCGCCGAACGTCGTGTCGTCCGCTGGCGCCAAGCCAAGCGCGGACCCGTCGAAGGCCATCCCACCACCTCCGCCTGCCATCAAGGCCGCCGAGGCACCCGCCGCAGCTGCTCCGGCTCCCGCGCCTGCTCCACCGGCGCCGGCCCCTGCGGCACCAGCACCTGAGCCCACTCCGGCTCCAGCCCCAGCCCCAGCAGCGGCCGAAGCTCCTGCTCCGGCGCCGGCTGAGCCAGCGCCCGCTCCTGAAGCTCCGGCCCCAGCGCCGGAGCCGACCCCCGTCGCCGCCGAGGCGCCCGCACCGGCTGAGCCGGTTGCAGAGGCTCCTGCTGCTGCGGCCCCCGCCGCTGAGGCCGCCGCTCCGGCTGAAGCTGCCCCCGCTTCTGGTGATGGCGCCCAGGCCGACGCAGGCAGCGCACCGCCAAAGGCTCGCAAGCCCATTCCACCACCTCCGGGCCCGCCCCGAGGCCGCGGTGGCAAGCCAATCCCGCCACCTCCCGGTGGTGGAAAGCCTCGACCCAGTGGACCCGGTGGCGGTTCCGGTGGTCGCAGCGACAGCTCTTCACGCCCTGGTGGCGGTTTCCGCGGCAGCGGTGGCCCTCCCGGTGGCGGCGGTGGACGCGGCGCCCCCGGTGGGGGCGCCGGTGGCGGCGGGCCGCCTGCCCCCAATCGTGGTGGTCCTCCGGGACGCGGTGGTCCTCCGGGACGCGGCGGCCCCAACCGAGGTCGGCCTCGTCGCAAGAGCCGTCGGCGTCGCAGCAGAGAAGAACTCACGCCGATGGACGTGCCGACGTATTCGGCACAGGACGCTCCCATCCCTACCGGTGAGATCGTCATCGAGCGTGCCTCCACAGCCCAGGACCTCGGTCCTCGGCTGAACAGAACCGCAGCGGACGTTGTCCGGTTCCTCCTCACCAACGGTGAGATGGTGACCGCAACCCAGTCCCTGACCGACGACATGATCTTGATGTTCGCCGCCGAAATCGGAGCCGAAATCAAGCTCGTCGACCCCGGTGAGGAACAAGAGGTTGAGCTCCGCAAGCTGCTTGAGTTCGAAGACGAAGACGATGACGAAATTGTTGACAGCTGGCCCACCCGGCCGCCGGTCATCACTGTCATGGGTCACGTCGACCACGGCAAGACGCTCCTGCTCGACAAGATTCGCTCCGCAAACGTCGTCGATGGCGAAGCGGGCGGCATCACTCAGCACATCGGTGCCTACCAAATCGAGCGTGACGGCAAGATCCTCACCTTCCTCG
>CAZSTV010000153.1:0-14194 GCA_964609665.1 uncultured Acidimicrobiaceae bacterium
CAGCAATATCAGACAACGGCTGCAACACCGCACCACTAGCAATCTCAAGATCTGATGGAAATGACATGGTTCCCCCATTGCTCGGAGCCGCGTATCGGCCTACACGTCGACCCTAGTTTCGCTGCGACGAAACGTCCACCATCAGGAAACACTGTTTCATCCCACGGGAGGTTCTTTTACTGGCGCGGGTGATTGTTGAGCAGTAGTGTACGTTCCAGGTGCTGCTGTATGGCCAAGCATCAAGCGGGCCAAGGGGTACAGCAGTAACTGTGAAGGCCGTTACGAAGGGGGACCATACTTCATGACCGACATTGAGGAATTCGTTGAGGCGGAGGGCCGAGAGGCGCAGATCGCCGAGGTGGAAAAGAAGATAGAAGCACTGGGAATCCAGTACCTCTATTGCCAATTCATCTCGGTCACCGGCCGCATCATGGGCAAGGGCATTCCCGCAAAGCACTTCGGAGTGATTGCGAGGAAGGGGTTCCAGCTGGTCTACGGCTCGACCGCCAACCTGTTCATCGACCGCCACGGCGACTACATCGGTTATGGCCCCGAGGCTCGTGAGCTCGTCGGCATTGCGGAGCCTGAGACCTTCGCCCCGCTTCCCTGGGATGAGAAAACCGCTCGGGTGTTCTGCACCCTGTTCCGCGGTCGTGAAGAAGAGGTTGACGGCGGCTCGTTCCTCACCTCGGATTGTCGAGGCAACCTGCGTCGCATCCACAACGAGTTCGAGGCAAAGCACGGACTTCACCTGCGGGCCGGGACCGAGCCGGAGATGATGTGGCTCCGGGCCGACGAGCACGGCAAGCCAATCTTCGAAGGACTCACCAAGCCGAACTGCTATCACATAGACCAGTTCGCCGAACTCCAGCCGCTGATCCACAAGGTTGTCGAGTACTCCGAAGCCATGGGCCTGGACATGATCCAGGGCGATCATGAGGACGCCCCGGGCCAGCTCGAACTGAACTTTCAATTCGACCGAGCCGACCTCACCGCAGATCGGCTCAGCACCTACCGTCAGGTGTGCAAGCAGGTCGGCCGGGAGATGGGGGCGTTCCCCTGCTTCATGCCGAAACCGTTCATGAACGTCTCGGCCAACGGCTGCCATCACAACATCTCGCTGTGGGAAGGCGACGATAACAAGTTCATGCCGGAGGGCGACAACCCGCAGATCCCCGGCAAGGTCGGCATGATGGCCATCGGCGGAATCCTTGAACACCTGCGGGCGTTGACCTGCCTCAGTTCGCCGACCGTCAACTCCTATCGACGCCTCTGGGACACCGGGTTCTGGGCGCCGGTGTTTGCCGACTGGGGATTCCAGAACCGTACCACTGCGCTGCGGATCAGCGCCCCCGGCCGCTTCGAGTATCGCTCGGTCGACAGTGCGGTGAACCCCTACCTGTCCTTCGCCGGTTTGCTCAAGGCAATGGACGACGGGCTGGACCGCCACCTTGATCCCGGCCCGCCGGAAGAGCGCAACATCTACGAGGCCATGGAGTCTGGTAAGACCGTCAAGAAGATTCCGTTGAGTCTTGGTGAGGCGCTCGAAGCGCTGGCCGACGACGATGTGATCAAGAGTGCACTCCCTGATGAGATGTACAAGGTCTTTGAGCACTACAAACGGGACGAGTGGGAGCGCTTCATGGCCACCGTCACCGACTGGGATGTCGAGGAGTACCTCGACATCCTTCCCTGAACCCACGCCCTTCCCCGAACTCACGCCCTAGATCGACAACAATCGAACGACCAATCCGAAACGGAGGCTCACCATGTGTGGCATAGCCGGTGTTATTCACCGAGGAGGACCCGCCAACCTCGGCGCCGAACTGACTGCGATGCTCCAATCCATGAAGCATCGTGGTCCGGACTCGACGGGCTTTGCGCTCTACGGTCCGCCCGATGACCTGGTGGTCATCCGCTTCGTGCTCGCCGAGCCGAACGAGGCGGATGCCGGGTTCCACATCGAGGAGCGACTGGAACGGAGCCGGGCCGAGGTGGAGATCCGCCTCGCCAAGATCGGGGCCGACGTTGCCACCGTGACAAGCGAGACCGGCTACGCCTTTCGAGCCACCATTCGCTACAGCGGTGACCTGAAGCCGCTGGCCGACTACCTCGAAGACATCCCGGGGTGCGAGGTGTTGTCACTCGGCAACTCGCTGGAAATCATCAAGGACCTCGGTGACGCGGCGACCGTCGGCGACCAATACCGCCTCGGGGACTTCTCGGGGACCCATGGCATTGGCCACGTTCGCATGGCCACCGAGTCCGACGTCGACCTGGCAAGCGCCCACCCCTACTGGGCGTATCCGTTTGCCGATGTCGCGGTGGTGCACAACGGTCAGCTGACCAACTACCACCAGTGGCGTCGTCGTTTGGAAGCATCCGGTCACCGCTTTCAGTCCGAATGTGATTCGGAGATCATTGCGGTCTACCTGGCCGAGAAGATGTCCAACGGCGCACCGCTCGAGTCGGCGATGAAGGCAAGCCTGGACGATCTCGACGGAGTTTTCACTTACCTCTGTGTCACCGGGACCGAACTTGGCGTGGCCAAGGACGAGATGGCGGCCAAACCGCTGGTCCTGTTTGAGTCCGATGATCTGGTGGCCGTCGCCACTGAAGAAATCGCCATTCGGGCACTGGTCGGCAAAGAGGTGGAGACCAGGGATCCGTACGAACGAGAGGTGCTGGTATGGCAGGTCTGAGTGGGTCCAAGACGGGCATTAGTTATGACGCTCGCGGATTGGTTGAGCCGGATGCCGAGGTGCCGAACATTGCCGAGGTCGATGGTGACAAGGCGCAGTTCGATGCGACCGACCTCACCACCCGCCAGATCAATCTTGAGATCCGCCGACTGGTGTACGAAGAGGGCATCGCCGATGTCACGATCCACAACCCCGGGTCCAAGCATTCCCTCGCGGTTGGCATCCTCAAACGGTGCACGCTCCGGTTCGAGGGTTCGCCAGGCTGGTTCGCAGCGGGGTTGATCGACGGTCCCGAGGTTCACATCAACGGCCGGGTCGGCTGGTCATGTGCAGAGAACATGATGTCTGGCACCGTGGTCATTGAACGAGGCGCCGGCTCGCTCACCGGTGCCGCCATCCGCGGCGGCGACCTGGTGGTCAAAGGCGACGTTGGTGCCCGCACCGGCATCGACCAGAAGGGCGGCCTGATCCTTGTGATGGGGTCGGTCGGCATCAACACTGGCTTCATGATGCAGCGGGGTCGTCAGATCATCTGTGGCAACGCCGGTCACGGCCTCGGCGACAGCATGTACGACGGCAAGATCTACGTTGCGGGAACCGTGGCGTCGCTCGGTGTTGACTGCGTCGAGGGGGAGTGGGACGACTCCGACGCCGAGTACATCGACCGCAAGTTCGCCATCTACGGACTTGGCACCCCGCCGGAGTTCACCAAGTTTGTGTGCGGCAAGCAGCTTCACAACTACGACCAGCTCGAACCATCGGAACGAAAGCTCGTCCTTTAGGACGCTGCTGACCAGAACAACACGAGGCAGACGATGAACGACTCACCCACCGCAAAATCACCAGCGGCGCAAGAGGCCCAGGACGACATGTTGGTCAACGCCAACACCGACAACCTCGGCCAAAGCCAAATCTTCACCCCGACGGTGATTAACGACATCCACGTGAAGGCCGAACTCGGCCGTTACCGGATGCGCGGCTTCTCCATGTTCAAGAAGATCCCTCACTGGGACGAGTTGGTGTTCCTGCCCGGCACGCTGACCCGATTTGTGATTGAGGGGTACCGCGAGAAATGCGAAACCAAGACCGTCATCGGCGCCCGGTTCGCAAAGAAGCCGCTGGAGCTCGACATCCCGGTCTACATCACCGGTATGAGCTTCGGAGCGCTGTCGATCGAGGCGAAGATGGCGCTGGCCAAGGGCGCATCGATGGCAGGCTCGGCAACGTGCTCCGGTGAAGGCGGCATGATTCCGCCAGAGCGTGACCTCTCGACCAAGTGGTTCTATCAGGTCATCCAGAGCCGGTACGGGTTCAACCCACACCACCTCATGTTGGCGGACGCCATCGAGTTCTTCATCGGCCAGGGCTGCAAGGTTGGCCTTGGCGGCCACCTGATGGGGCAGAAGGTGACCGAACAGGTTGCCGAGATGCGCTCGCTGCCGGCCGGGATCGATCAGCGTTCTCCGGCCCGCCACCCGGACTGGCTCGGTCCCGACGACCTGTCGCTGAAGATCCAGGAAATCCGTGAGGCCACCGACTATCAGGTGCCGATTCAGCTCAAGCTTGGTTCGTCCAGGGTCTACGACGACGTGCGGATGGCGGCCAAGTGCGGCCCCGACAGCATTTATCTGGACGGTGCCGAAGGTGGTACCGGCGCCGGTCCCCACCTCGCCACAGAGGAAACCGGCATTCCGCTTATGGCGGCAATCCCCGAGGCCCGTCGGGCGCTTGAAGACGTTGGCCTTGCCGACGAGGTCGACCTGGTCGTTGCAGGAGGCATCCGCAACGGTGGCGACGTTGCCAAGTGCATCGCCCTCGGCGCTGACGCCATTGCGCTCGGCACCGCGGCGCTGATGGCGCTCAACTGCAACAAGGACATTCCCGGCGTCACCGACTACGAGGGCACCATCGGCGTTCCCGCCGGCCAGTGTTATCACTGCCACACCGGTCGCTGTCCGGTGGGTATTGCCACCCAGGACGTCGAACTTCGTAAGCGGCTCGACGTCGACGAAGCGGCGCTGCGGGTCTACAACTTCTTGATCACCCTGACCATGGAAGTCCAGATGCTGGCTCGGGCCTGCGGCAAGACCGACATTCACTCGCTGGAACCAGAAGACCTGGCGGCGCTCACCTATGAAGCATCGGCGATGGCCAAGGTGCCGTTGGCGGGCACCAACTACATTCCCGGCGTGACCGAACAGAACGCGGTCGAGGAAATGAAGCAGATGTTTGCGAAGCACATCATCACCGACGGAGGTAACTGAGATGGCGTCCGATGACACCCGCACCGTCTCGATCGATGCCGAACAGTTGGCCGGTCGCTCGTTCGAGTACCAGCATGACATCGCTCTTGTCGAGGACATCGATCTGATCGCTGCCACCCCCGGCGAGGACCTCAACTGGCTCGAAGACATTGAGCTTCTGGTCGAGGACGGTGTGCCTGCGGTGTTTGACCGAAACTCAAACTCGTTCCTCAAGATCTACTTCGAGATTCCTGCGGGACGTGAGGATGAGATCGCCCGCAAGGTCCTGATCAAGCATCTGACCGAGGGCAACTCCTACGGGATCACCCTCAAGTCGATCCACTGCAAGTTTCCCCAGGTGGACACCGGTTCCTGGGTTGACGATCCGGCCCAGGTCGGCACCGATTGGAAACCGCCGGTCCTGGAAGGTTGGGAAGCTCCAGCAAGTCACTAATGACTGAGCTCTCGATCACGCCCAGGCCACCTTTACCGAGCTATTGCCGAGACTACTTATATAAGGAGTCCTCATGAGTGCCCTCCCCAGTTCCGCCAGCTACGTCATCATCGGCGCCGGTATACACGGACTGTCCACCGCCTGGAACCTGGCCCGTGATCTCAGATCCAGCGGCAAGGGCTCCGGCGCGGATGTGGTGGTCATCGACAAGACCGAGGTTGGCGCCGGTGCGAGCGGTATTGCGTGTGGCGTCATCCGCAACAACTACTACCAGCCGGCAATGCGGGAGCTGATGGCCCACTCGGTCGGGGTGTGGGAGTCCGACCCGGAGGCCTTCAGCTACCACCCGGTCGGCTACCTCCAGATCAGTCACCAAGGTATGTTTGACGACGTTGCCTCCATCTACGAGCAGCAGCAGGCCATCGGCTACGAGTCGGAGTTCATCGAAGGGGCCGACGCCTCTCGAGCCCACATGGAAGGCATCTTTCATGACTGGCGGGCCCAGGGCATCACCAGCGTCCTGCATGAAAAGAAGGGCGGCTACGCCAACAACATGAAGTCCCTTGAGGGACTCACCGCTAAGGCGCTGGCCGAAGGGGTGCAGATCATCGGCGGGATTGAAGTGCAGGAGCTGCGTACATCCGGTGGTGCGGTCGATGCGGTGGTTACCGCTCGGGGCACCGTCGAATGCGACAACGTCATTGTGGCCGTCGGTCCGTGGGCGCAAAAGCTGTGGGCCATGCTCGACCTCCCGGTCACCACCAAGGTGCTCGGCCCGGATGGGGTCATTCACGAACAGAACACCTGGACGTACTGGGCGTTACAGGAAGGAACCCTCGGCGTCGACCCCGGCTACCTGGTCGACAATGACGGCAACATGCCGCCGGTGGTCCATATCGACACCGACGCCCCACTCCATGACGACGACGGTGAGTTGGTAACCGAAGGGCCGTGGGGCGTCTACTACAAACCCGACTTCAACTTCGGTGGCATCCAGGGCGGCTACATGCCCTACATCGTTGACAAACCGGCGCTGGAGGTTGCCGTTGATCCTTACGGTCCGGCCAGTCCGGACTTCGTGGTCGGCGATGACTTTTTCCGGACCTGGAGCTCGGCACTCTCACATTGCCAGAAGCGGTTTGAAGGTAAGTCCCACCTGATGATGACCGAGCCTTCCGGTGGCATCGGCAGCTTCTCGCCGGACAGCTTCCCCATCTTCGACACCTTCTATGAGAACGCCTACTTCATCTGCGATTCGAACCACGGCTACAAGATGATTGGCGTTGGTGCGCTGGTGGCCTCGGAGCTTGTCAGCGGTCAGCCCCACGCTCTGCTCGAGCCCTTCCGATACTCCCGGTTTGCCGAAGGCAAGCTCCATCCGGTCAGCAACTCCCCGTACCCTTGGAGCTGATGCAGCCCACCCCTGGCGACCACGCCGACGCCGAGATGTCGAACAGAGATGCGGACAGCACCGCTGACGAACATGGCGAGAGCAGCGCGGACGCTGACCGGTTCCGGGGCCCGCCGTCAGCCGAGGAAGCGAGGCAGTGGCGCAAGGCCGCGCTCGACGGCAACGTCGACGCCATGTGCAACCTGGGGCGCCTGTGTTACGAGGACGGCCAGCTGACCGGCTCGGATTCAGCGGAACGATGGTGGACCGCCGGGGCGAAACGGTCCGACCCGGACTGCATGTTGAACCTCGGTCTCCTGCGCTACGAACAGGAACGGGTCCTCGGCCTTGATTCGGCCGAGTCATGGTGGCGTCGTGCCGCTGAGGGCGGCCATCCAGAAGCGATGTGCAACCTTGGCATCCTCCGGATGAGCCAGGGCAAGACCGACGGCAAGGACTCCGCCCGGTCGTGGTGGCAGGCCGCGGCGGACATCGGGGATGAGGACAGCGCCCACAACCTGGCACTGCTTGACGCCGACAGCTGAGAGCTGAGAGCTCTGTTGGCGTTGTTTGCCTAACCCGCCGGTGGCTAGCCCTTTGCGGTGGTCCGACTCCGGTTACCTTCAGCCGAGCGGGACAGGGTGCGGATCATCGACGTCGTGAGCAGGACAGCCGTTGCCCCAGCAAGGATCAGCCCGACCATCGGGCCGGAACCGACACTCACCGTGGCATCGGAACTGAGGACCTGCCGCCCAAGCACGGCGACAACAAACCCTGCGCCCATCCAGGCCGGTCGTAATTCCACCTGAATCAACCCGATGGTCAGCACCGAGGCGATGATGACCAGCACGCCCTCGTTGATGTTGATGCCACGCACGACCGAGTCGCCGCCCACCGTCTGTTGCCATGGCAACAGCATTGAGGCGACGACTCCGGCCATCAGTGCTTGCGTTACGAGTTTCTCAAGGCGAGGTGCACCTTGCATCGTTGAACCCGGCATCGTTGCCACGTCCTACCCGAAGTCTCCCCCGGCCACGACGTTGATGGCGATGATGGTGAAAACGATGCACGCCACGCTGAATGCCACCATGGCGTACTCGAAACGCTTGTCGTGGGTCTGCTTCTCCGGGAAGCGAATCTGTTTTCCGGCCATGATCAGATGCCCCACTTCTCGTTCAATTGTGCCGCCTTGGCATCGAGGTGTTTCGCCTCGGACATCGTCAGCTGCAGCATCCACAGGGTGGCCAGCGCAATGCCGAGAATGGTGAGAACGATCATGGCGGTATTGCCGCCGGGACCGAAGGTGAAGTACCCCTCGGCGCCGCCGGATGCCGCTGCGGCTTCCACCGCTTCTTCCCAGGACTCATACGGAAAGGTGTCCATGTTGTGCTCCTACGGTGTTGGCTCGGTGAGTGGGACGGTCTGGTTCGGGCTCGAATTCTGTGCGATGTGCCGCTGACGTCGAACGGCCCAGTAGCCAGCGGACCCGACGACGGCGTACATCAACGCCACCGATGCGATGAGTTGGGTCATTTGCTTGCCTCCATCGCATCGGCGAGGGCTTCTCTCAGGACAGGTTCGGCCAGTACCTCGGTGCCGTCGGCCAACACGATGACCTCCGGAGTGGACTGATGCTCTGGGAAGAAGTCGGAGCCGTACTCAGCGACGTCCAGGCCTTCGAGCTCCACTGCAGGAGGGACCCGCAACAGGTTGAGTTTCTTCAAGATCCATGAAGCCCCGTAGCCGGTGAAGAAGGCGAGCGGGAACAGTGCGGTCACGCCCACCAACTGGCCGAGGAACGAGGTTTCCACGTTCAGCGGACCGGTGGGGTAGCCCCCGGCGAAGATGCCGACAAGCAGTACACCGAGGAAGCCGGTGAAGCCGTGAACGGCAACCGCTCCGACGGCGTCGTCGAGTCGCATCTTGGTCTCCAAGAAGGTCCCGACGTAGTAGGCGAAGCCTGCCGAGAAGAACGCCAGGATGAAGACCAACGTCGGTGCATAGATGTCGGCTCCGGAGGAGACCGCAACCACACCGGCCAGACCACCGGAGATGGTCCAGAACGGGTCACCCTTCGAGAAGAAGTAGCCGCCGGCGAAACCGCCTGCGAACCCGACCGTGATGGTGAACGTAATGGCGGACAACGTCGCCGGGCTGAAGTAAATATTCGCCCACCCGGGGACGTTGCCAGCGGTGATGGCCAAACAGGCGGCGTAGAACCCGTAGAAGCCGGTGAAGATAAGCATCAGACCTTGCAGGGTCATGTGAAGGTTGTGCGGCTTGAATGCCCGGGTCCCACCTTCTCGGTCATAGCGCCCCATGCGTGGCCCGAGGTTGAATAAGACCCCGAGCGTGAATATGCCGGCAATGCCGTGAACCACCCCAGAGGCTGCAAAGTCGTGGTAGCCGAAATGCAGTGTCAGCCAGCCGCCGAAGCTCCAGCCCCACGCAGCGGCGATCACCCAGACGATGCCACCCATGAGGGCGGTGAGCCAGAGGTACGCCGAGGTGCGAACACGTTCGATGATGGACCCGGACATGATCGAACCGGTGGTCCAACTAAAGAGCACAAAGGCCGCCCAGAAGACACCGCTGATGTTGTCGCCGAGGTTCGGTCCCAGGTTGCCCTCCCATGGCACGGCGTAACCGTCCCCGCAGAAGTAGTAACCGGTGTCCGCCGGGTTGTTTCCATCAGCACTGGTGGTGGGGATGAGCCCCTCTTCCATGCAGAAGTAGATCCACCAGCCGACGTAGTAGAACACCGGCGTCACCACCGCAATGGTGAGGATGTTCTTGATCGCCGTTGCCATCACATTCTTGCGTCGGCTTACTCCCGCTTCGTAGGTCATGAAACCAACGTGTAGTAGCCACATGATGGCCACCGTGAAGAAGTAGTACGACTCTGTGAAGACCGTCGTCGTTAAGTCGACGGTCTCCTGCCCTATAACCATGGTGCGCCCCCAAGCAGCATCATTTTTGCCGACCCTGGTCCCCCGACCTGAGCCGTCCAGAACCTACCACAGGGAAATATGGTTTATCCAGAGTGAAATAAAGTTTCTTGTCGGTGGAGCTACCGCCACCGTTGTGGGTGTTCTGAGAGCGAAATCCATTCAGGGGACCTGATACGCGCATACGGGGACGCCTACTCGCGCAAGGCGTCCCCGTTGCGACCTCATGTGGACGGCGTGAGCCGTTCGCTCGTCAATCGAGCACGGTTGCTAGCAGTCGATGATGTGGTACTTGGTCCTCGACTTGTCCCATGAGTAAATACTGTTAGTTACCCAAACGTCTACTCGCACGCACTTGCCAACCGCCGCGGCGCCAGCGTAGATCTTTGATGCGCTTGATCCCGAAACGAAGAAGTGATCGAGCACGCAGACCGTCGCGATGGCGATGGTGCCCCACGGAGTTCTCGTAGTAGTGGTGGGGGGTTTGGGCCTACGCGAGTTGTAGGTGTCGTTGGCGGCCGCACCAGCGGTCACGGCAGCGCATGATCGGGAAATCCAGCCCATCTGCTTGGCCTTTGCCTTCACCTGGTCTTGGTCGTGAGTGACTGAGTAGGTGGGGGAGCTGGCTGAAGCAGGAGTGGCGAAGGCAACGCCGCTCATGAGTATTGCGGTCGCCAAGAACACGGGCGCGAAAATTCGTTTGATCATATTTAGCTGTGACCTTTCGGGGTCGTTTGGATAGTGATGACGAGAACCTCATGCGGAATGTCTGAGATTCTGACCCCATGTCGCAACTCGACCTCGGAAAGTTCCAGGATCTTTCAGATTCGAATTCTACGAACGTTACGCCGGCCGATTTGCCCCGGTTGCTTGTTCGCCTCGCTAGTCGCCGTCGGGGTCATCCACCGAAACTCGAAGCACCTCGCCGGTCTTCGCGTCGATCTCCACGGTGGTGAGCCGCTCAAAGTCACGTGGTCCGCTCTCTTCGGACCCGACCGAGAACGACACGCCCCAGACCGGCTGCAGCCGTGCCCCTTGGCGGAAGATTCGGGCCTCTTCCCGCTTCGGTTCGAAGCTGACATGCTCCCGGGCGATGGTGATTGCCTCATCCCGTTCGATCTCAACGTCGCGGTCGGCGGTGAGGATGCCCGACGCGGCCAGGACGACCAGGACAAGCCCCAGCCCGACGAGTAGTAGCAGCCTGCTGGGCAGCGCCCGTATCCGATCGATCATGCGGCGGCGCGGTTCTTGAAGCCCCAGACACGCAGTGCCAGATATCCGAAGACGTGGATGAGTGCCACGAGCAGCATCCACCACAGGGTGTTGCGCCAGTCGAGTTGTAGTTCCCTCGTTTCCCAGTACGTCAGTCCCAGTGCCGCCAGGAGAAGGAGCGAAAGCACCGCGCTGGTCTCCGCCCCAGCGAGGATCATAAGCCCCATCAGCGACCAGCTTCCGAGGGGTCCGCAAGGTAGCTCTCAAGCGAATCGTCCATGGCCTCGACCCAGGGCGTGTGATGTGGTGGCGCCACGGTGCCGGTCAGCGGTGACTGATGGCCGAGGTCTCGGTATCCCATGTTCGATTCGTTCTTGTGCTTCTTCCACGTCTTGAACATCTGGTTTACCAGATCGATGTCGAAATTGGGATAGTCGGTTTGCTCAACCAGCTCCTGGGTGTAGGCGCCCTGGAAATCGATCTCGTCGTAGGCGGTCTCCAGTGCCGCCTCCCGGTCGATCCAACTCTTGTTGTGGGCAAGTCGGGCCTGGTCCTCGGGAAGCGTGATACGTCCCATCATGACGTCTCTGGCGTACCAGGCTTGGGCGTCGAACATGTTGAATGTGTAGTACTGATCCTGCATGCCAAGGTAAAACAGTCGATGGTTCGGCTCGAACACGACCCCCGCATGTAACTCGCCGACCCACATCCGGTTGCCGGTGACGAGTCGCAGTTCGTCATCGAGGAACGGGAAGCTGTGGAGGTACCCGGTGCAGGAGATGATGGCGTCGATCTCCTTTGTCGAGCCGTCCGAGAAGTGCACCGTCTTGCCGTCGACGTGGGTGAGGATTGGTTTCTCTTCCCAGTTGTCCGGCCAGTCGTACCCCATCGGACCGCTTCTTGCGCTGACCGTGATGGACGTGGCGCCGTACTTCCAGCACTGTGAGCCGATGTCTTCGGCCGAGTAGCTGGCGCCAATGATCATCACGTCCTTGCCCTGAAACTCCATGGCGTCACGGAAGTCATGGGCATGGAGGATGCGGCCGTTGAAACTGTCGTAGCCGGGGTAGCTCGGCATGTTCGGAACCGAGAAGTGGCCGGTGGCCCCGACGCCGTAGTCAAACACCTCGGTGCGGATGGTGTCGGTGTTGTGGTCGGGGACGGTCACCGAGAATTGTTCGGTGGCGGGATCGAACTCGACGTTTCTGACCGGGGTGTTGAACCGGATCTGGTCTCGCACACCGCTGCGCTCCACCCGGCCCTTTATGTAGTCCCACAGCACCGCCCTCGGCGGATACGAGCCGATGGGCTTGCCGAAGTGCTCCTCAAACCCGTAGTCGGCAAACTCCAGGCACTCCTTCGGACCGTTCGACCACAGGTACCGATACATGCTGGCGTGTACCGGCTCGCCGTGGCCGTCGCTGCCGGTCCTCCACGAGTAGTTCCACAGCCCGCCCCAGTCGGACTGCTTCTCGTAGCAGACCACTTCCGGCACCGCCGCGCCCTTTTCCTTCGCCGATGCGAAGGACCGCAGCTGCGCCAGGCCGCTTGGCCCGGCTCCGATGACGGCAACTCGCATCGATGTAGCATCAACTTCGTTTGTCACTCCGCTACTCCTCGTACTCGGGTCTTGTCTGGGTCATAGAACGGGAACCGAATCACCGAGGCCGGGATCCGCTTCTGATGTCCGTCCAACTTTCCGACCTGCACCTCGGTGCCGATCTCGGCGTAGTCGACGGCCAGCCTGGCGAGCGCAACGTTTGCGCTGAGCGTTGGTGAGATCGTGCCGCTGGTGATTTCGCCAACCTGGTTGCGGCCGATGAAAACGCCGTCACCGTTGGCCCCGGGCTCGCCGCCGGCGAGTGCAAGGCCAACCAGCGTCCGCTGCGGACTTTCCTTGCGTCGGACCAGGGCGTCCCTGCCGATGAAGTCGTCCTCTTTTGACTTGAGCGGCACGGTAAAGCCAATGCCGGCTTCAAACGGGTCGGTCTGGTCGCAGAACTCGTACCCGGCGAAGATCAACCCCGCCTCGATCCGCAGGATGTCCAGCGCCTCAAGGCCCATCGGCGTCAAGCCGTGTCCCTGGCCCGCATCCCAGATTGCATCCCACACCTGCGGGCTGTGCTTCGGGTGGCAGAACACCTCGAAGCCGAGTTCGCCGGTGTAGCCCGTTCGTGACACCACAATCGGGATGCCGTCGTGGCCGCCCACCCTGGCGATGGTGAACCGGAACCAGCCAAGTTCGTCGATGGTCGGTTGGTCCGGCCTGGTCCACATCAGTTCCTGCAGAATTGCCTTGCTGTTCGGTCCCTGGACCTGCACGTTGTTCAGCTGATCTGTCGAGCCGCGGACCCATGCTCGCAGCCCTCGCTCCTGGGCTTGCTGTCGTAGCCACAGCCCACTGGCGTCGGACCCACCGATCCAGCGGAAGTTCTCCCGTCCCAAACGAAAGACCGTGCCGTCATCGATCATCCCGCCAGTGGGGTAACACATCGCGGTGTAGGACACCTGGCCGTCTGCGAGCTTGCGCACGTTGCGGGTGAGACATGTTTGGAGGAGCTCCTCGGCATCGGGGCCGGTGACCTCGTATTTGCGCAGCGGCGACAGGTCGATCATGGCGGCCTGTTCCCGACATGCCCAGTACTCGCCAATGGCACCGTGGTCGGTGTAGGAGTTGGCAAGCCAGAAGCCCTGGTACTCGGTGAAGTTGCGGGTCAGTTCCGAGGTGCGGGGGTGGAAGCCGCTCTCTCTTGTCAGTTCTGGTTCGGCATCGGCGGACATGCGGAAGGCGGTCGCTTTCTTGAAGGTGTTGGTTGCGGGGTACACCCGAACTTGAATATCGGTTGGCGTCCAGCCGTTGGCGGCATCGATGTCGCAGGGACAGGCAGTTGACACACAGACAAGGTCGGTCAGCGCCCGAAGCAGGACGTAGTCGCCGGGGCGAGACCATGGCTCATCGAGGAAGATCTGGTTCGCGTCATCCAGGTTGGTGTTGTAGAAGAAGTTGACGGCCTCCCAACCCATGCGAGCGGCCACGCCGTACGGGTCGAGGGCGGCGTTCATGTTGTCCGTGCAGTTGACGTGGCCGGGGTAACCCATCTCGTCGTAGTACTTGGCGGTGCACGCAAGGTTGAAGGTGTCGTGCCTGCCGACGGTGTCTTGAATCACCTCGATGAGCGGCGCCATGGTTACGTCATAGAACTTTGAGAACAGGCCCGGCCCGGGGTAGGAGGCGCCCATGAGAC
>CAZSTV010000154.1:0-14181 GCA_964609665.1 uncultured Acidimicrobiaceae bacterium
GTGCGTCGCCGGCCAGATGTAGAGCTCTTCGAGTTGCTCCAAACGCTCGCCGGTGAGCGGGTCAACCGTTGTGATGGACTCAATCTCGTCCCCGAAAAGCTCCACCCGGACGATGTGCTCTTCATACGCGGGGTGAATCTCAATGGTGTCTCCCCTGACCCGGAACTTGCCCCTGGTCAGGTTCATGTCATTGCGCTCGTACTGCATGTCCACCTGGCGGGTCAGTAGATCCCGCTGGTCATGCTCTTCGCCGGCACCGACACTCAAGAGCTTCTTGCGATACTCCTCGGGCGAACCGAGACCGTAAATGCAAGAGACCGACGCCACAACAATGGTGTCCCGCCTGGTCAACAACGCTGAGGTTGCGGCGTGGCGGAGCCGGTCAATCTCGTCGTTAACGGACGAGTCCTTCTCTATGTAGGTGTCCGAGGACGGCATGTACGCCTCGGGCTGGTAGTAGTCGTAGTAGGAGACGAAGTACTCCACCCGGTTGTGGGGGAAGAACTCCCGAAACTCGTTGGCGAGCTGGGCTGCGAGCGACTTGTTGGGAGCGATGACCAGCGTGGGTTTCTGGACCGCTTCGATGGTCCACGCAATGGTTGCCGACTTACCCGAACCGGTAATGCCAAGCAACGTCTGCATTTGCTCACCGGCCTGAATGCTCTTGGTGAGCTCAGCAATTGCCTTTGGTTGATCTCCAGCCGGGGAATACTCCGACACCATTTGAAACGGAGGCACCTGACAACTCTACCCGAGGGGTCTGACACTCTCCCGCCGATCTCTCGACGGCGCCACTACCTGTCGGGATCAGTCCACCCAGCGGGCCAGCGAGCCAAGCCAGTTCCAGCAGCGTTCGACCTCGGCATCAAGCTGTGCCAGATCGCCACCGTTGTCGACCACAAAGTCCGCAAGGGCCAGACGATCTTCACGGTCCGCCTGGGCTGCGATACGAGCCTGGGCGTCCTCGCGATCAAAGCCGCGATGCTCCACAAGGCGCTCAATCGCGAGCTCCGTCGGGCAATCGACAACGATCACCCCTTCGGCGCCACGCTTTTGGGCGTCCCCCTCCCCCAGCAGCGGAATATCGAGTACGACCACCCGATCGCTGTCACGCTGCTCGTCGACCTGACGCTCCATCTCGGTCCGCACCGCGGGGTGGACGATGCCGTTGAGTGCCTTCAGCTCATCCTCGTCCCGAAACACGATGTCGGCAACGGCCTGGCGGTCGAGCCCACCATCGTCACCGATGATGTCCTCACCCCAGCGCTCCACCATGGCGTCAAACACCGGGCGACCCGGCAATTGCAGATCCCGGACCACCGCATCGGCATCGACGAGGACGGCTCCCCTGGCCTCAAGTCGACTCGACACCGATGATTTGCCCGCTCCGATTCCCCCGGTCAACGCCACCAAAAGCATGGAGTGACGCTAGCGCCCGCGACCCCGCTCAGCACGAGCAACCACCACAAGCTGGATGACGGGCCGCCACAAGAACGTCATTTGGCTCACATCCCGCTTTGTTAGACCGATTTCTAACCACGGGCCGGATTTCGTCCTGCCTCGGTTTCTACAGAGAAGACGCTCGACACCTCTATGGGATTGCCCACGCTCACCAACCGATCACGGACCGGGCTGCTCGACAGCGGCGCGCTCTGGGACGTGGAGGTTGCCGAGCCTGGTGTGGTCGACATGGCGGGCAAACGCCAGCCGATCGATCAGCTTGCCAACTTCTCGCCCGCCATCGTCAACGTTCGGTGGGCGACAACGGCCGTGTCACTCGTTCTGGTTGGCAGCCGGATCCTCCAGCCGGACTGGCTCACGATCGTTGCGACCCTGGCGGTGCTCGCCAACACGATCTACCGCTCGATTGTCCCGCTCGTGTACACCGGATCCCCCGGTGGCCAAGTACAGCTGTTGGCCGAAGTCGCCCTGCTGTGGATGGTCATTGCCGTCACCGGATTTTGGGACTCACCGCTGGTACTCGCCACCGCCGGCATCCTGGTCGTCGCCGGGTTCGCCGGTGGATTCCGCCTGGCGCTACGGATCGGCGGATCGTTCGCTGCGTGTCTGACCATTGTCGACTTCGCGGTAACCGACCTGACGCCGACCGATATGGCCGAGGCCGTGCAGTGGACAACGCTGTTGCTGCTGACGGCAATCATCGCAGGCTACGGACGCAGGATTTCCGGCGAAGCGAGCAAGCGGCACACCGCCACCCTCGACCGGGTCTCCCAGCTCACCGATGCCAACAATCTGCTGTTCAACCTCCACCGCCTGGCCCAGACGCTTCCCGCGTCCCTCGACCAGGTTGAAGTGCTCGAATCAAGCGTGATCAAGCTTCGGGGACTTCTTGATTTCGACCGAGCGCTCATTCTCCTGTACGAAGATGCCGATCGGTCCTGGGTGGTTGCAAAGCAACAGGCGCTGGGGCTGAGGGGCTCCATCGACCCTCGGGAACTGCCGAAGGCGGCGCGCCACGCCATCTCCAGCTGGCAGATCACCACCGCCAGCCAGCTCGACGAGAACAACCCGGGTCTGCACCCGACCTCGCGCAGCGCCCTGTTTGCGCCGCTGATTGCCCGAGACCGGCTCTGCGGGCTCGTCGCCATCGAGTCTCACGCCGAAGAGCACTACGAAGAGCATCATCGCCTGGCACTTCGAGGATTCATCGAGCCGATGGCGCTCGCCATCGACAACGCACGATGGTTCGGGCGGCTTCGCCGGGTAAGCGTTGACGAAGAACGCTCACGCATTGCCCGAGAACTCCACGACCGCATCGGCCAGTCGCTGGCCTGCCTCGGCTTCGACGTCGACCGGCTGGTTCGTTACCACAGCGAGGGCAACGGAATCGCCGATGAACTCGACGCGCTTCGCGACGGCGTCCGCGCTGTCACCGGCGAAGTCCGTGATGCGCTCTATGACCTGAGGGCCGACGTGGCCGAGGACAAAGCCTTCGATCAGACCATTGGCGAATTCGTCGCCAGACTGGCCGAGCGAAGCAACCTGAAAATCGATGTTGATAGCGATGCCTCCACCAGGCTGCCACTGCTGCAAGAACGGGAGATGTGGCGCATAGCCCAGGAGGCGTTGATCAACGTGGAGCGTCACGCGGAGGCCGAATCGGTCATCGTGCAGTGGCGGTGCGACCAACATCACGCGGAGCTCTGCGTGATCGACGATGGTCGCGGTATGGCCGAAAAGAACGCAGGCCGAGTCGATTCCTACGGGATCGTCGGCATGCGGGAGCGGGCCAACAGCATCGGAGCAGCACTCGAGATCAATTCCAAGCCGGGAGAAGGGACCAGAGTCCGGTGTTACCTCAATCAAATATGAATCATCGTCGAGCGTCAGACGACCAACCCCAACCAAGACCAGGAGCGATCGGAGAGGAACAGGTGCCTATGCGCCGTTCGATCCGACTCCTCCTCGCCGACGATCACCGTATGCTCCGCGAGGGGCTTCGTAAGTCACTGGACGAACTTGGGTTCACCATCGTTGGTGAGGCCCGAAACGGGGCCGAAGCCGTTGACCTTGCCGCCGCCGTTCAGCCGGACGTCGTCCTCATGGACGTCACCATGCCAGAGTTGGATGGCGTCGAGGCGACCAGGCAGCTGAAGGCTCGGCTGCCGGGGACGTTCATCATCATGCTCACCATGCACGCGGACCAGGACGTTCTGGCCGAAGCCATCCGGGCGGGGGCCAACGGCTACCTGGTCAAGGACTGCAGCACCGACGAGATCGCTTCCGCGATTGACTCGGTCGTCCTCGGCGAGACCGCCCTGTCACCGCGACTGGCCGCCTCAATGCTTGCTGAGGTCCGACGTCAGGACTCCTCAAACCAGTCGGACCGGGTCATCACGCCCCGCGAAGAAGAGGTGTTGCAGCTCATCGCCGATGGCTGTTCAACGCCCGAGGTTGCCGAGCAACTGTTCATCAGCCAGAAGACGGTGAAGAACCACCTGGCGTCGATTTACCAGAAGCTTGACGCAAGGGATCGCACGCAGGCGGTACTGCAGGCCGTGCGTATGGGCATCGTCAGCATCAACTAGCACCATCTGAGCCACGGGTAGTGGCCTGATCCGCGTCGTCGGATCCAGCAACCGAATATCGGCCCCGACGCTGTTTTGCCACGGCCTTGGTCGGTAACCCTTCCTGCTCGCGGCCTCGGACCAGAGCGGCCGAGAGGACCAACACCAGCACGAGCGCCCACGAAACTGCGGTGAAGATCCACAGGATCCGCCCGAGGTCGTCGTCGATCAGCCGAGAGGTGACCACCAGCAGAAGCCCGTACTGCAACCGGCCGCCGAGCGAGTTGAGGCTGAGCAGCGTAGCCCGATGCCGACGGGCAACCCGAGGTGCCACCGCTGCACTGATCAGCACCGGCGCCGCCGCTCCCTGAACGCTGCGGAACATGACGAGCACCAGGGCGAACACCGACACCCACAGTGCCATACCGGTGACGGTGATGGCGGAGAGCGCGGCCAACGCCAACAGGGTGCGCGTAACGCCAAAGCGTTCCGCTGCCGGCGCACTCAGACGGGCGGCACCTGCTCCGAGCAGCGACACCCCGGCGTAGACAAGGCCGGAATACAGCGGCGTGGAGCCAAGGTCTGTTGCGGTGCGGCTGGCCAACTCTGTCAGCCACGGCTGCAATACCTCCACAGCAACGTGTTCGAGTGTGACCATCACAATGCCGTAGAAGAAGATCCATCCCAGGTACCGCTGGTTGAGGTACCCGATACAGAGTGCAACCTGGGGCCAGAGGCCCGCTCTCACCAACAGCTCATCACCATCGGACGGGGGCGGCTCCACCAGAAGGCAAGTCACGCCGAGTTGCAACAGAGCGAACACGAGTGACGCCCCGAACGCCAGCCGCAGATCGACGAGGCCGAGTGCACCACCGAGCACGGCGCTAACCGCAAAGGCCGTATGGCCGTATGCGGAGATACGGGCTTGGCGTTGCGCGTACTCCTCCGCTCTGCCAACGGACTCCAGGCTGTCGTAGTGAAAGCTGACGTTGGTGCCAGACAGCGACGCAAACCCGGCGGCCAGGAGCATCTGTCCAAGCGCGATCACCACCAACCGATCATTCCCGAGCAGGAAGCAGGCGTGCGCTCCCACCCACGCCGTGGCAGCGATCCGAAGCGTTGGCACCCGGCCAAGCTGGTCACTCATCCAACCGGACGGCACTTCAAGCGCCACAACCGACAGGTAGTAGACGGCGGACAGCAGTACAGCACCCTCCAGGTCAAACCGGGCTCTGGTGAACAGCACCATCACCGGTATCCACGCCAGCGAACTGGCGAAGAGTTGATGGACCGGGATGAGGCGGAGGTTCCGGTTCATCGCCGAGCCGACCGGAGGCACCGTTGCCGGCGAGTTGCTACCCATCGCCGCACTGTAGATCAGCCGAGTGACATCAGTTCATGCCGTTACTTCATCCCATTACTCTGCATCACCTGTACTTCATCCCATTACTCTGCATCACCTGGTGCAGCGCTCGGCGGCCGCTCCCCCACTTCGACAGGCGACTACCCATTCATCGTCTCTGTCAGCGATGAACCACTCGTCGGCTTCAACCCGCCACTGACTCAGTTGCTCTTCGGCCTGCCAGAGCACCACGTCGGCCTCGCGTCGATCCAACACCTCGCGGTAGTCGCCGCCGTCGAGCAGGGTCAGATGATCGGCCGTGAGCTCGAGCGGATAGAAGTCGAAGCGGTCGTCGATGAACACGCCAGCATCTCGACCGAAGCGGTAGGTGAGGTAGTTTCCGACCGCCTCGCGATGCACCACGGTGACCCCGTCCCGTTGCAGCAGACCCTGCCGCTCCAACAGGTCAACCTGGGCAACCGGGTAGCGATCCAGATCCATTGCCGGCGCAACGAACACCGCTCCGAGTGTTACGGCGACGCCAACGACGGCGGCCCGCCCGATGACCCGTGGCACGGGCCCGCCCTCACTGCCATCGGACCCCCGAAGCATCCCGGCAAGGGCCGGAGCCAACAGTACGACGATTACCACCGAGCCGATGGCGATGTTGCGGGTGGCCAACATGCCTGCGGCGAGAAACACCAACGCTGGGAACAGGGCTCGCCACTGGGCGCCCCGACTCGCGGCAAGGGCCACCAGCGGTACCAACACCAAGAAGGCGAGCTCGGACGGCGACGTGAACGACGGCGCCTGCCATTCGACCACCCCGTCGAGCGCTTCACGCCGACCGAGTAGGTGGAACGGGAACCACAACACCCGAAACCCGAGCGGACCGACGACGGCGAGCGCGATGCCGCCAGCGGTGAACATGGCAACCCGGGCCTCGGCGGCGGGCACCCGTCGTTCGTCGATGACAACGCCAATCGCAACCGCGACCAGCAGCACCATCGCCAGCGGATACGACCCATGGGAATTGGCCCAGAGCCACATCGTGGGAACCAGCAGCCAGTGGCCGGCACCGCTCTGCAGGACAACGAGCAGCACGACCATGCCAGCCAGCCCGAACATCAGCGGCCTCGGAGACCAGAAACCGATGCCTGCGACCAGCGGAATCAACACCAGAGCGAACCGCGTCACCACCTCGGTGGCTGGCCGGAGCAAGCGCCACAGGCCTGCGGTAATCGCTCCGGCAACAAGACCGTGGGTCAGTCGGATGGCGACCGGACCTGCGAGGCGATCAAGGCCGGCGTACAGCACGCTGATGAGCCAGCTCTGCACCGTCCAGGGTTGACCAGCAGCGGTATGTGAGTACGGGTCGGCCGAGGGTACGGCACCCGAGTCGAGGATCAGGTTGCCGGTGGCGAGGTGGGTGAGGAAGCTGTTGTCGACCAACGTCCTGGCGCCGATCACCACACCGAAGAGGCTCACGAGCAGGCCGAGGCTTCGTGACAGGCGGAAAAACCCGGACGGCGACACGTCGGTCGGCGTGTCGCCGTTGGAGTCGGGTCGCTGACCTGATTGCCAGTCCGGTTCTTCGGTTGTCGCCTCGCTGCTTGGAGGCTCATCGGTCACAAGAGACCGATCGCCTCCGCTGCGCACGGCGTTTGCTGCCTAACCCAGGTTTTCGGTGATGTTGATCATCGCCGGGCCGAGGATGACGACGAACAGCGCCGGGAAGATGCAGAACACCATTGGGATGAGCATCTTGACCGGGGCCTTCTGCGCCCGTTCCTGGGCCAGCTGACGGCGCTTGATGCGCATCTCATCGGCCTGGCCACGAAGGACCCGCCCGATGCTCACACCAAACTTGTCGGCCTGAATCATGGCCAGCACGAACGAGCGGATCTCGGGGAGGTCCACTCGCTCCTGCAGCGCTCGTAGCGAGTCGGAGCGGCTTGCGCCGGCGCTGGTTTCACCGAGCACCCGTGCAAACTCATCGGACAGATCGCCAGGCACGTTGTTGATGACCCGGTCGACCGCCTGCTCAAACCCGAGGCCGGCCTCAACCGAAATCACGAGGAGGTCAAGGACGTCTGGTAGCGCACGCTGGATGGAGCGTGACCGGTCCTGCACCTTGGAGTTGAGCCGAGAGTTCGGGCCGATGGCCAGGGCGGCAACGCCAACACCGGCAACAAAGAGCTGCAGCATGCCGGAAAGGCCGAGCGGGTTGACCAGGAACATCAGGCCGAGCCAGAACGGCACCAGTACGAAGCAGAGGATGCGAGTGGCAAGGAACCGCTCGACCTGGTCGCTCGAGTAGATGCCGGCCTGGACGTGCTTGGTCCGGATGCCCTCGACATAGTCCGGCGGGTTGAACCGGCCGCCGAGCTTGGAGAAGCCGGTGACGACCGGAGCGAGCACCCGCTCATGCAACGGAGCGAGCAGCTCCTGGTCTCGCTGGTTCTCCACCTGGTAGTCGTCGAGCTGGCGGAGCGTGCTCCTGGCCGTGTTGCGCTCGTCGAGCTGGCTGAGGACGAGGAACACCCCGAGGGCGCAGGCCATGACCAGGCCGCCCACGAACAGTTCCGGTGGCAGTGAATCGAACAGGCTAGACATCGATCGTTATCACTTTCTTCATCCAGACCAGGCCGACGAGACCGCTAACCACAGCGGCGCCGAGCATGGCCCAGCCGATACGACGGCTGAATAGAACTTCGATATATGCCGGGTTCATGACCCACATCACCAGTCCGAGGACCGGTGGCATCAGCGACAAGATGCCGGCAGAGACTCGACCCTCGGCGGTAAGCGCATTCACCTCTCGGTGGAGACGCTCACGCTGGATCATGGTCTCTGAAACGGTGAGGAGAAGTTCGGCCAAGTTGCCGCCAACCTCTCGCTGAATGCCGATGGCCATGACGGCCCAGGCAAAGTCCGCGCTGTCCAGCCGCTCGGCGATGCCTGCGAGGGCATCCTCCATCTCACGACCAAGCTGCGTCTCGGTGATCGCCCGGCGCAGTTCCTGCCCCATCGGGTCGGCGATCTCGGTCGAAACGGCGTCGAGGCCCTGGGGCAGCGAGTAGCCGGCCCGAAGGGTGCCCGCCAGGAGCTGTAGCGCATCCGGGAGCTGCGCCTCGAAGTGCTTGAGGCGACGCTTTGCCAGGAATCCGACGGTGGAATAGCCGATCATGCCGGCGATCAGGCCGAAGATCAGAGCGAAGAACGCACTGCCACTTGCAGCGAACACGAGGCCCATGACGACCATCACGATTGCGGCAAGGCAGAACAACGCTTCGCCGGCGCGAACCGGGATGTTGGCCCGCTCGAGGAGATCCTCGATCCTGGCCAGGAAACCCCGGCGCTCGGCGAAGGTCTCGGTCATGTCGACAGCACGCCGGATGAGGGCGGTCTGGATCAACATTTCCTGGACGTCTTCTTCGTCGAGTGTCTCGTCGTTGTCCGAGTAGCGGGCGAGGACCTTGTCTAGGGTGCTCTGTCCACCGGCGAACATCGATCCGAGCGACCACAGCGCAGTCGAGATTGCGGCGAAAGCCAGGAGAATCGAGACGTACAGCACGATCGGCTGACCAAAGAATCCAAGGTCGCTCGCCAGTCCGCTATTGGTCGGCTCAAGCTGAACCGTGCTCGTGGTCAACTGCCCTGCTGGGTAGGAGAAGCTGAGAGCCTCGTCCGCCAGACTGATGGTGGCGTTGGTGCGGTCACCGGTTTCGGCAGCACTGGTGTAGGTGACGAGCAGACGATCGCTCGCAATGTTGGCCGCCACCGAGGCGGAACTTGCGTTCAAGCCGGCGCTGCGATCAACGATCGATGCGATCTCGCTGTCGGGCTGACCCTGGGAGATCCACACGAGCTGAGCGCCCTTTTGGACCAGGGCCGCCTTCGCCGCACCGATGGTGCCAGCAGAAGCGGTGTCCGATCCGGCGGACACCAGAATCACGGAGCCAACGCTGCCCGGGTCACCACTAAGCGCTTCGCCTGCGAGGGCGATGCCGTCGTACAGGGCGGCGCCCTGGTCGGCGGTGATGGCCTGCAGGTCAACCTCGAACCGAGCACGGTCGGTGGTGAGCCTGGTTTGAATCGCTGCTTCCCGTCCGGCGGTGACGAGAGCTACCTCGACGTCGGAAGGAAGTGCGTTGACCGAATCCACAATCTCTGCGGCCACGCTACGAAGCGCACCGTCGACCATGGTCCGGCTGTCAATGTCGAGGACGTAGACAATCTCGGTCAGGCGATCGGCCGAGCGTGCAGTCTCCACCGATGACACCGATACGGACTCGCCGCTTTCGATGACCTCGATATCCGACGCGCTGGTCGAGTAATCGGTGCTGAGAACGGTGATCTCAACGTCAGAGGTCCTGGCGTCGACCCCGGCAATAACCGAGTTCGCTGCGCTGGACTCCGAATCCTGAGCTGCTGCGGCGTTCGCCGCAACGGCCATCATCAGAACCGTCGATGCGGCAAGAACCGCCAGGACGACTTTTCTCATCGTCGTTGGGGACCCTTCTTCTGTGGTTCGCCCGCGGCGTTCGGGGCGAACATCTCGGGACCGAGCTTGATGCCGTTGTCGGCAAGCTTCTCGGCAAACCGGGGGCGGACCCCAGTCGGCTTCAACTGGCCACGGAACCGGCCCTGATCGTCAACACCGGCACTGAAGTCAAACATGAAGATGTCCTGCAGGGTGATGATGTCACCCTCCATGCTGTCGACCTCGGTGATGTGAGTGATACGACGGGTGCCGTCACGTAGACGCTGCAGTTGTACGACGCAGTCAACCGCGGAGGAGATCTGCTCTCGGATGGCCCGCACCGGCAAGTCATAGCCGGCCATGAGGACCAGGGTCTCCAGACGGCTCATCGTGTCACGGGGGCTGTTGGCGTGAAGCGTGGTCAGCGAACCGTCGTGACCGGTGTTCATCGCCTGGAGCATGTCGAGGGCTTCGCCGGAACGACACTCGCCAACGACGATGCGGTCGGGACGCATACGCAGACTGTTCTTCACCAGGTCTCGAATGGTGATCTCGCCCTTGCCCTCAATGTTCGGTGGGCGGGTTTCGAGCGAGAGCACGTGCTCCTGGTTGAGCTGGAGTTCCTTGGCGTCCTCAACGGTGACGATGCGCTCGCCGTCGGGGATGAAGCCGGACAGCACGTTGAGGGTGGTGGTCTTACCGGTACCGGTACCTCCGCTGACAAGCACATTGAGCTTGCCAACGATGCAGGCCTGGAGGAACCGGGCCGAGTGCACGCTGAGGGTGCCGAAGCGAATCAGGTCATCGATGCGAAGCGGGTCTGCTGCGAACTTTCGAATGGTGAGGAACGGTCCGCCGACTGCGAGCGGCGACACCACGGCGTTGACACGAGAGCCATCAGCGAGGCGGGCATCACACAGCGGCGACGATTCGTCGATGCGGCGTCCGACCTGGGCCACGATCTTGTCGATGATCCGTCGCAGGTGCATTTCATCGGCGAAGCTCACATCCTCGAGCGACAGTTTGCCTGACCGCTCGACGAAGATCTGCTCCGGGCCGTTGCACATGATTTCCGAGACATCTTCGTCTCGGAGCAACTTGTCGATCGGTCCGTAGCCGAGGATGTCATCGGAGACGTCCTGGATGAGCTGCGTACGATCCACCGCTGAGAGCGGGGTCCGCTCCTGGGCGAGCGCTGCCTGCAGCGCGTCGTGGACCTTCTTTCGAAGCTCGTCCTCGGACAGCCTCTTGTCGTAAAGGATCGGTCCGAGTTCCTCGATGAGCGAGCCGTGCACACGGTGCCGCAGCTCGTCCAGCGCGTTATTTCGACCAAGATCACTTGGGGCTGCGTCGGTGCCCTCTTGAAGACGCTGATACAGAGACATCGCCTATTTCTCCTGTCTGATCATCCAAAGAATTTGCGCCGGCCCGATTGCGAGCTGGCTTCGGCTGCTTCACCGGTCTCGAAACGAGCGGCGAGCAATTCAAAAGCACGGGCCGGGCCCGATTTGGGGGCCGACAACACGACCGGGGACCCCTTGTTGACTGAAATCGGTACCACCACGTCTGACGGCACATGGGCGGCCGCCGGGACACCGAGGGTCCGCTCCACTTCCGAGACATCCAATTTCACCTTGGAGTTCGACCGGTTGAGGACCAGGTGGATCCGTTCCTTCGGCACGCTGAGCAACTGCAGCGTGCTGAGACCGATCTTCACGTTCTTGATGTTTGGAATGTCGAGCCCCGCAACCAGGACAATCTCGTCCGCTCCTTCGAGCACGCTGAGCACGACCTCGTTGAAGATGGCGGGCAGATCGACGATCACGTGACCGGCGAATCCCCGAATGGCCTCGATGAGCCGGGAGATCTGTTCGCCGGAAATCTGATCGGCAAAAGTCGGCTCCAACGGAGCCGGGAGAACATAGAGGCCGCTTGGCTCGTGGACCGTCATGAATGACTCGATCATTGAAGGATCGAGGTCATCGAGCTGAGCAATCGCGTCGATCGCAGTGTGCTGGGGCTGCAGCTTGAGCATGACCGCAACGTCGCCGAACTGCATGTGACCGTCGAGGATCACCACCGGCTTCGATGACTGCTTTGCCAGAATGACACCAAGGTTCGTTGCGGTTACCGACTTGCCGGAACCGCCCTTGGTGGAGAACACGCTGATGACCCGGCCGCGCTCGCCATCGGCAAGCGGTGCGGTTTCAGGAGTTGCCCCGCCAGGGGCCAGCGATGCTTCGCTGCCACCCGGAAGACTCTCAGCGATGCGGCCAACGGTCTCGACCAGCAGTTCCTGATCGATCGGGGCGGAAAGCACATCTTTCACACCGGCCCGCAGCGCTTTGTGAAGTAGCTGTGTCGACAGTTCGGAGGTCACCAAGACCGTGGCGACGTTGGGATGGGTACGTCCCCACTGCTCGATGATCGCCAGGTCTGACGGCTCGCTACATGACGGTCCGAGCACGACAACCCATGAGGTCAGACCGAGCTTGGTCTCCATCTCGCCAAGACTCGACGCTCGCTCAACCGTGCCTTCGAACAGCCCGGCCAGATAATCGCTGACCGCCTGATCGCCATCGACGACAGCCAGGGCGGAACCACCGGCCAGTCGATGCTCAGGTTCATATTCCTGATGTTCGGTTGTGATATCGGAATCAAACGATTCGAAGTTCGAGAAGTCGAAGTCTTGGGTCATCAGAGGCCTTCTGCGTCTGGCACGTTGGGGTCGTCAGCGTCGTCGGTTGTGTTGCCTTCTTCGTCCTCGCCCGTATCCGCTTCGTCATCGCTGGGGACGACGGGAGTGGTGGGGACGACGGTGCCGGAGTCACTGCTCGAGCCGGAGCCCGGGGTCACACCGATGCGATCTTCGCTGTCGGAGAACAGCAGCTCGCTTGCAGCCTGCGCCGGGTTGTCGGTGTCGTGGCCGTCGTAGGGAGTCAGGCGACCTTCGACCTCGCCGGGCAGGACCTGGCTGGTGGGGTCGAGCGGGGTGATGGGTCGTGGCTCGTAGTCATCCGGCACCAGCGAGAGGTAGATGTTGTCGCGACCGACGGCGAGGATGACCTGTGCAGCCTCTGGCGGAACCGCCAGGGTGACAAGACCTTCGCTAACGGCGGACTGGGCCTCGGCCTCGGTGTCCTCAACGGTCTGCCCGAGGTCCGGCACCAGGCTGTCGCCGACGGCGAGGACTTCGGCCTTCTGGTACACAACCCGTGAGTCGACCGGGTAGAGGTCGGTGAGCAGCGGACGAACCGTGTCGTACTTCTCAAGCTCGGCCAGCAGTTCGGCGGTGGCCGCATCGGTCAGCTCGACCGGCGGGTCCTCTTCGAAGAACGGGGTGTCCCAGTCACGCTCGACGAACACGTTGACGAAGTCGCCCGGTTCGATGAGGTAGGCAGCGCCTCGGGTCTGGTCGACGTTGAACGTCACGGTGACCAAGCCACGCTCTTCGAGCCGGTCGGTGATGCCGGTGTCGATGATCCTCGGGGAGACGAAGCTCCCGGTCAGAACGGGCATGTCGACCGGCAGGTCAGTGATGGCGACCAGGCCGGCGAGATCGGTGGCAGGTTCAACCACAGCCGTTGCCGGACGGTACTTCGCAGCGGTTTCCTCAAGGGCAATGAGCTGGCCCTCAATCGCCGTTTCAACCGGCGTTCCCTTTGGAATGGTCTGCTTCACCACCCACATCTGAACCGGCGCTGCGTCCTCGCCTGCCGATGTCTCGGCGTTTTTGACGTAGTTGAGGAGTCCGACCGCAGCCAGAGCTCCAACTACTACCGCAACAATAAGGATCACCGTCCGTCGTGAGTTCACGACACTCTCCTGGGTTTGGTGCAGTCGGGAGACTGCGCGCTCGTACTTAGGTTGTTCGTCGGCGCGTACGGGGGCTCACTTAGGAAAAAGTTCGTTATTCGACGATTTCCGAGCAAGAAAACGACAATGACCACCGGCCGGAGCCGGTGGTCATTGAACGGATGTATTTCAGTTTTGAGTGAAAGTGGCCTACTCGGCCGGCGGTGCCTCTTCGGCCGGAGCCTCAGGTGCAGCCTCCGCTGCGGGCGCTGCTTCCACCTCAGCCTCAGCGGCTGCAGCTTCAGCTACCGGGGCGAGTGCCTCGGCCATTGCGCCTGATGGCGCACCTACGGGCGCACCGGCCGGGGGCTCGGGAGCGGGGTTGCCGTCTCCCGGGGTGCCACCGTTCTCAAGCTCTTCGTAGTACTCGGCCCAGGCGGCCTCGGTTGCGGGATCTACCTCGGTCGGGCCGATGTAGTTGCCCTCTTCGTCGAAGGCATGCTCGCCGAAGTGCTCCTGGTACTCCTGAG
>CAZSTV010000155.1:0-14164 GCA_964609665.1 uncultured Acidimicrobiaceae bacterium
CGAAGCCGCTGGGTCACCGGAGACCCTCGACCGGATAGCGACGGCCAAAGCCAAGTGGGAAACGACGGCGCCACCGTCCTACACCTTCACCACCTCCACGGGAAGCCGTGACACTGACGGCTCGGCCTGTGGGGCTGGAGCGGTTCGTGTGGTCGTTGCCGACGGTGCGGTAGTGCAAGCCCGCGACGTCTTTCGTCACTGCGACGTTTCGCTCGACGACGTTGCCGACATCAACCAGCTGTTCGATCTTGCAGCCGACGCCGCGGGAGCGGTGGAAGGTGACATCGGCTTTGACCCGACGTACGGGTTCATCACCAGCTTCTTCGCTTCTGACCGAAGCGTCGAGCGGTGGATTGACGTCACCGCTTTCACCCCCGGCGCCTTTCCTTTGACCACTGGCGGCGTTGAAGCGCTCAACGATGCCCGGGTCCAGTGGCAAGAGTCCGGCATCACCAGCTACACGGCAACCGTCGACGTGCGTTGCTTCTGCGACGTGCAGGGGCCCATAGAGGTGACGGTGGAACAGGGCTTGGTGACCGCCGTGTCGGTCGAAGCGTCGGAGGTCTACCCACTACGGGTGGAGGAAATGTTCAATGCCATCGAGCCTCTCATGGCGGGCGATCATGTCGAGTTGGCGTTCCACCCCCAGCTCGGATACCCGGTCACCGCCATCCTCGATCCATCCCCGGCCGACGACGATGAGATTGAATACGCCATCACCGACTTCGCTCCCCTGCCCTAGGGGTCGGCGTCAGCGACGGTAGGTCGGGCCTTTGTATCCCGGCTTGAATCCGTGGGCCAGGAGCGTCTCCAAGATCTCCGGATGCTCGGACGACGGGTCACCGTTGACATTTTGAATAAACAAAGAGCGGACCCGCTTTGAGGCGACGAGATGGATCAGCTCAGCCACCCAGCCTGTGTCCTGCGCCGCTCCGTCGAAGACGGTGAGGCTGCGACCACCACGGTGGAGATACACCAGCGGAATGCCGTTGCGAAGCACCACGTAGGCCCCGGTCGAGCGGGCGGGACGGCCGCCGGTCTCGGGCCACGGGATTGCAGCGCCGTAGGGCTGAGCGGGGTCGACCGCGGTAAGGGTCAGCAGCGGCGGCGGCTCATCGGGCAGGGTGTCCTGACGTTCATCGCGGAGCCGGTCAACCGCGCCGGGCAAGGCAAACTGCGCCGCCCCCAGGCCGGTGACGAAGTACCCCCGACGGACCTGGCCCCGGTCCTCCATCTCTTTGAGGATGGGGTAGACACCGGCGAAGCCGCCCTCGGCACCTTCGGCCAGCGCCATCTCCCTGGTCAGCACCCCGTAGCGTTCAAGCAGCTGCAGGGCCCGTCCCGTTGCGGCCTCGGTCGGGGTGACAATTGAGGCGGCGCCTCCCCGCAGGTCGCTCACCAACGCCCACCGGCCCGTGCCCGATGCCGGGCCGAGGCGAGACAGCGCCCGCATGTTCGGACGACGTGCTCGACCCCCGGAACGCCCCGATGACTTCTTCGGTGTGAGGCCGGACACCAACGCCCGCAGCGGTGTCAGCGAGTCGTTGGTGACCTCACCGGCCCACACCAAATCCCACAGCGCGCTCAACACCGCCTGATCGGAATAGTCGCAGTCCGCGTTCTGTGCTGCGGTGACCAGGTCGGGCCAGAACGAGGCCCCTCTGGCCGACAGGTGTGCCCGCAGTGCATCGTGAATCGGCGCCTTCGGCCGTTCGTCATCGTCGTCGGTCTCATCTGCCGTATCGGCGTCCGGGTGACCGTTTGACGGGATCAGCGCACCGACCTGATCACGCCACACCAGCCGCACCCGACCATCTCCGGTGCCGAGCGCACCCGCGCCAACCCAGACCACCTCTCCCGCTGTCATCAGCGTGTCCAGGTCCGATGGGAGATAGCCATCGATGCGGGCAGGCAGGATGTCGGACTCAAGCGCGGAGGCCGGAAGCGCAGCGCCCTGCAAGGTGGTCAGCACTTCGGCCAGACCGTCAACGGAACGGAGCTTGGAACCAACGTGCTGCCAGGATGGAACAAACCGGGCCAACACATCCTGTTCAACCGGCTCCACCTCTTTGCGCAGCGCGGCGAGCGACCGGCGCCGGAGCACCCGCAGAACATCGTTATGGCACCACTCTCGCTCAATGCCGTCGGGACGGAACTCGCCCCGAACCACCCGTCCCTGCCGCTCCAGTTCTTCCAATCCCTGGATGGCACGGTGCGGCTCAAGGCCCAGGTTGGCCGCCAACTCGTGGGTGAGGAACGGCCCGTGGGTTCTGGCATAGCGAGAGACCAAATCTTGCAGGGGGTCCTCAACCGAATCGGTGAACGCTGCGGGGAGACCCGGTGGCAGTGCAACCCCGAGCGCGTCTCGCAGCCGCGACGCGTCCTCGGCCGCGGCCACCATCTTGGCCTCGTCGCCACGGAAGCTTGCCACCTCGATGATGCGTCGCTCTTCGAGGAGTTGGCGCACGGCCGCCTCGGCGTCAATGTCGACGGTGCGATCCGCAACGTCGGCAACGGTCAGTGGACCGAGCCAGCGCAACAGGTCCTCCACCTGATCAACGTTCTTGGCCCGCCAGTTCTCCGCGGTCCGCTGCAGCTCGGCTTCCAGCGCGGCCAGGACCTCGGGGTCCAGCAGCTCCCGCAACTCTTCGGCGCCGAGCAGATCCCGCAACAGCTCCCTGTCGAGTGACAGCGCCGCGGCTCGTCGTTCGGCAAGCGGCGCGTCGCCCTCGTACATGTACTGAGCGATCCACCCGAAGAGCAGCGACTGGGCGAATGGCGATGCCGTCTGCGTGTCGACCGGGACCATCTTGACCTTGCGGCTGCGAAGCTCGGTCAGCACCTGGCGCAGCGCCGGCACGTCAAAGACGTCGTTCACGCACTCCCGGCTGGCCTCCAGCAGCATGGGAAAGCTGGGATACTTGGCCGCGACCGCCAGCAGGTCTGCCGCTTTTTGCCGTTGCTGCCACAGCGGGGTTCGCCGGTCGGGGCGGCGCCTCGGCAGCAGCAGTGCCCGTGCGGAGCACTCCCTGAAGCGGGCGGCGAACATGGCGGTTTGCGGCAGCTGGGTGACGAGCAACTCGTCGAGCTCATCGGGGTCTACCAGCAGCTCGTCGAGTGGGAGCTGGTCAACCGCTTCGGGAAGCCGGATGACGATGCCGTCATCGCTCCACATCAACTCGACATCCCACCCCCACTGCTCGGCCAGGCGGTACTGCAGCGCCATTCCCCAGGGGGCGTGGACCTGGGCCCCGAACGGGCTGAGCACGCAGATGCGCCAATCCCCGATCTCGTCACGGAAACGCTCGACGACGATGGTCTTGTCATCGGGGACTCGCCCGGTTGCTTCGACCTGCTCGTCGAGGAACAACAGCAGGTTGGTTGCTGCCAACTCATCGAGCCCATGGCGGTCCCGCAGCCGGTCCATCGCCGCGGGCTTGTCCAGCGCGGAGACCTCGCGAACGAACGCTCCCATCGCCCGGCCAAGCTCAAGGGGTCTGCCGGGACCGTCGCCGTGCCAGAACGGCATTTTGCCCGGCTGGCCCGGCGCCGGGGTGACCACCACCCGTTCATGGGTGATGTCTTGAATGCGCCACGTGCTGGCTCCAAGCAGGAACGTCTCCCCCGGCCGGGACTCGTACACCATCTCCTCGTCCAGCTCGCCAACCCGCGTGCCATCGGGCAGGAAGACGCCGTAGAGGCCCCGATCGGGGATGGTGCCACCGCTGGTCACCGCAAGGCGTTGCGCACCCGGCCGACCGCGTACAACACCTTCCACACGATCCCAGATAATGCGGGGCCGCAGCTCGGCGAATTCATCCGACGGGTAGCGGCCTGCCAACAGGTCGAGCGTGGCGCTGAAGGCATCATCGGACAGCTCGGCGTAGTTTGCGGCGCCGCGCATGAGCGCCAGCAGGTCGTCGACCGACCAGTCCTCAAGCGCGCAGGCCGCAACGATCTGCTGCGCCAGAACGTCGAGCGGGTTACGGGGGTAGTGGGTCTCCTCGATCAGCCCGTTGTGCATCCGGTCAACGACGACCGCCGCTTCTACAAGGTCCGCCCGGTGCTTTGGGAAGAACTTGGCCCGGCTCGGTGCGCCGACCTGGTGGCCAGCGCGACCGACCCGCTGCAGACCGCGGCTGACCGCTCCCGGCGACTCGACCTGAACCACCAGATCCACCGCGCCCATGTCTATACCGAGCTCCAGGGACGAGGTGGCGACCAGACCCTTGAGCACGCCCTGCTTCAGTTGGTCCTCAATGTTGAGCCGCTGCTCCCGGCTGAGCGACCCGTGGTGGGCGAGCACCAGTTCCTTGCCGGGTTCCGGTGGCCGACCTTCCGCCTCGGCTGAACGGTTCTCCCCCTCCACCGCCAACTCGTTGAGCCGGGTGGCCAGGCGTTCCGCCAGTCGGCGGGCGTTGACAAAGACAATGGTTGACCGGTTCTCCTGCACCAGCTCCAGGAGTCGAGGATGCATTGACGGCCAGATGCTGCGACGGGCCGGACCACCGGCGGCCGGGCCGGAGACCGGCTCATCGGTGATGACCTCGCCGAGGCGTCCCATATCTTCGACGGGAACGATGACCTCGACGTCAAGCTGCTTGGAGATGCCGGTGTCGACAATGGTGACCGGCCGGGGACGCCCCTCCTCAAACCCGCCGAGGAACCGGGCGATCTCTTCAAGCGGACGCTGGGTTGCCGAAAGCCCAATCCGCTGGGCCGGTTTGTCGGTCAGCCGCTGCAAACGCTCAAGGCTGATGGCCATGTGCGACCCACGCTTGGTGGCGGCCAGGGCGTGGATCTCGTCGATGATGATGGTCTCGACCCCGGCCAGGGTCTCTCTGACCTTGGAGGTCAGCATCAGGTAGAGCGATTCCGGGGTGGTGATCAGCAGGTCAGCAGGGTCTCTGGCCAGCTGGCGACGTTCCTCGGCCGAGGTGTCACCGGTCCGCAGCGCCACCCGAGGTTCGTAGAACGGTTCTCCGAGGCGCTCTGCTGCAAGGCGAACACCCTGGAGCGGGGCCCGGAGGTTCTTCTCAACGTCAACCGCGAGCGCCCGCAGCGGCGAGATGTACAGAATTCTGGTCCGCCGGTTCTTGTCCTCCGGAGGCGGGGCGGTGCTGAGCTTGTCGAGGCCCCAGAAGAACGCGGTGAGGGTCTTGCCAGACCCGGTCGGGGCCAGGATCAGCGTGTGGTCGCCAGCGGCGATGCGAGGCCAGCCCTGGGTTTGGGGCGGCGTTGGCGCAGGGAACGTGGTCTGAAACCACTCCTTTGCCGGCCGACTGAAGCCATCAAAGAGGTCCTCCGCCTGCGCTGGGGATGCTGCTGACACCACCTCAGCCTAATTCCCCAATCAGACAGCCAACCCGGGCACCCGCCCAGTCTTGAGCAGACCCGCTGGCTACCATCGGCGAAATGTCTCCACTCGGTTCTCCACTCCGTCTGCGATTTGGCCGTTCCCTTGCCATGGCGGCCATCGCCGTAGTCCTGGCAACCGGCTGTGGTGGCGACGCCGACAGCGACGCCGCCGACCTATCGGACAGCACCACGTCCTCGACATCCGAAGCGTCCGAATCCGAAGCGGCTGAAGCCGACTCGACCGACGCCGACTCGGTCGACGCCACCGCCAAAACCGAAACAGCGGAGTCATCGACCGGCGAGGCCGTAGGCACCACCGCTGACCCCGCAGATATTGAGGCGGCCGAGGCATCGGCTGCAGCGTTCTCCCAGTGCGTTCGAGACGCTGGCGTGGACGCGCCAGACCTGGCGGTCAGCGCAGACGGCCGGATCGATCTCGGGCCGCTGGTGTCATCGGTCGATCCGACAGATCCGGCGGTGCAGCAGGCGCTCCTGTCGTGCGAGGGATCACTCGAAGGGGGCCTGGCCGGTTCGCTGGCGGGCATCTTGGGGAGCCAGTCCTTTGCCGACGCGCTGGTCTCATTCTCACAGTGCGTTCGAGATGACGGCTACGACGTGGAAGACCTCACGTTCCCCGCCTTGGCCGGCGCTCTGCTCGGATCCGGCATGGACCCGTCGAACCCCGACCCCAATGCCGTTGTGCCGATCCTGGCAACCGCGGTGGGACTCGATCCTGATGATCCCGCGGTGGTCGACACCGTCAGCGGTTGCGTGGTGGTCATCCAAAGCGGCCTGGCCGGCCTCGGGCTTGGCGGTTGACCGACCGCTCTAGACTCGGGTCCATGAACGCGATTCTCCTTGGCACGATTATCAAATGTCAGGTCAGCGCTCGCGGCCTCATCCAGGACAAGCGCTACAACGACGCTGACATCGTCGACGCCTCCGAACTCCACCTTGGAGCGGACGGCGTCGTCGGCTGGTGCGACGGCCGGGCCGTCTTGAACCACCATCATCGGCTCAACCCGAAGATGACCACGTTCAAGCCGAAGCGGCTGCTGTCGGTTGGATTCACCGGCCACTACGCAGCCATGGCTGACCGGTTCGGTGGCGTCCCCGTCGGCTGCGCTGCGGAGAACATCATCGTCGAATGTGACCGCATCATCACCGAGGACGAGCTCGCAGGCGGGATCCAAATTCGCTCTGGCGATGAGGGTTCGGTCATCGACCTCGAACCGGCGGCGGTCGCAAAACCCTGCGTGCCGTTCACCAAGTACCTGCTGAACGATCAGGACGCCAGCGACGAAGAGGTGGCCCCGAATCGGGCCTTTCTGGAGCACGGCATGCGTGGCTTCGTACTTGGTCTCGCCGACGTTACCGATGCCGCTGTCATTCGTCCCGGTGACGAGCTGTGGGCCGCGGCGGGATAAGTCGCCAGACGTTTTGCACCGGTCCGGACATACTCATCAACGCAACGATGCAACCTTTTTGGGCCTCCGTTCATCCAAGTAGGTGATGAAGATCGACGAGGCCCAGGCTGGGCCGCTCAAGACCACGGAGGACCTTGAACGCCTCTATCGGGCTGAGCACCTTCCCATGTTGCGCCTGGCCCGCCTCATCACCGGCTCCACCGCGCTGGCCGAAGAGGCCGTGCAGGATGCGTTCATTTCGCTGTACCAGCATCGTCACGCCGTCGACAGCCCCAGGGCGTACCTGCGTCGCATCGTGACAAACAACTGCTATTCGGTGCAGCGCCGCCATGCGGTCGAGCGGGGCAAGATCGAGGTGGTCGGCGGACGGCGGGAAGCGGTTGCGCTTCCCCCGGAACTCGATGAGACCTGGCACGCGCTGGAGGTCCTCTCGCCGAAACAACGCACGGCGTTGGTGTTGCGCTTCTACGAGGACCTGTCGCTGCAAGCCGTAGCTGACGTCATGGACGAACGGCTCGGCACGGTGAAGTCACTGATTCACCGAGGCCTCAAACAACTACAGAAGGAGGTGGGACGATGAGGAGACGGGACGTGGACTTCGAGAACCGAGTGTCAGACACGCTCCGCTCGGTAGGCGATCAAACAACGGCCGAACCTGAAGACGGATTTCTGGAGATCACCCAACGGCTGAACAATATTGAACGGCCAGCTGAGGTTGTCGCAACCGAATCTCGGCTGCCGTGGTTGTCTGCGGCGGCGCTCATCCTGTTGCTGGTCGGCGGCGGCCTGTTCTTCACGATCGGGTCAGATCTGACGACGACCGGTCCCTCACCGGTCGACCAACTGGCCGAGGCGGGAGAACCGGTGTACTTCCTGCCGCCCGCGGACATCGACCTTGGCGATGGAACAACGTTCTATTCGACTGAGCCGGAGGACAACAGTGGTTCCGGGATTGTGATCGGACGACGGATCGAAGACGGCTTCGACATGATCTCCCTCATCACCCTGACCTCCACCGAGCCGGACCCCATCCAGCCCACGGTTGACTTCAGCGTCGGAGATCGAACGCTGACCAGGGAACGCTTCGAAGGTACGGGTGTGGTGTCCGAAAAGGTGGGCGCCGATTCGTGGATCGAATACACCGTTGAGGACTCCGCGCAGCTCACTGACGTGGTCGAAGCGACGTCGATTGTCGGTGGCGAACTTCGCTTCGCTCCGACAGGTGAACGAGAAGTTCTCGCCACCATTTCGGACCTGGGGGCCGTGGCGGTGAGCTCCCTCGCCCACTTCCGGCCACCGGACGACCACACCGAACCGACCGATCACGACGAGCCGATCGGCGGCCTCGGCTTCAATCTTGTGACCCTCAGCGCGAGCCAGGAGAACGCGCTGCTGTCGATCGGAGCGTTGGGCGGTGTACTCACCGAGACCACGGTCGACGGCCATCCCGGCTACATCCTCCGGTTCCCCGAGCAGTCCCCGGAGTCAGGTGATCAGGTCGCGGGCTTGGTGTGGACGCTGCCGTCCGGCCAGGCGGTGGGGGTCATTTCCAATGTTGGTGGAGAAGCCGCGCTGCGGGAATTCGCCGCTGACCTTCGGCCAGTAGACCTTGAGACCTGGGTCGCAACGCTGGAGGACGCTGGCGCGCAAGACTTTGAGTCGTTGAACGCCATTGCCGACTAAGACTGAGTCAGCTCAAGACGATCAGGAAGATCCCGACAATCGTCATGGCGATGCCGGGCAGCTGGTCCCGGGTCTTCTGTTCTTTCCAGAGGTAGATGGCGAGCAGCACCGATAGGACCGACTCGATCTGTCCGACCGCTTTCACGAACGCAACGAAGCTCAACGAAAACGCCCAGAACCAGCCGAGGCTGCCAGCGAAGCTGGCAAACCCGATGCCAGCGAGCCGCGGCAGGTGTTGCGGCACCAGAGCGAATGCGTCACGCTCGGCGATGAGGAGCCACGCGGTAAGTATGGCCACCTCCATCCAGGTGACGTGGAACAGCGTGGTCGCCGCAAGGCCGAACGTGCCGTCGATTGCGGGGTTGATCTCGACAAGTTCCTTTGTGGCCTGCTGGATTCCGAACCCGGCGACCACCAGCAGCGCAGCCGACAACAGTGCCAGTCCGGTGCCGCGGTTGGCGGCCAGCAGGTCTCCCCACACCAACTTTGAGCCCGGCTCCCGAGCTTCGGCCGATGCCCGACCGATCATCGCAACGCCAAACGCACTGACGAAGATGCCGACCCAACCGAGCACCGCTGGACTCTGGCTGAAGAAAAGGAACCCGGTGATCGCGGCAAGCGCCACCTCGAGCTTGTGGACCACGATGGCCTGGGCAAAGGTCGCCAGCTTGAACGACCGGATCAGCGCCACGTTGCCGAGCAGCTGGCCGATGCCCCCGATGAGTCCGAGCAGGAAGAACTTCGCAGACAGCGTCGGCGCCCCGTCGGCCCCGAAGAGGTACACCACAGCGATGAGGGCGGTCGCGAACGGCAGGTTGAACGCGAACCGCGACCAGCTCAACAGCGATGCTGGCAGTACACCGGAGAGGCTGCGAGCAAGTCCGTTGCGAACGGTCTGCAACGTACCGGCAGCAAGAGAGATCAGGACCCACACAGCGAGGCACGGTAGCACCGCTGACCGGTCGATCGAGTTGTCTAGAATCCACCTATGACTCGTCCCTTCCGCTTCGGCGTGCAAACCAAGACCGCTTCTTCGCGCACGGAATGGGTGGAACTCATTCGCAAGATCGATGATCTTGGCTACAGCACCGTCACCATGCCGGACCACTTCGATGATCAGCTGGCCCCGGCGGTTGCATTGATGGCCGCTGCGGATGCCAGCGAACGGCTGCGCATCGGCGCTCTGGTCTGGTGCAACGACTATCGCCACCCGGTCGTGTTCGCCAAAGAAGCGGCCACACTCGACCTGCTCACCGACGGACGCCTCGAGCTTGGCATCGGCGCCGGCTGGATGGTCACCGACTACACCGAGGCCGGCATGACCTACGACCGACCGGGACTGAGAATTGAGCGGATGGTGGAAGCCATCGATGTGCTCAAAGGTCTCTTCGGCGATGAGGCCTTCAGCTACGAGGGTGACCACTACCAAATCGCCAACCTCAACTCAACGCCAAAGCCGGTCCAGAAGCCGCACCCGCCGTTCCTCATCGGTGGCGGCGGTCCCCGCTTCCTGCGTCTCGCAGGCAAGCACGCGGACATCGTCGGGATCAACCCCAACCTGTCGGCGGGCGCCATCACCCCCGAGATTGGCAGCGACGCAACTGCCGCCCGCTACGCCGAGAAATTGAGTTGGGTGAAAGAGGGCGCCGGTGATCGTTTCGACGACATCGAGCTGCAGGTCCGCACCTTCTTTGTGACCGTCACCGATGATCGACAGGGCACCGCCGAGGCGTTGGCGGCCGGGGTCGGCATGACCGTCGAAGAGGGCCTTGAGTCACCGCTGGCCCTGGTCGGCAACCCAGCCCAGATTGCCGAGGACCTGCGCAAACGCCGGGAACAACTCGGGTTCAGCTACGTGGTGGTTGGGCAAGACCAGTACGAAGCGTTCGCCCCAGTCGTTGCTGAACTGGCCGGAACCTGATCAGGGCGTACACTCCAAGGGCACTATGGATATCGAATACGACGACCTACAGCCGGGCGTCTCGCCCGATGAGGAACGCCATGGCGTCAAGCGGCTCATCCAGGTGGTCTTCGGTGTGCTGCTCATCGCCGCTGGCATCGTCATGCTTGTCATCCCCGGTCCGGGGCTGGTCGCCATCATGGTCGGTCTCAACCTGATCAAGCCGGACAACTTCCTCGTCCGCTGGATGCGACGCAAGATTCCAGGAATTCCAGAAGAGGGCTCGGTGCCGACGTCCTACCTGGTCCTCGGTGGCGTGTTCCTCGTCGGAGGCACGCTCTTCGGCATCTTCTTCGGCGCGCAGGTCACCAACTGGGCCTTGGAACTGGTTGGGTTGCGGTAAACAAATGCGTATCGGCATAGACACCGGCGGCACCTATACCGATGCGGTGCTCTACAACGATGAGTCCGGTGTTATCGCCACTGCCAAAGCCAGGACCAGAGTTGACCTCTCGGTCGGCATTGCCGAATCGCTCGATCAGATCCTGAGTGGCGGCATCGGCCCGGACGCCATCTCCCTCGTGTCGCTGTCGACCACCCTGGCCACCAACGCCCTCGTAGAAGGGGTCGGCGGCCGGGTGGCGCTGGTCTTCATCGGGTTCACCGACGCCGAACTGGAACGGGGCGGCCTGCAGGAAGGCCTCGGCGATGCGCCGGTCATCATGGTCCAGGGCGGACACGATTCGCTCGGCGCTGAGAGCGCCCCGCTAGAGCTCGACGCACTGGTCGCAGCGGCGACCGAACTGGCGGCGGAAGATCGGGTTGATGCGTTCGCCGTCGCCGGACAGTTCAGCGTGCGCAACCCCGCCCATGAGCTTGCCGCACGCGACGCGCTGGTCGCGCTTGGCAAACCGGTGGCGTGCGGCCATGAGCTGTCCGCAAAACTCAACGGCCCGAAACGGGCGCTGACGTGCCTGTTGAACGCCAAACTGATCGGCCTCATCGCAGAGCTCTGTCAGGCCGCCGAAACGATCCTTGCCGAGCGCAACATCAACGCGCCGCTCATGATCGTTCGGGGGGACGGATCGCTGGTGTCCGCCGCGTTTGCAAAGCACCGCCCGATCGAGACCATCCTGTCCGGTCCGGCCGCCAGCCTGCTGGGAGCCGGACACCTGACCGGCGTAGACACGGTGGTCGTTTCCGACATTGGCGGCACGACGACCGATGTTGGCGTTCTTAGCGACGGGCGGCCGACGGTCAGCATCAGCGGTGCCACCGTGGGCGGCCACCAGACAATGGTGGAAGCGGTCGAGATGTTCACCTTCGGGCTCGGCGGAGACAGCGAGGTCCAACTGGACCCCCGGGCCGCGGCCGGCGCGTTGATCATCGGCCCTCGCCGAGTCACGCCGCTCTGTTTGCTGGCGACCGAGGAGCCAGAGCTAGTCCATCGCACCCTCAACGCCAGGCACTTCCCCTTCCGCGAGCACGACATCATGTTTGCAAGAGCCACCGGGCGGTCCGGCACCGCCCAGCATCAGCGGGAACAGAAGATCCTCGATGCCATCGGCGACGGTTGGCACCCGGTCGACAAACTGGCGGCGTCCAACCTGGAGCTGTCGGCGCTGCGGACGCTGGTTTCCCGAGGGCTCATCGCCACCGCCGGGTTCACCCCGACCGACGCCGCCCACGTGCTCGGCCTCCACACCGACTGGGACGCCGCCGCGTCCTCACGAGCGGCCGACCTCATGGCCGACGCCGCGGACGGTGGCGGCAATCCGGTCAGGCCAAACGGGAAGGCGTTCGCCCAGTGGGTGGTCGACACGCTGATTCGAAGCTCCGCCGAGGCGGTGCTGACCACCACCCTCGCCATCGACGGTTTCCCGGCCTCGACCGTGCGGTCCGAACTGGTGCAACGCTCAATCGACGGCCACCAGGGTGCCACCTCGGTCAAGATCGGGCCGACGGCCGCAATCGTCGGGCTCGGCGCATCGGCCGCCACCTACTATCCGGGCGTTGCCGCGCTCCTCGATGTCAGCAGCGACGTGCCGCAACACGCCGAGGTGGCAAACGCGGTTGGTGCTGCCATCGGCATGGTGCGCATTTCCAGACAGACGACGTTGAGCCAACCGACAAAGGGTCAGTTCCGGGTGCACCTCCCGGAGGTCGACGGTGATCTTGGTGACCTTGAACCCGCAATCGACCTCGCAACTCAGTTGCTGACAACACAGGTTCGTGAACAGTGCGATGAGGCCGGGGCGGCCGACGTCACCATCGAGGTCGACGTTGCGCAGAAAACCGCGACCGTCGGCGGCAAGACCGTCTTTGTTGAGGGCACCGTCACCGTGACCGGCTTCGGCCGACCGCGAACCAGCCAAGGCTCCTAGTCGAGCAGAATCTGGGGCAGGGGCTGAGCGTGGAGCAGCACGACTCGCTTCGTCGCACGGGTCATGGCGACGTAGAGCGAGCGGTATCCCTGCGGCTCTTCCTGCACGATCAGGTCGGGCTCAACCACCACCGCTACGTCCACTTCAAGGCCCTTGACCAGGTTGACCGGCACCGCGGTGATCTGGTGGTCCAAGCCGTCCCGTGGCGCGCTGCCGATGGCGACGCCTGCCGCCTCGAATGACTCCACCACTTCTCGGTACAGCGACTGGGGGCAGACAACGGCAACGTTGCCAATGCCAGAGCCCGCGGCCTCCTCTGTCACGGTGGCAATCAGGCGAGCCATCCGGTCAGCGGGGTCGGCGACCGGGACAAACAGCGGCACGTCACCTTCGGTCCGCACCGCCACCGGCGGGGTCAGATCCGGGGCGGCCTTGACCAGCACCTTTGCGGCCAGGTCCATCGCCGGGCCAGGTATCCGGTAGCCGACCGTCAGCTCCGAACGGCGAGGTTCACGCCGCTCCGGCAGGTGATCCAAAATCTCCTGCCAGTCACCGTGGGCCCAGGCCCCGGTTGACTGGGCGATGTCTCCAACGATGGTCATCGAACCGTTGAGCGAACGCCGGGTCAACATGCGCAGCTGCATTGGTGAAAGGTCCTGCGCTTCATCAACGACGATGTGACCGTAGGTCCGGACCGCCTCTTCGGCTCGCTTCTTCGGGCGAGCCCCGAGGATCTCGTAGGCCTCGTCGAGCACCGGCACATCATCGACGGTCCACACGACTGACGATGCGTCCTTCTCATCCGCCCACGGCCGGTACAGGGCCGCTCGCTCGTCGTCATCCAACTTGGAGCCTGCGGAGCGGATCAACGCTGCGGACCCGTACAGATCATGCAAGAGCTGCGCCGGGGTCAGCACCGGCCACATCCACCCGAGCGCCTCTCGCACCTCGGGGGTCTCGCTCAGCTGTTCACGAACGGCTTCCACCGCGGGCTTGTCCGGGTGATACTCGGCCAGCGCCTCAAACAACGACTGGACCACGAACTTCCTGGCGGCATTGTGGGTCCGGTAGCGACGGCGGGCTTCGTCGACGATGCGCTGCGTCTCGGCCATCGGGACCCGAATTTTACGGACGCCCATGCCGACGACCAGGTCCGAGCGCAATGCCCGCTCTCGATCCTTGACCGCACGCCGGACCACGTTGACCATCCGCAGGTCACCCTTGATCCTGGCCCCCGCCGCTGCATCACGACCGGTGACTCTGACGTTTGACACGAGGTCGGCCAGAACGGCCATCTCCACCCCGGCCTCGCCGAGCGATGGCAGCACCTGTTCGATGTAGCCGAGGAACAGCCGGTTCGGGCCAATGACCATCACGCCCTGGCTTTTAATATTGAAGCGATGGGCGTAAAG